>JAHAYH010000170.1 GCA_018384745.1 Caryophanon sp. | reverse complement strand
TAAAAATGATGGTGGAGGATGACGGGCTCGAACCGCCGACCCCCTGCTTGTAAGGCAGGTGCTCTCCCAGCTGAGCTAATCCTCCATGGGCTTTTGTTATTTACTGCTATAAAATTAATGGTGACCCGTACGGGATTCGAACCCGTGTTACCGCCGTGAAAGGGCGGTGTCTTAACCACTTGACCAACGGGCCATCGTTGGTATATCTTAACAAGACAAGATTTATAATATCATGGTTACACATGTGATGCAAGCACTTTTTAAAACTTTTTCAAAAAAGTTTTAAATGCATAAAAAAATGGCTCCGAAGGCAGGACTCGAACCTGCGACCTGCCGGTTAACAGCCGGATGCTCTACCAACTGAGCTACTTCGGAACAATAGAAAAAATTATTTCAATACGTTTATTATACATCATTATCATTATCGCGCAATTACTTTTTTGTACTTTTTCAAATTTTCTTTCAACTTCACTTTAACTGTTAGTTCAGTTGAACATATTAACATGCGCTGTGCTTTGTGATCTACTTATATATTACGCTTAGACTCCAGCTATAATGCTTATTAACAGCCACTCTCCCCTATAATTCAAGCTAAGTTTTAAACCTATGTGTACATTCTCTCAGCGGGAATAGACAATGTGCACCGATGAACTTCGGCGAAAAATCGAAGAAAAGCTACAAGCGACATGCTCCGATGAACACATTGTTGGCGCATTATTTCAGCGGGAAATCTCTTTTAAAACAATTGATCGCAGGCTTAGCTATATATAGGAAAACTTCGCGTGACACTTCAAATTCTTCGTCAAAAAGGAAAACATCCAACACCACGTGAAACACACGAACGTTTCCAGATCGAAACACGTATTCAACAACGTCCAGCAGCTGTGAAATCACGTGCAACGTTTCGTTACTGCGCATGTAGACATCGTCGTTTTAGCGCGCGGCATGAAAGGATGTATGGCGATGTTCGATGAAATGGACTGATTGAGGAGCTCCATTTTCGTTACCCGAGACTACAATTATTCACAACCGATCGTGGAAAAGAATTTAGCCGTTACGCCGAACTTGAAAAAACGTATGGCATTCCATTTTACTTCGCGGATCCATATGCGCCTTGGTAACGTAGGACGAATGAAAATAGTAACGGTTTTTTACGCGAATTTTCCCTAAAACCTTTCCCGAAACGAATGCATTTAGGGCCACTTACTTCAGCAAAAATAGAAAAAGCACTTTCCTTGGTCGATAATCGACAAAGAAAGTACCTCCATTGGAACATTACACAGCATTCATTTGAATACAACATCGTGTAGTTGATTTGAGAGTCTACCTCATACAAGTATAAAAAAAGCCACTCAAGCGTTAGCTTGAATGACTTATGCGTGCGAAGCGACGTCCTACTCTCACAGGGGGAACCCCCCAACTACCATCGGCGTGATGCCTCAGCGGTACATATTGGCAACATCGAAATGGGAGCGGACAATCCTATCCGTGTGCAATCGATGACCACTGCCAATACCAATGATACCGATGCTTGTGTTGCACAGGCA
>JAHAYH010000169.1 GCA_018384745.1 Caryophanon sp. | reverse complement strand
GATATGCAAGACCGCTGCACAAAGTAAGGCTGTTCCCCTCGACAAACTCCATGTAATCCTGTTCCCATGTGTCGTTATACATCTTCCTGCGCCGGAGCTTCTTATCCTCGCTCTGTTCGTCCCGATACAGATACACAGCGTTCGGATGGGAAAAATCCGTGTGCCGTTCTCCGGAGTTCTCATTGTCCGGAAACAGCTCTTTATAAAACTCATAGCCTCCGACCTCCGGATATTGTGCGCTCAAATACTCGTAGCAGCCTCGATAATTCTCGGTCATATTACCACCTCACAAAAGAAAAAGTACCAAAAAGAAAATCCGCTGCGGCGGGGATCGCCTGCGGGCGGGAAGGGGGAAAAGGGGGAGCAAAAGAGCGGCGGCTACGCCGCCTTAAAGAGAAAGTCACCTCCCCCTTTTCCCCCTCGCTGCGGGGCATTGAAAGTGCCGCCACTATGGAAAACCCGATGGGTTTACCACAGTGGCTTGGAAAACCTCTAACGAGGTTTACCACACTTCCAACACCCCTCCGCTCACCCCCCTTTTCCCCTCCGACTTTCTCCCTTTCAGAGAGAAAAAATATAGGTTGGGAGTACCCTTACAGGGGGCTTAGATTATCAATACAGCAATTCCCTATTTTCAGTTGTTATTATAGCCTGTCCGAAAGAGATTTTCAAGCCCTCCGGACAGGCTTCTTTTACAGCTCCATGCCGCCCATTCCTCGCTGGTGCTGCTGTTGCTCCTGCTGCTGTCCAATCTCCGGATCGGGCAGCAGCTCCCTCGCCTTTTCAAGCAGAGGACGCAGACGCTCCGGCAAGTGTTCTTCCAAGAAGTCCAGCATCCGACCGATGCCGTCCGTCAGACGCTCGGTGAAGCTGCGTTCCTCCTGCAGCTCGGATTGCAGATAATAGTTTTCATCGCGCAGCCTCCGGTTTTCCTGTTCAAGCCTCTGCTGCCGCTGCGCTTCTTCCAGCCGCTTCTTCATGGACGGCACCTGTGACCGCAGACGGGTGTTTTCCTCCGTCAGCTCCTGTACCTTGTGCCGATCCGTCACGCTGCGCAGTGCCATTTTCTTTAGCTGCTCGACCTGATCCACCGTCACGCCCTTTACTGCCCCTGTGAGCGTCTTTTCCGGCTGAATATCATGCAGGGGTGCATTTACCCTGTCAGCCTCCTTTAAGAGCCGCACAGTGCCTTTCAGAGCGTCCCGCTGCCGTTCCAGCTCAGCAACCTCCCGCTCTACTGCCGCTGTCTGCTGCTGCACCGCTTCCAGCCTCGCAGCCGCTTCCTTGAACTGCGGCAAGTCCATGTGCGGTCTGTTCGTGCCGAGAGAGATAATTTCAAAATCGTGCCGCTGGGCGATCTCCGTCAGAGCTTCTTTCTCCCGTTCCATCCACGCCGCCCATTCGGTCTGCTTTCTGCCGACACCGACAAACCCCTGCTGCTTCAATGCCTGTTTCATAGATACCCTTGTAGAAAGTCCTCTTGACTGCTCCGTTGCCACAGGGATAAAATCGACATGGAGATGGGGCGTTGCCTCGTCCATGTGCAGCACCATATTGAACACCCGCAGATGGGGGTTGCGTTCTGCAAAAGACTCCGCAAAATCTTTCAGAGCTGCCGCCGCCCGTTCTCCGTCCGGCGTACCGCACCCACAGTCGCTCATGTTGCCGATCTGGAAGATCGCTTCATGGAACAGCTTTTCCTGTTTACTCTGCCGGATATGCTCATAGTAGTCCGGTATCTTATCTCTCGTTTTGGTTTTCTTTGCGTTGTAGGCTGCGAGAGCTTCATCAAAGACCATATGATAGACCTGCTTCAGATCCTCGTTGCAGAAAACAATGTTCTGCTCCGTCCGGCTCCGGTCTACATTCGCCGCTGAGAAGCTGCGGTTGTTGTGCCGGATGCTCCCTGCACCTGTCATACCCGAAATCGTAACTCCCATAAAATCGCCCCCTTTCCGCTTATTCTTCCGTCCTCTATTTTATCATAAATTTCCGCTAAAAACAACCTCTTTGTTACTTTCTGGTGAGAAAGTAACGCAAAAGCACTTTCACACCGCCACCCCATCGGTGCAGCGGTGTGAAAGTGCTTTGCGCCCCTAAAGGGGAGGGGTTGCCGGAGCTGCTTCACTGCCGGCTCGTGCCTGCTGCTCTGCCAGCTCCGGAGGGGCGCTGCCCCTGCCGTCTGCGGACGGCTCCCCGACCTTCATCCCACCGATAAACTGGAATATTCCATTGCAAAAATAAACTGATAGAATTTACTTTATGCCCCTTTGCCTTGTGATTTCGTACATCAGAATTGAAGCAGCACAGCTTACATTGAACGAAGATGCGTATGATTTTTCTGACATTGGAATAGTACAAAGCAGGTCGCAATATTCTTTATATGCTTTGTTCAGTCCCATAGTTTCATTGCCCATCATTAGCATTAGAGGAACTGTAAGGTCAGCTGAATAAATCGGATTTTGCTTGTGTGCGGTAGTTCCGACAGTAAGGAAATTCGGATACTGTTCTTTCAATTTGTTTAGATACATAAAGAGATCGTTATTATCAGCGATTCGTATAACGGGCATATTGAAAAAAGAACCCATAGCAGAAACAACTACATCAGGATCATAAAGGTCTATGGAATGTCCTGTAATGATAAGCATATCTGCTCCGAGTGCATCACAAGAGCGTATCATTGTTCCGAGATTGCCTTTGTTTGACGGTCTGTCAAATAATACTATAAAAGGATTTTCGGAAAGCGGCACGTTCTCAAGCTTGTCCTCACGCATTTCAATGATAGCCATTAACTCAGACGTATCATCTTTATTGCTGAGGTCATTCATAAGCTCAGCTGTAAGACAAAAATTCTCATCTGTTTTAACATTTGCAATCATTTCCTTTGCCCAGCCGGATAAATTGTTTCTGTCATAAATAAAAGATTTTATATTCCATTTGTTCTTTACAGCTTCATTAAGGCTTCTGACACCTTCAACTAAGAACTCGTTATATCTGT
Organism: Caryophanon sp.; assembly: GCA_018384745.1. Classification (GTDB taxonomy): domain Bacteria; phylum Bacillota; class Bacilli; order Bacillales_A; family Planococcaceae; genus Caryophanon. Next base: position 2,754 of record JAHAYH010000169.1, on the reverse strand, counting down.
ACCTTTTATTTCTGTTAGTCTTAAGCACTTCAAATTTCTGATATGTGCTGTTTTTGCTGAATACTTTTGTTTCACGCATAGTGTATCCTTTTTCCTGACGGAAAAAGTCCTCCCTTCGATTTTTAAATTTGGGGGTGGGTGTAAAACCATTTCCGATTTGTCGTTCTGTTTAGTCCCCAAAGAACCTACTAAACCAGCTACGCTTTTGAACCGGTTCTGTCTCACGCTCCGGCTGATCGGCTCCGGACTTGCCGGAAAGAAGCTGCTGATGCATTGTCCCAGCATGGAGAGCCTGGGCCGCTGCCGCAGTCTGCTGTGCCGTCACCAACGCCGAGCTGACCTCCGCCAACCTTGCGTTCAGTTCCTCGATCTGCTTGTCCTTTACAGCAAGTTGCTCGCTTTTCCGGTCTAATTCTCCCTGCAGCATAGCGATCAAAGTGGTTTCGCAAGTTTCGCAACTTGCTTTCGCCTGTTGCGAAACTTGCTTTCGTTCAACACCTAAATAATGCTGATATATGGCGGTTTTTTGACTTTCGCTGATTGCGAAACTTCCTTTCGCATCTTTCGCAACATGGTTTCGCCTACACCATGCACGAACTGCCTGTTCCGACACGCCACATTCTATTGCAATTTCCGTTATTACACCCGCCAAATATCATCACCACTCTTTCATCCGGAGTTAATCTCAAAACAAATCGCTATGAGATCCCGTCCTTATCAATTTCAAAATCAAAGTCTGCCGAACAACTTTATAGACCAACAGCCAGTCCGGCTCGATGTGACATTCTCTCATGTCCTTATAATTTCTGGAATTAGTGAGAGCATGATCTCGATACGCCTCCGGCAACGGCTGCTCGTTACACAACAGCGTGATCACTTCCTCCAACTTCTTCGGATCGCAGCCTCTCTTGATCGCAAGCTTGTAATCTCGTTTGAACTGCCCCGAAAACTCCGGCTTAAGCATTCAGCGCCTCCATCAGATCTGCAACGCTATCAAACGGACCATACATATCCTCTCCCTTTTCTGCCGCCTCCATCGCCGCATAGGTAACAGCATTCGGCTCGTCAACCTTGACTTCAAAGGGAAGTCCATGACACCTAAGTGCCTGTCGATAAAAAATACCCGTTGCCGTACTCAAATCCATTCCGAGGGACTTAAAGAGAGCTGCCGCCTGTGCTTTCAGCTCCGGCTCCATTCTTATCGTCATATTTCCTTTAGCCATAATAGCACTCCTTTCCTCGTCATTTTTAGCTTGCACTAATATTATATTCAATATTCGTGACATTTGCAAGTGCATTGCAAATGTTTTTTTGCAACTTTTCTATGAACAGTGCTTTCTATATGCTAACACCGCAGCGTGTACATTTAGGGGGTGAAAAAGCCTTATTTCGCGCGGTTTTCAAGCCTCGTTTTCGGTGGGGTAATATAAAAACCCTTACCCGCCCCGAAAACGCCTTGTAGGGCGTTTCTGGGGCGTTTACAGCCCTTTCTTAAATTCCTCCACCAACAGATCGCTCAAAGCCTGTGATGGGCGTATTTTGACCGTTATATGCCCCTCCGGTACGGTGTCCCACCATTTGCGGATCGTTTTCGGATCAAGTCCGGTGTCCCTATGACAATCGGCCTTGCGTCCCTCTGGATGCTCCTGCCGCCACGCATAGACTTGCGCTTTCTTTTCTTCTGCCCCTTTTCTTCTCCATGTGCCGCCAGGATAATCCACTTCCTGCACCGCCCTTGCTCTTTTCAAATGCTCTTTCTGTGATCTACCATTCCTCTTGTTGCGCTCGATGCGAACATCGGTCAGAGCTTCAATATCGGAAATCGTGAAATTGTAATACTCCTTGTCGTAGGCTTCCAGCGCACTCCGTATATCTTCCTCGGTCAATGCGTTCTCATGCTTCACCATCTGCAGATCATCAAAAGCCTCTTTCATATCCTGCCGGAGCTGCTGCTTCGACACACCGCATTTGTAAGCATAGATAGCAAGGCACATCAAAAAGAAATACCGATGCCCGCCCTTTATCTCTCCGATCTGCCGCAGCCACCAATGGTAGAGCGCATACGGATCATCACCATGCACCTTTCCGGCAATATCCCACTTCTTGCGTCCTTTCTCGCCTCTCACAACAACACGCTCATACCACTCCGGATATGCCTCCCTCGCCTCAGCTCGTGTCATTTTGGATGGGCTGAAAGGCTTATTGACATCCACCCTGTTTTCTGGCTTTGCGTAGGCGTTCAGATAATCCAGCGTTACCCGTTCTCCGGTACGGAAAGCGACCAGCTCCGTCCCATGCTTGTCATTGATGCTGCCCACCATGCGGAAGCTCTGATTGATGGATTGATACTGGATCGCCTTGACCTGCGAAGTGCTGCCATACTCCCATAGCCGGAAAGTGAGGTCATATTTCAGACTTTTAAGCTGAATTTTTATATTCGGGTATAGGTCAATCGGCTGCTGGAAAACATAGTAGATATGCAGCCCTGTCCCCGACAGAACAAGGAAAGTCGGCATCGGCAACCGGCGCACTCGCTCCGGATCGCCGCCAAAGCGCAGAAAGAGGTTGCGCAGCTCGGCAAGACCTACGCCATCCAGATCGAAGATCAGAGCATACATCCGCTGGGCGTTCTCCAGCCTGTTCTCCTTTCTGCGATATGCAAGACCGCTGCACAAAGTAAGGCTGTTCCCCTCGACAAACTCCATGTAATCCTGTTCCCATGTGTCGTTATACATCTTCCTGCGCCGGAGCTTC
>JAHAYH010000168.1 GCA_018384745.1 Caryophanon sp. | reverse complement strand
TTCTTTTCAGAAGGCCGCGGTCGGACAGTTCGTTGCGTTCCTCAATACCACGACTCCTGATGATGTGGGTTTCTCGGATTGCATCTTTACGTACGTAAATTTGAATTTGGCCGCCTAAATCTTGAATGTGGGCAAAACCAGCTTTCCCTTTACCACGTTTTGTCATAATACGACCTGCGATTGTTACTTCACGCTCGTGATCATGTAAATACTCTTTGTCGAATTGCTCATTTTCTGCAATTACTTCGTTCGATAAATGTGTGCGTTCAAAACGACTACCGAATGGGTCAAGACCACTTTCGCTAATGTCCGTCATTTTTTGGCGACGCACTAATAGCTGGTCATTTAATTCTTCAATGTTTGACACGTTTGTCACTCCTTATTATATAAACCACTGCTGGTCAATTTAAATCCATATTCGTTTATTGTACACAAAATTCGGCTACGGTTCATCTGTTTCGATTGAATTCTCGTAATTTCGTCAAATACGATTCACACAAAAAGGGCTATTGTTCTGTAATAGCCCTCGCATTTACCCTTGTGTTACAGGACGGGTCGGCTCAATGTCACCGACTAGACGCCCGGCTTCCGCATCGGCAATGACACCTTGTACAAGCAAGCGGAAGTCCGCCGCTGTTTCGGCTTGGTTAATCGCTGTACGGATTTTCCCGTTGCCGCGAATTCCTTTTAAATACCACGATGCATGCTTACGCATTTCACGCACCGCCATCTTTTCACCTTTTAATGCGCTTAAACGTTCGAAATGCAATAAGCATACTTCCATCTTCTCTTGCACAGTTGGCTCAGGTGGTAGCTCGCCTGTTTCTAAATATTTTACGGTGCGATACATCATCCACGGATTGCCAAGTGCCGCACGTCCAATCATAACACCATCTGCACCTGTGTGATCTAAAATGCGCTTTGCATCTTGTGGCGTTTCTACATCACCGTTCGCAATAAATGGCACGTTAATGTTTTTCTTTACTTCTTTTAAAATATCCCAGTTCGCATGCCCTTCATACATTTGCACGCGTGTACGACCGTGCATCGCAATTGCTGATACGCCTGCGCGCTCTGCCGCTTGTGCATTTTCGATCGCAAAGACGTGTTCATCATCCCAACCGATGCGCATTTTTACCGAAACGGGTTTTTTTACCGCATCGACAACAGCTGCGACCATCTCGTAAATTTTATTCGGATCGAGCAGCCAACGTGCGCCCGCTTCACATTTAATAATTTTGTTTACCGGACAGCCCATATTAATATCGATAATATCAGCTGTTGTGTATTGATCGACGTATTTAGCCGCTTCGACTAAGTTTTCTTTATCACCGCCGAAAATTTGCAGCGTCATCGGATTTTCACGCTCATCAATATAGAGCATGTCCATCGTTTTTTTATTGCGCGTATTTAATGCTTTATCGCTAATCATCTCAGCGTACACTAAACCCGAACCGAACTCCTTCACCGTTAAACGGAATGCCGAGTTACATACACCTGCCATCGGGGCAAGTACGACGCGGTTATCCATTACGATGTCGCCAATTTGAAATGGCTTTTGTGCGTTCGTCATTATTGATCCTCCTCGGAAGTTACTCACCGAATCCTCATTATATAGAAGCAACGACGTTATTGTACGTCACGAACGAATTGCGAAACCGTTGTTTGCGCCGCCCATTTCACAATCCCTTCTTGCTGTAAATCCATTTGTGATAGCTGTTGCTGTGCGTACTGAAGCTGCTCCGTCTCACCTGCGCTAATATCGGCAAGCGGCACGAGCACAAATGCGCGTTCAAACATGCGTTCATGCGGCACAATTAAGCTCTCTGTTTCAATATTTTCGTGATTAAACAGTAAAATGTCAAGGTCGATGCTTCGAGGACCCCATCGATATAAGCGCACGCGTCCAAGTTCCTGCTCAACAAACTGACAAACCGTTAATAATTCATCAGCTGTTTTTTCCGTTTCTAGCTTTACGCAAATATTTAAAAATGATGGTTGATCCGTCACGCCAACAGGGGCTGTTTCATAAATGGCCGATACGTCCGTTACCGTTACATGCGCTTGAAGCAACTTCACCGCATGCGCTAAGTTTTGCTCGCGCTCGCCTAAATTCGTGCCGATCGATAAATATGCTACGTTCATACGAATTGTCCTCGCGTAATTTCTACCGCTACTTCCTTGTAGTGACCTGGAATTGGTGGATCTGGCTTCATAATTTCAACGCGGCAACCAAACACTTGTCCTTCATAATCTGCTAAAATGCGTGTCGCAATCGTTTCAGCGACCGCTTCAATTAGCTTATACGGCTTGCCTTCAATAATTTCTTTACATAAATCATATACGCCAACATAGCTGACTGTTTTGTCTAACTCATCCGTTTGCCCTGCCGCTTGGATATCAACCGCTAATGATACCGTTGCGCGAAATCGTTGTCCAAGGCGCGTCTCCTCACTTAACACACCGTGGTAACCGTAAAACTGCATATCTCGTACGTGAATGTAATCCATTGAACTCTCTCCTTTAATGTCTTGGCGCCAATTCGCCTTCTACGTTGTATTTACCAACTAAAGCATCCATCATTTTCACCGTGCGCACCGTTTCTTTCACATCGTGGACACGCATGATGTGACAGCCACTTTGCACACCGAACGCACATGTCGCAAGCGTTCCTTCTAAACGTTCTTCTACCGGCAAATCAAGCACCGCACCGATTAAACGTTTGCGCGACGTTGCGAGCAGCACCGGATACCCAAGTGCCACGAGCTGTGGTAACTTTTGCATCGTTTCGATCGACTGCTGCAAATTTTTCACAAAGCCAATACCAGGGTCGAGGAAAATGTGCGTATCCGGAACACCTGCTGCTTTCACGATGCGAATGCTTTCGTGCATATCTTCCATAAAGTTTTCCCAATAAGCAGTATACGGCTCATCCGCACGATTATGCATTAAAATAATCGGCACGTTGTTTTTAGCTGCGACGTGCGCCATTTGCGGATCTGCTTTTGCGCCCCAAATGTCATTAATGATATGTGCTCCTGCATCAATCGCCGCTTGTGCAACGTTCGCTTTGTACGTATCAACAGACACGATGACATTTGGAAGATCTCGAACAATCGCTTTAATCACAGGCGTAATGCGTAATATTTCTTCATCGTCTGAAATACGCGTATAACCTGGACGTGTCGATTCACCACCGACGTCAATAATTTTCGCGCCGTCTGCTGCCATTTGCTTTGCTTGTGCGAGGGCAGCTTCCACTGTATTGAATTGCCCGCCGTCTGAAAATGAATCCGGCGTGACATTTAAAATGCCCATCACAAATGTTTCACGTGAAAAATCGAGCGTCACACCGTTAATTGTGAGCGGCTCATATTGTTGTAATGCCATGTGTATCTCCCTTTCACTACGTCGTCATCGTTTATCATACCAAATTGTTGTGACTTTCAAACAAAAACGACAAAAGCCACCCACAAAATTGTGGATGGCTAGCATACATCATATAGGAGATGATTAGTCTTCGAATTGATATAAAGGTGTTGATAAGTAACGCTCACCGTTTGATGGCACTACCGCTAATACGTTAGAACCTGCGCCTAAACGTTTTGCTGTTTCGATTGCTGCATGAATTGCTGCACCTGAAGAAATACCAACTAAAATACCTTCTTCGCGTGCTACTTTACGCGCTACTTCGAATGCTGTTTCGTTTTCTACTGGGAATACAGAAGAATACACATCTGTATCTAATACGTCTGGTACGAAACCAGCGCCAATTCCTTGGATTTTGTGTGGACCTGGGTTACCACCAGATAACACTGGAGAATCCTTTGGCTCAACAGCAATAATTTCGATGCCTGGGAATGCGTCTTTTAATACTTCACCTGCACCTGTAATTGTACCACCTGTACCGATTCCTGCTACGAATGCGTCTAATTTTAAACCTTCGAATGCTGAGACGATTTCTGGACCTGTTGTTAAACGGTGAATTTCAGCGTTTGCTGGGTTTTTGAATTGTTGTGGTAATAAGTAGCCATGTTCAGCAGCTAAGCTCTCTGCTTTTGCAATTGCACCTTTCATACCTTCTGGACCTGGTGTTAATACTAACTCCGCTCCATATGCGCGTAATAAGTTACGACGCTCTAAAGACATCGTTTCAGGCATTACTAAAATCGCACGGTATCCTTTTGCTGCTGCGATCATTGCTAAACCGATCCCCGTGTTACCTGAAGTTGGCTCGATAATTGTGCCGCCTGGTTGTAACGTGCCGTCTTTTTCTGCCGCTTCTACCATTGCTAATGCTAAACGGTCTTTTACAGATGAACCTGGATTGAAGAACTCAAGCTTTACGTAAACTGTTCCCTCATTTTCACCTGTTGCGTTTTGTAATTTTACGATTGGTGTATTGCCGACTAAATCTGCTACTGAATTTGCTAATTTACTCATTTCCTTGTCACTCCTAATCCCTAGTTTGTTTGTAGGTTTTGTTGTACTTAGTGTATCAACTACGATATGTAATGTCAATCTTAATTTTCTGTATATTTAATAAAATTAAGGCTCTTCACCATAACATGGGGTTGCTTTTCACGTCGAGGCAGGCTTTCCGCGGGCGTGGAGGCGAACATGATGTTCGTCATAAGGGCGGTGCCATA
>JAHAYH010000160.1 GCA_018384745.1 Caryophanon sp. | reverse complement strand
ATCACACGATTGCGAATATTATTTATCTTCTGCACCCATAACATACAATCATTTTAGCTATAGATATCATTGGGTTCAAAGACGGTGTGTTTCTTTAGGGCTCAAAATAGGTTCTGCCTAAAAGTGCGGAAAGCCTGCCTCGACGTGAAAAGCAACCCCATGTTATGGTGAAGAGCCATTAAAAGGAGCGCTTACGATGAAATTAAACGTAAAAAAATTAGTGAACTTTGCAGTAAAAGTAGGTCCGGTTGTATACCCGATCATTAAAAAGTATTTAGATAACAAAAAGAAAAATCCAACGACTCGTCGTTAATGAAAAAGACGCTAGCAAAATGTGCTAGCGTCTTTTTCATTACTTCACGATAAATGCCGTTGTGCTGTAACCTTCTTTTGATTTCGTCACTTCAAGCACGGCAGGCATCGCCGCTTTTAATTCGTTGACATGCGAAATAATGCCAATCATGCGTCCAGACTTTTGTAAATCGACAAGCGTATCAACTGCCTTTGTCAGCGTCTCTTCATCAAGCGAGCCAAAGCCTTCATCAATAAACATCGTCTCAATTTGAATGTTGCCTTCAAAGCTTTGAATGACGTCTGCCATGCCGAGTGCGAGCGCAAGTGATGCGTTGAATTTCTCGCCACCTGACAATGTTTTCACATCGCGTAGCAACCCTGTATACGCATCATACACATCTAAGCTTAAACCACTTTGCTTGCCGCCACCTTCTAAGCGATCGGAGCATTGGAGTGTAAACTGTCCATTTGATAAGTAGCGTAAGCGAATGTTTGCCGCTTCGGTAATTTGCTCTAAAAAACCAATTTGCACGTAGCGCTCAAATGATACTTTTTTTGCATTTTTCCCGCGCAATAAATCATATAATGTCGTAAGCTCAGCCTCTTGTTGCACTAATGCTTCCATCTCATCATTGCTCGTCGTAAATGTGCGCTGCATATGCGTGCAGTGCTCATGCGCTTGCTTGCACGCATGGAGCGCGTCCATCGCTTGTTGCAACTGTGCCGCTTGTGCATCAATTTGCGCTTGAAGTTCACTGAGTTCAATTGTTTCTCGCGTTGCGAAGCGCTCCTGCCCTTGCTCAACAATGGCCTTTGCCGCTTGCCACGCATCGCGGTATTGATCGAGTTGCTGCTGCAGTGCTTGGCGCTTCTCCGCTGGCAATAACGCGGCTTCGAATTGTTCAATGTTTTCAAATGCCGTTTGTAACTGTTGCTGCCACGTTTGTTGCGCTGCTTGTTGCGCCGCTTCTGCTTGCTGCTGTATGTGTAATGTAAACGCACATTTTTCCTTCGCTGTGTCGTACTGCTTATCGGTTGCTTGATAAAGCTGTTGCACATGTTGCCATGCGTTTACCGCTTCTGTATGCGCTTGTTGCAGCTGTAAAAGTGCACGCTCAAGCGCCTCGCTCGTTGCAAATTCGTTCGGCAAACGCTGCTCAATTTGTGTCAGTTGCTCCTGTGCGACTGCAAGCGCTGTATGAAGTTGCTGCAGCTGCTCTTTATTTGTGCGTTCTTGTTGCTGTTCCACCTGTAACTTCACGCTCGCATTGTCAATCACTTTCCGCAGCTTTGTTGCCGCTTCGTCCGCTGCTGTTGTTGCAGCAAGCTGCTGTTCCACCTGCTGCAGCTGTTCATGCAGTTGATGTCCTTGTTGTTCATTGACTTGCAGCGCTTCACATTGCTCGACAAAACGGGCAAGTAGTTGCTGCGCTTGTGTATGAGCTGCTTGCGCTTGATGATAATGGCGTTGCTGTTGCTCGGCTTGTTGACGTAAATGCTCAATTTCCGACTTTGTCTTTACACCTTGCTGACGCGCGGCGCGTTTTGGATGCGTCGTGCTCCCACAAACTGCACAAGGCTGCCCATCTTCGAGTAAATCTGCAAGCTGTGCCGCTTCGTTTTCAAGCCATATTTCATATGCTTGGCGATAGGCGTAATCTGCTGTCACATACTGTGCATGCTGCGCTTCCATTTGCGCAAAGCTTTGTGTCACAGCTTGACGCTGCTCTGTCAACGCTTTATACGCTTCCCACTGCGCTTGAAGCGTTTGAACTTGTTGACGATGTGTTTGCAGCGGCTCAGCTTCCTGCAGCAACGTCGCTAACTTGTCCTTTTCACGTTGTAATCGCTCAGTAAAACTGTGCAAGCGTGCGACATGTTCATCATACGTAGCTTGCGCTTGCTGCAGCTCATTTGTTTTTTGCGCTACGTCACGACTTGCGCGCTCGCGCTCTGCAAAATACGGCTTTAGCTGCGTCAGTCGATCAATTTGTAAGCGCTGCTCATCACGTACATGTTGTTCAGCTGCTAGCTTGTCGTATTGCTTTTTCACCTCGGTTAGCTGTGCGGCAATCGTTTGCTCGTGCGCTTCTGCCGCTTGGCGTTGCTGCGTTGCTTCAACGACGCGCTGTGCGGCTTGCTGCTGCTGTGTAAAATACGGCTGAATGGCAGCTGCTTGCTCAGCACGCTGCCACGTTGTACGCAGCGCCGTCATTTCCTGTTGCTGCTGTTGCAACGTTTCATAGTCATTACATGCGCGCTCGTATGTCGCCAGCTCTTCGTTAAAGCGGGTTGCAGCACCGAGCTGTTGCTGCAGCGCATCATGCTGCGTGCGCGCTTGTTGCACGTGCGCTGTTAAGCTTGGCATTTGATCGTTATAATAAGCCGCTTCTTCCGTTAAGCCGTCTAATAGCTGATGCACGTTATAATGTTGTTGTTGCAGGACGGCAAACAATGTCGATTCGCGCGTCGGTAATGTGGCTAGCTGTTGCACATTTGCTTCAAATACCGCCTTTGCGCTCGCCGTTTCCTTCGCGAGTGTTAAGCGCTTTGCATCCAGTCGTTTAACGAGCTGGTCGAGCGGCTCTGTTTTAAAAATTTTACGTAAAATTTCTTCCTTTTCCTTTGAATCCGATGTTAATAACTTGCGGAATTCCCCTTGCGGCAGCATGACAATTTGCTTAAATTGCTGCTGCGTTAACCCGAGTAATTGCTCGATTTTTTTATTAATGTCTGATACTTTTTGACGATCCACGGCCGGTGTTTCGCTGCCGTCTGCTGCGACTTCAAAAAATTCATAGCGCTCACCGGTTGCCGTTTTATTGCCCTTTTTTATGTGGCCAAGCTGACGGAGCACGCGATATGTTTTCCCGCGCAGCTCAAATAACAGCTCAACCGCTGTGTAGTCTTTGTCATCTGCAAAATCGCTGCGCATCGTCTTCGTATCTTTTCGGTCTTCACCACTACCACTGCCGTACAACGCAAAGCTAATGCCATCAAAAATGGTCGTTTTCCCAGCGCCTGTTTGTCCTGAAATGGCGAACAAACGATGTACGCCAAGCTCACGAAAATCGATCGTTTCTTTCGTTTTGTACGGACCAAATGCCGTCATCGTTAACTGTAATGGTTTCATGATTCCGTCACCTCTCGCTCTTGCTGCATCGTTTCTTGTAACACCTCTTTAAATATGCGTTCCATCGACGGTGATACGGGCGCACCGGTCATATGTTCAATAAAGTCGTTAAATAGCTCCGGTGTGGATAATTTTGCACGGCTTGCTCGCTCGGACGCTTCCGTTGTTGCCGTTTGTACGACACGTTCGACGTGCAGTGCATTCGGAAACACGGTACGCACTTGCTCCATTGGAGATTCAACCACTTGTTGATCGAGCAGCTTCACAAATACATAGTCATCATTGCGAGGCATCTTTAAAAGATCCGCGATTGTCCCTTCAACCGTACGCACGTCACGACGAGGTGTAAGTAACACTTTTTGTACCGACACATCGCCCTTTTTACGCAGCTGTACTGATAAATAGCCTTTTTGGTGGTGCTGCTCTGAAATGGAGTATTTTAGCGGCGAGCCTGCATATTGAATCGATTCACGCAGCACCGAATGCGCCTGGTGTAAATGCCCAAGTGCGACATAATCAAACGCATCAAATAAATGCGCATCGACACAATCGGAGCCCCCGACGGATAAAGTACGCTCCGCATCACTTGTATTTTCCGCTTCTTCACCGTACTTCGTGACAAACGCATGGGCCACGAGCACGTTGCGTACATGTGGCTGTAACACGGTATTATAATGTGCCATTACGCGCGCCATCGCCGTTTGCTGTGACATTACCGCGTCGTCTTCAAAAAAGTTTTTCACTTGCGCTGGATCCACGTACGGCAATAAATACGTATGGACTTCCCCAAATTCATCATGTGTGACAACCGGCTCAAACGCACCTGCAAGCTCGCCTACTACGTGCAATCCTGCTTGCTTTAATAGCTTGCTACCAAAATGAATGCGCGCTGGACTATCATGGTTGCCGGCAATCGCCACAACCGGTGTCTCCGTTTGTAATACAATTTCTTCTAGCACATCATGCAATAACGTGACCGCTTCAACTGGTGGCAATGCACGGTCGTACAAATCACCTGCTACAATGACAAGGTCCGGCTTATTCGTGCGAATATGCGCCACGAACTGCTGCAGCACAAAGCGTTGATCTTCCGTCATATATGTACCTTGGACAAGCTTCCCTAAATGCCAATCCGCTGTATGAAAGATGTTCATCGTATCCCTCCATTTTTTCCTTTCTTTTACCATATCACGAAACATGTGACGACATAAAATAAAGTGTTAGGAAAACGCCACCGCGTTCTCCTAACACTTCGTTATCGTACTGCGTATAATCGCTCCAGCGCACGGAACCCATGGGGCACAACGTACGACTCAATCGGTGCTGCTGCAAGTTGCTGCTCCTGCTGTTGCTGCGTTTGTTGCAATTGCTGTAGCACTTGTTCAAATGTGAGCGGCTTTGGCGTCGGTAATTGTGCGACCGTTAGTTCACGCATCTGTTCATGCGCTAAAAACGCATTCGCCATCGCCATATAGCCTTCAAAGTTTGGATGTACGTCGGTCGCATTCGGCAAATAATTTGTCGCATCCATGCCGTAGCGCGAAGCGACATCAATAAACGTTGCACCGTGTGCCTCTGCTTGCTGCTGTAAAATCGTATTTAACGTTTGCAGTTGCACCGCAAGCCCTTCCTTTTGTGCATCATGCACATGTGGATACGGGAAATAATAGCCGATGACGAATACATCCGCCTTTGGTGCGCGCACACGCAATTCGGCAATCGTTTTCGCGATATTTTGACGCACGTTATTAAGCGCAAAATCAGCCGTTAATTGATCGAACGTTACATCACCTGTTTGCGCATTCACATTGACTAAACGCAATAAATCGTTCGCGCCTGCAGAAATCGTAATGAGTGTTGCTTGCTGCAGCAACGGTTGGGCAAACGGCTCTTGTACACGCTCTAACACTTGCTCGGTCGTAAAGCCCGAAAATGCGAGCTCCTTTGAAAAATGTGCGAGCTCTCCACGTGACGCTAGACGAAGGGCAATGAAATCTGTATAGCCCGCATCGATCATACGGTTTGATGTTTGACCTGCTGCTAATGAGTCACCTAGGGCAACGTAACGCTCCGCTGCTTGTGCAGGCATCGCAAGCAACAAGCAACCGAGTATACATACAATGATTCGTCTCATGCCTTCACGCTCCTAAAACGCCCATTCTCCTTTGCGGAACACAGGCTCGATTGTGCCATCATAATGCTCGCCATCAATATCCATATCCGCTGAACCAATCATAAAGTCCTCGTGCGTAATCGATGTGTTAATGCCATGTTCTTCACGCTGTTCTTTCGTAAAGTCGCGCGCCCCCTCATAACACGTTGGATACGCTTCACCGATCGCTAAATGGTTCGACGCATTTTCATCAAATAATGTGTTGTAATATAAAATGTTCGACGCTGAAATTGGAGACGCGTGCGGCACAAGTGCCACTTCTCCTAAATAGCTTGAACCTTCATCATTGGCGATCAGTTGCTCAAGCAGCTGCTGTCCAACTTTCGCTTCTGCTTTTACGATCTTGCCATTTTCAAACGTTAACGTAAAGCCGTCAATAATATTCCCTTGGTATACAAGCGGCTTCGTATTTGACACGTATCCGTTGACGCCAAACTTCGCTGGCAACGTGAACACTTCCTCTGTCGGCATGTTCGCAATAAACGTCGTTTGCTGCGGTGTTTTACTGCTGCCAGATGCCCAAATGTGCGCTTTTGGCAATTCGATCGTTAAATCTGTGCCTGGTGCTTTATAATGCAGCTTTTTAAAGCGCTTGTCGTTTAACTGCGTTGCGCGCTTTTCTAAGTTCGCAACATGCTCGCGCCATAGTGCAACTGCATCGCCTTCACCTACACGCACCGTTTTGAAAATCGCTTCCCACATCGCGTTCATGCGCTCTTCTTCCGGTAAATGCGGGAATACTTTTGCTGCCCATTTTTCAGATGGCACGGCGACAATCGACCAAGCAATTTGGTCACTCATCACTGCTTGACGATAATTGTGTAACGCTTCGCCACCTGCTTTTTGCTGCGCAACGATGCGCTCAACAGGGATGCCCGCTAAAAGGTCTGGGTCTTGTGCGTCAATCCAAAGAAGCGCACCTTTATTTTCAATTAATTCATCGCGCTGTGCGACAATCCATTTTGGATATTTTTCAAACTCGGCTTCTGCTGCGCCTTCATAAAAGGCACGCGAAATGACATCGTCCGTTAGCTGTACATGTACGCGACCTGCACCTGCTTTATACGCTTGTTGCACAACAAGACGTGTAAACGGTAATGTCTCCACCGATGTATTAATGAGTAAGTGTTGCCCCGGTTGAATGTTGACGCCAACTTTCACCGCAAGCTCTGCAAACGCTGCTAACTTTTGTTCGAATGTCATTATTTTTTGCCGCCCTTCTTCACATATGGTTTTTTCGTTGCTGCTTTTGCCGCTGGTTTTTGAGCCGGCTTGGCAACTGTTTTAGAGTTCCCTTCCACTAAAGCACCGTCGCTCCATACTTTTTGAACTGGCTTTTTCGGTAAATCACGCGTTAACTTTTTGTAGTCTTTTTCATCGCGGTACGCAACGAATGCAATAACTTCCCCTTCAGCACCGGCGCGACCTGTACGACCCGAGCGGTGTAAATATTGCTCCATCGTGCGCGGTACGTCAACGTGAATAACGTGCGTTAACCCTTCAATATCTAATCCGCGCGCTGCGATATCTGTCGCGATTAAAATTTTCGCTTCGCCTTTACGGAACGCTTGTAACGTTTTTTGACGCTCTTCTTTTTTCATGTCTGAATGCAGTGTTACAACTTTTGCATCGCGGAACTTTAATTTATTTTCCTTCATGACAACTTGGTCGATGTTATTAACAAATGCTAATGCATGTAAGCCTTCTTGATACGAAAGGCGACGCAGTAAATCCGTTTTATCACGCTCGTCCACCTTCACAAACGAATGCACAACTTTTCCTGCTGCTGGCATATCTTCTGGACGCACAACGATGCGCGCTGGCTCGAACATTAAACGCTCTGCGACAAGCTCGATCTCTTCTGTCACTGTCGCCGATACAACGACTACTTGACGACCAAACGCCGCTGCGTCGATAAATGATTTTACGACAACGCGGTATTCACGGCTTAGTAATTGGTCACACTCATCTAATACAACCGTTTCCACTTCTTTTAACTTTAATTTACCTGAACGTGCTAACTCGTTTAAGCGACCAGGTGTCCCAACAACAATCGTCGGCTTTTTCTTCAGCTTTTCGATTTGACGCGCTGAGTTTGCTCCGCCGATTAATTGCTGTACCGTAATATCTGTTCCAGCTGTCCAATCGCGAATAACGTTAACGATTTGCATCGCAAGTTCCTGTGATGGTGCGACGATTAACGCTTGTGTTTGTTTTTTCTTGCCGTCTACTTTATTTAAAATTGGTAATACGTACGCTAACGTTTTCCCAGAACCTGTTGGCGATTGTGCAACGACATCTTTACCGTCTAACATAAGCGGAATTAATTCCTCTTGAATTTTCATTGGCGCTTCGAAGCTCCACTTTGCTTGTAACTGTTCGTTTAATAATTGTATTACTGACATTGTTGTCCACCTTCTATTCATATCATTAAAAAAGGAGGTCCCGTTCAAATGGTCCCCCTGAAAATATGCACTACTTTATTTGTAGTATAGCATGTTTCTTCGTTATTTTCGAATGACAACTGCTTGTGCGCCGACTTGTGTGAACATGTCGTAAAACGCATTGACATCATATGTTTTGCGCGTTGCTGCAGAAATGACGTGTAGCTTATTCGCCGCCTGCCCGATAATGACAACTGGCTCAACGTTGCGCGTCATCGAAAAAGGCTCGTTCGTGTCGGCAAGCTGCCACACCGTTTTCTCAGGTGGTGCTAGCTGCTTCGTTACCCATGCAATAATGGGCACACCGCTATCGACAATTTGTAGCAATTGCTCTTTTGTACTGTTTGAAGCGTTGTACACCGATAATGGCACGTTATGCGCAGCAGAAAGTGCGACCGCCGCTTCTGCAACAGGCTTTGCGAGCACGTAGCTTTCACGCGCGTACGCATCCCCGACAAACACCGTATTTGGATGCCCACCGATGCGCGTCTGTTCGTCGTATGTAAACGGCTGCTTCATAAATGTCGCATACACCTCATCAACCGTTGCCTCAATGCCATAATAGTGAAGCACCGCTGTTAACGCGACTAAAGCTTCACCAGACTGCATGCCGTCTGGTTGCTCGATCATTGGGACGGCGAGCCCTTGCGTATTATGCGGAAAATGCGTTTCAAATAAAAAATATGCCATATCTTTTTCATACGTAAAAACGGTCGAATCGACGATGACCGATTCAGCGAGCGAGACGTTGCTGACGATGTACTCGCGGCGTGGCTTTAAATCCGTAAATACAACCGTTCCTTCATCATCGCTTTTTTTCGTCGCAATCACTTCCTCCGTTTTCGCATCTATAAGTGCGACCGTCACGTTTGGCACGATTGCACCGCTGTTAAATTCAACCGTTAATATTTCAAGTGACCGTTCACTACAGCCGCTGAGTATTGCACATACTATTAGTAAAAATATGCTCCTTTTGAACATGTCATCGATCCTCTAATCTGCAAATAAGTGAAAAGCATTTTCATTATACGTCTTTCATCGTCATTTTCCTATGTAGCTTTACGATTATACGCACAACAAAACGCGGTGAAGAAAAGAATGTCCTTTTCCTCACCGCTCCCTACTTGCATTACGTTAAAATTTGTTTGGCAATAATGCCTTTCATCACTTCGTTTGTCCCTGCATAAATCGCTGCAACAGGAATATCTCGGAAGCGACGCGCAATTTCATACTCTTCCATATAGCCATAGCCACCGTGCAGCTGCATACATTCGGTCGATACGCGTTTTGCTAAGTCGCTAAGCCACCACTTGGCCATTGACACTTCCTTTACTATATCTGCTCCCGCAATATGGCGCTGTGTTAAATGATCAATGTATGTACGCCCAATATCAATTTCCGTCGCCATTTCTGCCAACTTAAATTGCGTATTTTGGAAGTTTGCAATCGGTTTGCCAAACGCTTGACGCGTTTTGACATAATCGATTGTTAACTCTAAGCAGCGCTCTGATTCTGCTTGTGTTTCAATCGCCACCATTAAGCGCTCTTGCTGTAACTTCTCCATTAAGTAATAAAAGCCCTTTCCTTCCTCGCCAAGCAAGTTGTCCACCGGCACTTTTGCGTCTTCAAAAATTAACTCACCTGTATCCGAGCTGTGCATGCCCACTTTTTCAAGCTTTTTCCCACGCTTAAAACCTTCTGTTCCCGTCTCTACAAGGAGTAAGCTAATGCCTTTGTACGCAGGTGTAACAGTCGTATCGGTTTTGCAAACGACGATGACATAATCCGCCTCAATGCCGTTTGTAATAAATGTTTTTTCACCGTTTAGCACGTAATAGTCCCCTTCTTTACGCGCTGTCGTTTTAATCGCTGCTAAATCTGATCCCGCACCTGGCTCGGTCATCGCAATTGCAGAAATCAACTCCCCTGTTACACTTTTCGGTAAAAACTTCTCCTTTTGTGCATCGGTACCGTACGACGTAATGTATGGTACGACGATGTCCGAATGCAACACAATGCCAGCTGCTACCCCTGCACTCACACGCTCTAGCTCCTCCGCTAAAATACGTGAATACGCAAAGTCTAAGCTTAATCCACCGTACGCTTCTTCTACCATTGGACATAAGAAGCCATTGTCCCCGAGCTTCTCCCAAAATGCTCGTGGAATGTGACGGTCCTTCTCCCATTGCTCCACATATGGATACGCTTCCTTCTCTAACATTTTACGTAGTGCATTGCGAAACATTTGCTGTTCATCTGTCCACATAAAACTTCACCCCTTTTTATTCCATTATACGACAAACAAAACATTTTCCATACACGAAGTACAAAATTATATCCAAAAAAAGAAAATTTACCGCACCACCCTACTACAAAAACGAAACAACCAGTGCTATGATGAACAGATGATTACTGTTTAGAAAGAAGGAATACATGATGCAAATTGCGATTATTAGCGACTTACATTCGCATACAAAAGCATTAAAAAAAGTATTGCAACATATTGAGCAAGTCGCACCGCTTGCGCCAATTGTATGTTTAGGCGATTTATACGAATGCACAATTGGCAAAAAGAAAGCGACGTACGTACGCAATATACCGCTTGCATACGCGGCAATTACATCTGAAAAATTTTCAAAAATGCTGCGCTTTCTCACCGTGCGCGGCAACCAAGAAGAGCGCATTGCAACGGTAACAGGACTCCCACAATTTAACGCCTATCCGGAAACGATTGAAATTGACAATGCACTGTTTATTCACGGACATCAATTCGGTTGGACACCAGAGTGGACAGCGATTTTTCCAACGTACCCACACGATGTAATTTTTTTCGGTCATTCCCATCAAGCTGCGTATTATAAACAAGGTGTGCGACATATTGTGAAGCCAAATACGACAGTAAGTGTCGCAGACGAACAACTGTTTATTAACGTCGGTTCCGTTGTCGATCATTATGAATGGGCGCTGTACGATACGGATGCAAAAACGGTAACGTTCCAAAAAGCAACTGACTAAAAAACGTAGCGCCCCCTTTAGGACGCTACGTTTTGTTTACGTATGTTTTTGAATATGCGCTTCTTTTTCGCGCACTAAAATGTTTTTCAGCTCTTGTAGCTTATCGATGACCACTTTCGAAACCGCTGTAATTTCCTCTAAGTACATTTCAGCTTCATCTTTACGTCCTGCGTTGTACGCAGCGACCGCTTTACGTGCTATGTCGTACACTTGTAGATGCGGCTGTTCAAGTTCTTTGTACGCACGCTCGTTTTGTAAAATCATTTTCCCTTTGCCGTAATACCATTCACCTAAACGTGACTCACGTGCTGTACCAACTTCTGATTCGCTCATTTTTTCGAAGCCAAGCAGTAAGTTGTAAATGCGCCAACGCCATAATAAATGGTCGGTAATCGTCAGCTCGACAATGTCCTCTTGGCTAATGATGAAGTTTCGAGAAATCGTTTCTGTACGATAATGATTAATCATTTTACTTAGTTTATAAATAGCATCTCCGGTGTTGAATGCAATTTCTTTACTATATTGACTATTTTCCGCGATGACTTCGTTACGATTTGTAATTTCTGATGCGGCTTGTGCTTGGCCATTCGTCGTTTTCGAAATGCTTTCAAAGCGACTTCCTTGCTCTTGCAGCTTTTTGTTTAACTCTGATAACGTCGATGAAATTTGCAGCGTATCACTTACACCTTCATGCAGCTCTTGTGCCGATTTTTTCGTCAGCTCATGAATGTTATTCGTAATTTGCAGCAGCTCTTGAATATCGCTATTGATCGATGTGACAGAGCGCTTCGTATCATCTGCTAGTTTGCGTACTTCTTCTGCTACGACGGCAAAACCTTTTCCGGCATCGCCTGCACGTGCTGCTTCAATCGAGGCATTTAATGCTAACAAGTTCGTTTGATCCGCAATGCCTGTAATAAGCTCGATTAATTTCGCTACTGAGTTTACGCGTTCAACAAGGCGGCCTACATCATCAATCATCATGTGCTGCCCTTCATCGGTACGCTGTAAAATTTCACTCACATGGTTTAACGATTCAATATCCGAGTTTAACTCCTCTAATTGTTGCTGCGTGCTGCCTGAAATGTCGGCAATGGCTGCTGCTACTTCTTCAATGCTTGAATCAAGCTGCTGCATCGAGTTGTTTACAGAAACCACTTCCGCTTCTTGCACATCTTGGAATTGTAACAGCTGCTTAATTTGATCGAGCTGTGTATTGTATTTAATAATTTCACCTAGCCCATTTACAATTGAACCCGCTTAATGGGTCCGCGTGTATTGTCGACCGTAAATGCTAACGTCTTTGGGTCATCTTTTCCCGCGACAAAGCGCTTTAATTGTTTGACGTACGCTTCAATATACGTACGAATAAACGTATTTTGTTGGTGTACATCATAGCCTTCTGCCTGCGTGTATAAAATAATGCTCACGCTCATGCGCAAAAGGTCATATAAATACGATCCTACATATCCTTCATCAAAATCGTTAATGTCATACACAATGTCGCCATTTTCATTTTGAAATGCGCCAAAATTGTCCATATGTAAATCCCCTTGAATCCAAATCGGCGTTTCTTCACTCGTATGGTATGGAGAGGGCATATCCGCATGATCAAAGTAAAACAAGTACGCACTGCCGCGAAAGAAACGAAACGGACTTTCCGCCATTTTGTTATATTTCTCGCGACGTCCTTCTTCTGATAAGCGTAACGTTTCGACGTCAAACGCATGAAAAATTTGCTGTAACACATGTGTGCGAATCGTTTTACGTGTTTGCTCGACAAGCTGTTGATGTTGTTCCATGTCAATTCCTTCTTTCTATGCACAAAATAAAAAAGAAGCTCCTATTTTTCAGGAAGCTTCTTTACAAGTTCGTGATATTTCGCATAACATCCTTCACAAATGCACGCTTTATTTTTTAACGACTCTGGAATTTGTGCTAGTACCCACTCGTCAAATTGCTTATGCATGCACCAGCATGATGCGACGCGGTCCGTGCCAGCTAAACATTCATTCGGCAATGTGCAAAGTGGGCATACGCTTACCAATCCATCTCCATGCCGAATTTTTGACGATAGCCACATTTACGGCATAGCTCTTCAACCGCTTCACGGCGTGAGAACCCTTCAACTAAATTTGTTGCGCGTTCTCCTTCCACAATATCCCCAAACTTTTGCTCATGAATATTGCCTAAGTTAATGACACCTTCACCATCTAAGCAGCACGGCACGACCGTTCCATCAACTAAAATTGCCGCATGACTACGCAGTGCGTGACAGAAACCTTTCCCCTTATCTTCCGGCGCTAACAAGCTTGGCCAACGGAATTCGTGATCTTGGTTTAAGTAGACGTTTTTCGCAATTTTCACACCTTTACCAGGCTCCACGCGCTCTTCAATTTTAAAGTCTAAGTTGTATTCATTCTCTAAAATATCAAGCGTTTCACGGTTTTTGCGACGATCTAAGTCTGTTTGTTCATCGCGCTGTAAATTCCATAAACGGTAGCTAATAATCGTGTTGTACTCGCGTGAATCACGTACGAAATCTAAAATGTCACCTAAATATTTCTCGCGATTTTCAGAGCCTTCATGTCCATCGAAGCTATGCAGCGAGAAGTTCACTTGACGCAGCGCTGGTTTTCCAAGCAGCTTATGACGGTTCTTTTTAATAAGCGTACCGTTCGTCGTAATGTTGACTTTAAAGCCGCGCTCATGTGCCGCATCAAGCAATTGGTCAATGCGGTTATGTAGTAGCGGCTCACCTTTTACGTGTAAATAAATATATTTCGTATGGCCAACGAGCTGGTCGAGCGTTTTTTCAAACTGCTCTACTTTAATCATGCCTTTTGTACGCAGCGTCGGCGGACAAAAGCTACAAGCTAAGTTACAAACGCTCGTAATTTCAATGTATACTTTTTTAAATGTTTTCAAAACGATTCACCATTCCTAGTTTGTTCATAAGGAGTATTGTAACAAACTTTTTGCTAAAACGTACAATGTAGTGTCTTATTGCGCTCGATAAATCGAAAAATGCTGTCGCCCTTGTTGTTTCACCGCATAAAGCGCCGCATCTGCATGTGCAATTAAAGCATCGAGCACGTATGGCGCTTGCTGCTGAAAAGTGGCACCAATACTAATGTAAAGCGGCTCATCATCACCATAACTTTGCGCATGCATCATGCACTGAAACGAATCGAGTACCGCATGGAGCACATCCTCGTCTTCAATGCGGCATAGCACTAAAAATTCATCGCCGCCATACCGAATGACAAGCGCATCTTCATTGTCGAAAAATGTCTCTGCACATTTTGCCATTAAGGAAATAACTTCATCCCCCATCGAGTGCCCATACGTATCGTTAATATGTTTAAAATTGTCCGCATCGAATAAAATGACCGCAACGCCTGTTGTTGATTCCGCAAGCCACGACGCGCCGTGATCGTCTAAGTAACGACGATTTTTAATTTGTGTTAACGGATCTAGCCAACTCAGTTGCTGAAGATGGTCTGTTTTAAAATACATATCGAGTCGCTTTGCGCGCTGTTGCTGATGCTCCTCTTCTCGCTGCTGCCTATAATCATAATAAGCCCGTAACGTATCGACATATTGTGCGAGCGGTTCGACATGTTGTGCCACTTCGACAAAAAGCTCATATAAATAACTATAGCTGGATTCATGGTGATGCAGCGCCTGCATTTCTTTTTGTAGCCGCTCATACGCACATAAGTACTGTTCACGTGCGCAATCATACGCAACAACCGCTTTAATGAACATGCGATAATGCGGCAATTGTTCATAGTTTGGTACACGTTGCACATGGGCAATATGCGCTGCCGCTTCCTCTAACAACCCAAGCTTAATGCAAATTTGAATGTAGCGCGATCTCCCCGATAAATAAAGGTGCTGCGCTTCATATTGAAGATCGTCGCAAATTTGTAACGACCGTTTTAATTGTACGAGTGCTTCGTCATATCGCTGTTTTTCATAAAAATAGTTGCCAATATTTGCCTCAATAATCATTAAGCTCTTCATGCTTTGACGCTGTATGGCGAGTCGCTTTGCTTCGCACAAATATTGATAGCACGTTTCATGGTCCTCAAGCGCTCCATGAATTGCCGCTTTCGCATTGACGTATCGAATATACGCCTCACTTGCTTCATCACTAATCAAATGTTCCACTTCCTGCAGCGCTTGAATAGCGATCTCGTAATCACAAAATTGGAAGTATGCCGATACTTTATGAAGCGTAAATTCAATGAACAAATCCGTTTCACCGTACTGCTCTGCCAGTAATAGTGCCCCGTCAATGAGTTGAAAAAATTGCGGATATTGTTGCGCTTCATAATACTTCCTTACTTTTTCAAACAGTGTACTTGTTTGCTGCTTCATGAACGTCCTCCACCTCACAAAATGTTCGCACCGCATAATAAGCTCGACCGTTTCGCTTCACGTCATACATTGCTTGATCGGCTGATGCTAACAGCTTTTCTACAGGACACGTGTCATTTTTCAATACGTACATCGCGCCGACCGTATACGTCACATCGATCGCTTTTCCTTCGTAATGAAACGGCTCATGTAACTGCTGAAATATCGTCTCAATTACATGGTGAATATGCGCTTCATCATCGCTTAAAAACGTCACGACAAATTCGTCTCCACCATAGCGTGCACAAACATAGCCCTCTGCTTCAAATCGCTTTAAGATGTTCGCAACATGCCGAATAAGATCATCGCCTGCTAAATGACCTGCTTCATCATTCACACGCTTAAAATGATCAATGTCAACCATTGCACATGCAAGAAAGCGCGCTTTATTATTGCGCTTTTGTTGTTCTACTTGCTGTAAAAATCCGCGACGATTGAGCAGCTGCGTTAATGGATCGCACTGTGCTACTTCAATGAGCTCATGTCGCTTTGACACGTATGCACTTTGCAACATTTGTTGCAGCAACCGGTCGTTATTATTTTTCTTTTGACTTGCAATAAGCTGCAAATAAATGTCTTTTTCATATTGTAAGTCCCCGATTTTTTTCGCAAGCGCCAGCTCACATTGTAAAACGTCCTCATGATATACCGCATGTTTTTCATCTGCATTCACATAGGCACGTAAGCGTTGAATATGTGTCCGTGCTTGTTGAATTTGATTCGTGAACACGTAATATTTTGCCGTATTGATCTCGTAAAACGTTTTGTAGCGTGGATATACACGCTCAAACTGCTTCTCTAAGTGCAAATACGTTTTTGCTTCGTCGTAGCGTTCCATTAATAAATACGTATACAAAATATTGTTTGTCGCTAAGCAATAATCATTAAACATCGGCGTATTGGGCTGTGTGCCAGCGAGTTTTCTTGCTTCATAAAAATAATGCAACGCCTGTTCATACTCTTTATTTTTCATCTTTAAAAGTCCAATGTTAATTAGCGCTGTAATGACAAGATCTAATTTATCGTTCTTTTCACCATACGTTTTCATTTCTAACATTTGTTCGTAAAAGCCTTCTCGGTAACCGACCATTTCTAAAGCGATTGCACGAATATTTTTAAAGCGTAAATGTTCTTCTTCATTCGCATACTTTTGGAAAAACGTTAAGTTTTCCGTCACGAACTGTACAAGCTTCTCGATATTGCTCACTTGAAAATACATCGCAGCACGCAACACATAAATGCGAACAAGTCCATCATACGCCTCTTCTGCTTTCAGTAGCTTTTCTACCGCTGGATAAAGAGCGTGAAATTCCTCTTGTTTCCCTGCATGTGTTAACTCCTCTAGCGTTTTAACATATTCTTTTTCACTTATAGACATATTGTCACCAGCTTTCCGTTTCCATTATTAGCTATATTGTAACAAAAAAGCTTGCTTAAGACAGTCATCTTAAGACAAGCTTTTCCAATTTTACGCTCTATATTTTAACGTTAAACCTTTTAAAAAGTTACGCGCGAAGTTATCGCCACATTCTTTATAGTTACGGTGGTCTGCTTTACGCATAATAGCGCCTAATTCACCTTTTGAAACATTTAAGCCGGCATCATAAAAGATCGCAATCATATCTTCTGTCGTCAAGCTAAGAGCAATTTTCACACGCTTTAATAAAATGTTGTTTGGGTGATCTTTTTTCGTCGGTGCTGACGGTGGCGTTTGTCCAGGTTTTACGTCTTGCTTGCCGCGCTTGTACGTGACAAAGCCGTTCATAAATTTTTCAAATAGCGCATCGTTGCACGCAATATAATCATCCGTTTGAACGAACTCACCATCTTCATCGAACGTTGGCTTTGCTAAATATTTTGGCAGTTGCTCCGGCGACATGTTGTAGCCACCTAGTGCAAAAATTTCTACCATTTCACGGTTTTTTAAATCTAACGCATAGCGTAGACGAATTAATAAATCATTATTTGTCATAATTGTCTCCTTTGAACTTGCTGTAATGTTTAATTGTAATGGAAAACGAAGGTGCTGTCACCGTCGTTATTTGTATTGTGCACAAAACAAAAGCCCCTTCGCAAGCGAAGAGGCTTTCTTTGAGGGAGAGATTTATTGGTCATAAATCTTTTAATATGGCAGTGCAAAATCGGCTTACACTGCGTTACAAGGAAGGTGTTTTTTCACGGCTAAAAAAACAGCTTCGATTGCATTACATAATACACTTTTGAGCAGTTATTATGTGGAGAGGTTTGATCGTATTATTTATATTTTTCTACTTAGGGGAGTAGTTTTTTTGTCGAACAATGCGATTTAATGTCATCTTTAACCTCTTACGATTATTGTAGCATAAGTTATTGTAATGTAAATAAATCGTTCGTTCGCAAGCCAAAATTTTATTGCTAATTGTGAACACTTTCACAAACTAAAGAAAGGGCTAATGTTAGTAATATCAACGGTTGAACGCGTTTTTCTTCCATCTTCTTTGTTGTCACAATTTGTTTTTGACAGAAAATTCAATACAGCAATGCCATAAATTATTATATTACACATAATTAATTAACTGAATTTTCGGACGAACAAAAAGCATAATTGAGCAACTTCAATTATGCTTTCGTTCGTACTAGCTGCGCTTACTTGATCTCACTTAGCTGTAATAATTGCTTCGTTTCAACAAGTAGCTGTGCCATCGTTTGTAATTCATCATCACTAATTTCCATTAGCTCTTCAAACATTTCATCTGACTCTTGTGAAATAAACGCAATTTCTTGCATTGTCGCTAATAACTGCTGTGCACTTGCTGCAAGTTCTTCTGCATTTGCCGAAGAGTTGGCATTGTTATGTGCGATTGTTTTTGTCGTCTCTACAATGCGCTCGAACATTTCACCAATTTGTAAAATCACTTCATTCGTTTGTGCGAATTCCTTCGTGCCTTGATCCATTGATGTGACAACCGTTGTTGTTTCCGTTTGAATGTTACGCACAATGCTCGACACTTCCGATGCAGATTGACGAGATTGTTCCGCTAATTTTCGCACTTCATCTGCGACAACGGCAAAGCCTTTACCATGCTCGCCTGCACGCGCTGCTTCAATTGCCGCGTTTAATGCCAGTAAGTTAATTTGCTCTGAAATATCGGTAATTACTTTGACGATGTTGCCGATTTCATTTGATTTATCGCCTAAATTACTGATCGCCTCAAATGTCGTATTAATCGTGCCGTTAAATTGTTCCATTTGCTGCATCGATTGACGAATCATGTCATTTCCTGATTGTGTTAATGCGAGCGTCGTACTAGATTGCTCTGAAATTTCATTTGCTTGAATCGATAATGTTTCAATAGCCGCTGTCATTTGTTCAACCGATTCTGTGCTTTCGATTGTCATTGTCAGCTGCTTCTTTAAACCTTTTCCGACTTCGTCAATTGCTGCACGACCGATATCCGCTTTCTCTGCTGCATATTCGCCGTCTTTTACAAGCTGTTGACCTTTTTCAGCAATGGCATTTGTTAATACATCTACCTTTTGCTTTTGTTGTTGCTGCTTTTTCACAAAGGCGTTGAAAGCAATTACTTCTTCACCATTGCCAGTTAGCGTTTCTACCGTATCATTTGTTAAAGCCGCGTTCATCGTCTCAAGCATGCGCGTAATTTGTGCTTGCTTTCGTTTTGACTCGACATATTTAAACGCAAAAAATACAGTCGTACATAATAAAATAATGGCTACGATTAACATAGTTTTTTGTTATTCCTCCTTCTGTCTATACATACATTAACGGCGGCGGAATCCTTCCACTGTGTCATAAAATTCACCTGGGAAATTTTTCGGCTCTAAACCGTTACGAATTTGTACCATCGCGATTTTTGATTTTGGTCGTATAATGACGATGTCACGGTATCCAAATGTTGTGTAAATCATCATTGTATCACCAAGCTCTGCCGCTACTTTACGTGGTACAGGTGACTGTAATGTTGCATCAATTACGAGTGTGTATTGTGATGGTGTGCAGTTTTTCCCAACTAATTGTAATGATTGAATATAATCTTCTACAACATCTTCCGTTACGAAACCGATTACTTGTACATGAGCTTCTTTTCGATCTTCGAGCACAGCCATTTTAAATTTTGGTTTATCCGCAATGATCATCTTATGTTCCTCCTATCATGATATCCTTAATAGAATGATTGAACTAAATAACATGTGTATATTTCACACACCGAATTAGTATATATTACTCATAAAGCTTTTTCTATGTACATTGTTTTTTAGAGTAAATTTTGCTCAATAACGATATTTTCTTGACGTCTTTCTCGAAAAAACAATTCAAAATCGTTTTGAAAACACTCCAAAAGGCTTTCTTTTCCACAATAAAAATCAAAAAAACACGTGAAAACAACCATTTTATTAGCTCTTCACCATAACATGGGGTTGCTTTTCACGTCGAGGCAGGCTTTCCGCGGGCGTGGAGGCGAACATGATGTTCGTCATAAGGGCGGTGCCATAGGACG
>JAHAYH010000136.1 GCA_018384745.1 Caryophanon sp. | reverse complement strand
CACATGTTCCGCGCTCGCATTTCAGTTCGATGTAATATTTGTTATCATCCACATAAACAATGGGAGTGAGTTCTTCTGACGTGCTGCCACTTTAGTATTATATGGTTTTCGTCAATATTCCGTCAAATGGAAAAATGATGTCACTTGTTCTGCGGCTCTATTCCCAACTTCTTGAACATCCTTCCCAACTCTGAGAAGGTATAACCTCTTTCCTCCGCAGTTTCCATCGACATCTCGGCATTCTTGATGGCCTCGTATATTGATCCTCCCTGCTTAGTAAAGTGCTGATGAAGAGGATGTTTCCTGAAGAAGTCCGTGGTCTTTATATAGCCACATTCCTTGCTGAGGTCTGCCTCGACTTCATTTGAGTGATTGTACAACTTCGTTGTATACTTGAAGTAATAAAGGAAGAAAAGTTCTGTACATCGTTCAGTCTCAAAGAATTCAATGTGGCAATCAATACCTTTCTTGGGCTTTGAGATATGCTTGCCGTGGAATCTCTTTTTCAGGTTGACATAGTCAGACTTATCCTTGCCTTCTTTTTTGTTGTCAAGGTCAATCATGCAGTATATATGATTGTAACCCTGTTCAATGGCATTTTTGATAATCAGTTCAAGCTCCGCCATACTTGTATGTTTCGGGTATTGAGGAGAAATATTCTGCATCGACCTGAATTCGTCTTTCAATGAATTCAGAAAGAAGTATTCTGTAGGGCCTTCGCCAATGATGATAAATGTTTCTTTCATCGGGTTCTTCTGTTAGTCGTTAAGAATGAACGGTGAACCCAGGTAAGGCTTTGCCCCGAGTCTGCCGATCTTGTAGGCGTTGTACAGGGACTGGTTCTTGTGCAGGCCATATTTGTCAGCTCTCCTGCAAGATGAAGTGGCATTATCTATATCCTTCTCTACAAAGTAGATAAGGTCTCTATTTTCGTTTATCATATCCTCGGCCAGCAGAGATGTCAGATGCGATGCGATGATTAATTGGGACTTGTCCGAGTTATACAGAAAAGCATTCAGGTAGAACAGGAAAAGGTCGTAATGCAAGTCGTTCTCCGGCTCGTCAAAGAGATGGATGTTGTTTCCGTATATCAGGTCATACAGGATTCGCGTTTTCTCGAGGAATGCAATGGTGCCGCTGGACTGATTGATAGTTTTCAGGTCGAAGCTGTTCTCCCCGGCCTTGCTGGTGAAGAGGATGTCTTTCGTCTTCCCGGCGCTCTGGAGCATAATAGAGTCCTCGTAATGGAAATCTACAATATTGAAGTCCGCTTTCTTGATCATCTGCAGGAAGAACTGCTTCATCTTCGGATCTTCCTCCACCTTGTGCATCATATCTGCGAATGTCTCGTTCTGATCGTGATATTCGTTGATTCCGTGCATGGATCCGGTAATCCATGCAAAGAGTTCTGAAACAGCTTTCACGTCCTCATCAAATGCAACCTTGGCATATGTTGACAGCACAGTGTGGTTGTTCAACGTATTGCTGACAAAGATGTTCTCCGCCTTCTTCCTGATCTCGGCACTGGTCCCGAATGAGATGTTTGCAGCTGAAGATTCGGAGACGAATTCGCGGCTGTAGAAGAGAGCCTTGTATCCTTTGGGGTAGAAGTTCAATGTCTCGCTGAGAATGTAATCCTCGTTATATGAAATCTCATAGTCATATCTTACAGCGTCGGCATAGAAAGAAAGTCCCATTCTGGTCGGCTCGCCTTTGGCCAAAGCGAAAGGGTGATAGCAGGCAATTTTCTTGTCCCTGGTCGATTTCGGTGTGGTCAGGAGTCTGAAGACCGTCTGGAGGGCAAATAGCATGTTGGATTTGCCGGATGCGTTGGCACCGTAGAGGATTGCTATCTTATTGAGTCTAACCTTGTCATCGACCATAACGGAAGCAAAGGAATCTGAATTATTCTTTGCTTCGAAGTTCAATGTCTGTCTGTCTTTGATAGAATAGAAGTTTTCTACCCAAAACTTGGTTACCTCCTCCTCAATCCATTGGAAGAAGTCAGGCACAAGGGCGATGTCCTTATAGCCGAACTGTCTGCCTGAACAGAGCCATGCCAATGACCCTTGTTCTAACTCTGCGACACCCAACTGATACTGTAACTGACAGAACCAATGCTTTGGCAAATCTTCCTCGTCAATGGTCATCTGTGTGGTCTTGCATTCAAGGATGCCTTTGTCGCTGTTCTTACGGCTGTCAGAGAGCCAATAAGTGCGGTCAGGGCTGACCCTCATATAGGGCTTGTCTGCATTGA
>JAHAYH010000134.1 GCA_018384745.1 Caryophanon sp. | reverse complement strand
CTCCGCCAGAGGCCCGTTGGTCAAGTGGTTAAGACACCGCCCTTTCACGGCGGTAACACGGGTTCGAATCCCGTACGGGTCATACGAAAAAGACGTGTAACGAGCAATCGTTACATGTCTTTTTATTTTGCTTAAAATAAAAATATAGACCATACTCAAAACTGATATGGCTAAATTCATTTAAAACTAGGCTGCTTATAATTTACTGAATGCTTGTAATAGCGCATCTTAACGATTCACACTAACTGTACGTTACACCTTACAACAGCTCGAATAACGAACTTCCCTCTTTAAAATCTCATCACACTCGTTCCCAATAAAACCGTTTTGTCATGCAACTAAATAGCAAAAAAGCCTCGAGCATATAATGACGGATCCATCTATGCCGTCTGTTTAGCAATAATTTGAAGGAATGTTTTTACATTCATGATCATATTAGCTGGTGCGGACTTGTAACAAGTTTAGCCACAAAAGGTTTTGAACGTTAAGTTGTAAAGATAAAATTTCCACGTATAATGTAATCTTCTTTTTCACAATAATCACTCCATAATCGAACCGTGCCAATTTTGTATAAATACAATGCATTTGCTATGTCACATCGTACAAATACTTTTTAATTGCTTCCGCATGAGAATATAGATAGCGTATTACTAATAGTACGTTCATCTATATAAATAGGAAAGAAATTAATGCCTTTATCGGAGTTTAATTGTTAGATGAATGGGAGAAAGAGTAACAAGAGGTGAAGCGCATGATTGATGTGAAGCAGGCAACAGTTGAAAGTGCAGAATTGATTTTTTATTACCCAATTACGTACAGTATGGCAAAGCGTGAACAGCTCATTACAACAGCGCAGCAACATGGCTTTTCATTTTTTCATATTGAAGATGAGCCGAAAAAGGAATACTACGCAGGACATGCGATTTCACACGAGGGGTTAACGCAGTTTTTTTATCCGTTTATTGAGGATAAACTGTTTCCGAACCATTGGGAAGATCGCGGATTTTCGCGCTTTTCAAAAGCATGGAACACGGATGCAACGATGCATGTGCGAGGGCGAACGATTCCATTTACAATTAGCAGCGTCGATTTAATTGTATGTCCGTTTGGCATTGCGTTCATCGTTATTCGTACAGCGCTGCGACATCGTATGACGGCGACAGATGCGCTCGATTTTTGCCATTTTTTCCGCGTGCTCGTCCCGCATGTGAAGGAGGAAAAAGGAGCGACGATTACGTATAATGAAGCGCATTATCGACAAACAGATGAGCTTATTCGCCAGCAGTTTTTGCCATTTTTATCGCGCTTTTTTGTCGATTACGAGAAGCTTGGAGATGAATACTCACATATGCCATTTTTTGAAGATGAGCGCATGTTTGTGAGCGGCTTCGTTCGTTTAGAAGAAGGGACGCAGATTGATGATGTGCTGTTGTTTCGCATCGGTCAGTTAGATGGAACGGATGCGATGAATGAGCCGTTCGTGTCAGCTAGTAATATGGGGTATATCGAACAGTACATTGAAGCACACGTGTTAAAGCGATGGGCGCCACAAACGTATCGCGTCACGTCTAACCGCGCACATATGCAGGTGACGACGCAATCTGAGCATGATGCGTATGCGCGCGTATGCGAGTTTTATAGCGTCGATTATTATACGGTAGTGCTGAATTATTTTTATAAAATTATGCTGCTGAAATTAACGTTTGAGCATAGTGAAATTCGTTGGGGCAAAGAAAAGTTTGTCGTGGATGAACTGATTGAGCGCATTACGAAATTTTCATCGCGGTATTATTTTGATGAAGTGATTGTGCGTTCAGAAGGACGAGAAGCTTCCGCACTTTTACGCAAGCATTTTCGAATTACGGAGCAATATAAAGAAATTAAAGCGACGTTAGAAGAATTATATCGCCTGCAGGAAGACCAAGAGGATGAGCGTCAAAGTACATTCCTATTCATTTTGACTGTTTATACCGTCGTTTCGGGTATTTATGGTATGAATGTGGTTATTGATGACTGGAAAGGATCGATTGATTGGGGTAAGCTTGCAGGATATACGGTGTTTGAATGGATTGCGTGGGTACTCGGTATTACGGGTATTGTGCTATCGTTCACAATCGTTGGTCGTACAGCTTACCGAGGATTGCAAACGTTTGGCCGTAAATATCGTCGCAAAAAATACGAATAAACGCTTGACCTTTACGTTACGTCAATGTGTATCATAAGTCCATGGAGGTGAGCGCATGTTATCAATTACGGCGCTTGCGAGCATGTCAGGGGTTTCGACGCGTACATTGCGCCATTACGATGCGATTGGTTTATTGCAGCCAGCTGCGTACAGTGACGCAGGGTATCGCATGTACGAACAGTCGCAAACCCTCGTGCTACAGCAAATTATGTTGTATAAGCAAATGGGGCTGTCGCTTACTGCTATTCAAGAGCTATTGTACAATCCATCATTCGATGTACAAGAGGCGTTAGCACAGCATTTAAAACAGCTGCAGCAACAACAGCAAACGCTCGCACAACAAATGGAGACGGTAAAGCGCACATTACGTTATGTAAAAGGAGAAATTACGATGACAACAAATGAACAGTTTGAAGGCTTTAAGCAACAAAAGATCGATGAAAACGAGGTGTTATATGGCGAAGAAATTCGCGAAAAATACGGTAAACAATCGGTCATGTCTGCATATGGCCAGTTTAAACAAATGACACCGGAGCAATATGAAGGCGCGACGCAATTAGAAAATCAGCTTTTTGCGCTGTTAGCGGATATGTTAGTGCACGAAGAGGAAGAGACAATGCTAGAAATCGCAGAGCTGCATAAGCGTTGGTTAAGCATGTATTGGCCAAAATATACGAAGCAAGCCCATCGCGGTTTAAGCGAAATGTATATAGCCGATGAGCGCTTTACGCAGTATTACGACAAGCGCGCAGGAGAAGGCGCAACACAGCTGCTGTACAAAGCGATTCAACAGTATACAAACGAATAAGGAAAGAGCGATTACCTGTCATAAGGTAGTCGCTTTTTTATGATGTTTAAAACGAACGAAAAGCAGGAATTTTATTCGTAATACAACGAAGGGGGTTATGACGAATGACAGAACAACAATTACAAGCATTGCAAGCGCGATTACTAGAGGAAAAGGAATCGATTGTCGCGAGCAACGCACTTCATGAAGGCGAAGAAGAACTGGAAGAATTAGAAGGTGTCGATAACCATCCAGCCGATCAAGGAACGGAATTAGCGGATGAATATGTCGAGCAAGCACTCGATGAGCAACGTGATGAGGAGCTTGAAAAAATCGATGAAGCGTTAGCTGCGATCGAAGCGGGCACATACGGGACGTGTACACAATGCGGTGAAAGTATTCCGTATGAGCGACTAGAAGCATTGCCGACTGCACTGACATGTATTAATCATGCTAATTAGAAAAAACAGAATATTTTAAGAATATACGTTGACATCGCGTCGCTTATTACTTATACTAACCTTAGTGAAATAGTATGAATTAAAAGCTGACTAGAACAACTAGAGGCTCTCGCATACAAATGGTTTGAAACGGTCATTTTTTCGAGAGCCCTCACTTTCAATTTAAAACATACTTTATGAATAAGGATAGTTGGTAAAGTCGTTACAGTTGCTTTGCCAGTAAAGGAGGGGGAGCACTATGCTAACGTTTGATACGTGGCAACAACAACCTGCGCGTGACTTTGACGTAGACGATACGTATAAAGGAGCGCTTCATACGCTGGAATGGGCGTATGAAACATATGGAGATGAGGTTGTGTATGCTTGCAGTTTCGGGATCGAGGGCATTGTGCTAATTGACTTAATTGCAAAGGTAAAACCCGATGCAAAAATCGTCTTTTTAGATACGAATAAACATTTCCAAGAAACATATGATGTCATTGAAAAAGTACAGGCGCGTTATCCGCAGTTACGCATTGAACTAAAGCAGCCGAAGTTAACGCTTGAACAGCAAGCGGAGCAATACGGTGACAAGCTATGGGAAACAAACCCGAACCAATGTTGTAAAGTGCGTAAAATTGAGCCGCTTGATGAATCGTTAAGCGAAGCGATTGCATGGATTTCAGGGCTGCGTCGTGAGCAAGGACCGACGCGTGCCAATACGAATTTCATTAATTTAGATACGCGTTTTGAATCGATTAAAATTTGCCCGCTCATTCATTGGACGTGGAAAGATGTATGGCGCTACGTCAGCCGCAATGAGCTTGATTATAACGTTTTGCATGATCGCGGCTATCCGTCAATCGGGTGCGCACCATGCACAAATCCAGCATTTACAGAAGAAGATTTACGCGCAGGTCGTTGGTCTGGGCAAGGAAAAACAGAGTGTGGCTTACACGGTTAAATTAGAGGAGGAAGTAAGGAATATGAGTTTACAACCACATGGTGGCGTTTTAGTACAACGCTTTAATGAGCAAAAGGATCTGTCAGCAATTACAACAACAATCGCAATCGATAACATTTCATTAAGTGATTTAGAATTAATCGGAATTGGTGCATACAGCCCGTTAGAAGGTTTCTTAACAGAGGAAGACTACAAATCGGTTGTGAAAGATATGCGCCTAGCAAACGGCACAGTGTGGAGTATTCCAATTACGTTACCAGTAGATGAAGCAACAGCGAGTGCATTAACAGTTGGTCAAGAAGCTGCGCTTACGTATGATGGTGTAGTGTACGGTACGATCGAAGTAGCCGACATTTACACACCGGATAAAGAGGCGGAAGCGGTCAACGTATACGGCACAGATGACAAAGCACACCCAGGTGTTGCGAAAATGTTTGAACGTCCAAATACGTATGTAGGTGGGAAAGTAACGCTGATTAAAAAGGCGGAAAAATCATTCCCAGCGTACACATTTGAGCCAGCAGAAACACGCGAGCGCTTTGCCGAAAAAGGTTGGAAAACAATCGTAGGCTTCCAAACGCGTAACCCTGTACACCGCGCACACGAATACATTCAAAAAGTAGCGCTTGAAATTGTAGACGGTCTGTTTTTAAACCCATTAGTTGGTGAAACGAAGTCAGATGATATTTCAGCACAAATCCGCATGGAAAGCTATGAAGTATTATTAGAAAAGTATTACCCACAAGAGCGCGTTCAGTTAGGCGTATTTTTAGCGGCGATGCGTTATGCAGGTCCACGTGAAGCGATCTTCCATGCGCTTGTGCGTAAAAACTACGGTTGTACACATTTCATTGTAGGACGCGACCACGCAGGTGTTGGTGATTACTACGGCACATACGAAGCACAGGAATTATTTGAACGCTTCACACCAGAAGAGATCGGCATTACACCGCTGAAGTTCGAGCATAGCTTCTACTGCACAGAGTGTGAAGGCATGGCGACGACAAAAACGTGTGCACACGGTGCGGAATCACGCGTCATTTTATCCGGTACAAAAGTGCGTGAAATGTTACGTGCGGGTGAAATTCCACCGTCAACATTTAGCCGTAAAGAAGTTGTCGAAGTATTAATTCGTGGCTTACGCGAAGAAGCAACGGTGTAGGAGGCAATTATGAGCACAAACATTACATGGCATGATGCATCGATTACAACAGCCGAGCGTCGTGAAAAAAATAAACAGCATAGCTTAATTTTATGGTTCACAGGTTTATCAGGTGCAGGGAAATCAACGGTAGCCAACGCATTTGCGCGCAAGCTATTTGACCGTGGCAATCAAGTAACGGTTTTAGATGGCGATAACGTGCGTCACGGCTTAAACAAAGATTTAGGTTTTGATGAAGAGAGCCGCAAAGAAAACATTCGTCGCGTTGGGGAAGTGTCTAAGCTATTTGTTGAAGCGGGACAAATCGTTGTAACGGCCTTTATTTCGCCGTATCAAGCAGACCGTGATACAGTGCGTGCACTCGTGGCAGAAGATGAATTTTTCGAAGTGTTCGTGGACTGTTCATTAGAAGAATGCGAACGCCGCGATCCAAAAGGCTTATATGAAAAAGCACGCGCCGGTCAAATTCCAAACTTCACAGGCATTTCAGCGCCGTACGAAGCGCCTGTAAAGCCAGAAGTAACATTGAACACAGAAAAATATTCAGTGGAACAATGTGCGGAGCAACTGCTACAAATTTTAGCTGAAAAACAATATATTTAAGCACGAAACGCTAGAAGGAAGCACGCTTTCTTCTAGCGTTTTTTACGTTGTCATCAGCACGTAAAAGCGTTATCATTTTAATCATGTTTGTAAACACGAAAACAAGGTTTATCGGGAAAGTTGTGTTAAAATAGAATGCGAACGATTGGACGAACGTGATGCTTCTTTGCATCATTTTATTGGAGGTTATTTTTTATGCAAGCTAAGTGGTTACAAGCCACTACAGAAAATGCAGCGACAGCGCCCGTTTTATATATGGAAACGATTGAAGTCACGCATCTTTCTGCATTATCGTTTTTTGCGGCAGGGAAAGAGCAGTTCGCACAACAACGATTTTATTGGCAAAATCGAGAGAAAACATTTACGCTTGTTGGTCTTGGTCATGCATATACAATGACATTTGAAGGCGAGCAAGGACGCTTCGATCATGTGGAACAACAATGGCAACAATTAACGGCAACGATGCATAAAGAGGGGCTTACAGACGTACAACCGATGTTGTTTGGCGGCTTTACGTTTGACCCATCAAATACGGTACAAAGTGAGTGGGCGTCATTTCCAGATGCTTTTTTTGCGCTCGCAACGTATCAAGTCATCGAGCAAAACGATCGCTGTTTCGTGACGATTCATGTCGTATCAAATGAAACGGTCGACGAACAAACGATGCAAGCATTGCGCGATGAGCGCGATGCTTTAATCGAAGCAGCGAAGGAAGACGCAACGTACAAAAAGCCAGTTGCGACAAGCTACTTTGAGCCGCATAAAATTGATTATTTAGCATCGATTGACCGTGTGACGTCACTCATTCAGCAAAAGGAAGCACAAAAGGTCGTGATTGCGCGCCCGCTTGCGTTAACGTTTGAACAACGCATTACGGCTGAGCAAGCATTAGCACAAGTTATTGAAGAACAACCAAGCAGCTATTTATTCGGCTTAGAGCATGAAGCGTTATTTTTCTTCGGTGCATCGCCGGAGCGCTTAGTGAAAGTGGATGCGCATAAAGCGTATTCATCATGCGTAGCTGGCTCCATTAAGCGCGGGGCGACAAAAGCGGAAGATGAAGCGCTTGGTGCATCGTTGTTAGCCGATACGAAAAATTTAGAAGAACATCAATACGTTGTCGATATGATTGCCGAAACATTCCGTCAGTCATGCGACAATGTCGTATTCCCAGATGGACCGCAGCTGCTTCAAATTCGCGATATTCAACATTTATTTACACCTGTTGAAGGCGAATTAAAGGAACATGCGACCATTTTAAGCTTAGTGAAATATTTACACCCAACACCTGCACTTGGCGGTGTACCACGTGAAGCGGCGATGTCGATCATTCGTGAATATGAGCCGATGAATCGCGGTTTATATGCAGCACCGATTGGCTGGATGGACGCAGAAGGAAACGGCGAATTTGCGGTTGCGATTCGCTCGGCGGCCATTGTTAATCAAGATGCGTATTTATATGCTGGTGGTGGCATTGTTGGGGACTCAAAGGCACAGTCAGAATATGAAGAAACATTAGTGAAGTTTAGACCGATGTTACGTGCATTAGGAGGAAAGATTGATGAATGAGCGTGAAGTGTTAAGTGCATATGTTTACGGTGTCGCAAGTGCATTGTATGCAGGCGGTGTACGCAATGTTGTCGTGAGTCCAGGCTCGCGTTCTACACCGCTTGCGTATGCGTTTGCATCGGCGGAAGATTTAACGCTGCATCGTCAAGTTGATGAGCGAGCAGCGGCGTTTTATGCGCTCGGTTTAGCGAAGTCAACGCAGCAACCAGTTGTGCTACTTTGCACATCTGGGACAGCGGCGGCGAACTATTTCCCAGCCATCGTCGAAGCGAAATATGCGCGTATTCCGTTAATTGTGATTACGGCAGATCGTCCGCATGAATTGCGTGAAGTCGGCGCACCACAGGCGATTAATCAAGTGCAGTTATACGGCGAACATGTAAAATGGTCAGTTGATTTCCCAATTCCAGATGAAGCACCGCAAACATTGCCGTTTATTACGCGCCATATTGGACGTGCGATGATGATTGCAACGACAGCGCCATTTGGACCGGTTCATGTTAATATTCCGTTTCGTGAGCCGTTAACGATTGATTTCCAACAACAGCTCAATCAAGAAGTGATGTCACTACAAGCAGGGGAGCTCGTACCAACAGAGGCGACGCAACAACAGCTTGCGACGGTGTTAAACGACACGAAGCGCGGCTTTGTCGTACTTGGTGAGTTGCCATTGCATACAAATGCCGCATATATTTGGGCGTTTATTCGCGCGTTGAAATGGCCAGTACTTGTCGAAAGCTTATCGAATTTCCGCGGGAATATTCCGCTTGATTGCCGCAACTACGTCATTGCAACGTACGATGCGACGTTAAAAAGTGCAGACTTTAAGGCGGTCGTAAAGCCGGAGACAGTCATTCGTTTAGGTGCACAACCGGTATCTAAATTTGTACAGCAGTTTATTGCAGAAGCAGACCCAACACATTACATCGTCATTGATGAGGATGCGATGTTCCGCGATGCAACAGCGATGGCGACATTTGTTGTCCATGCACAGCTTGGGCAGTGGCTCACAACATTACCGCTCGCACCGACGATTGAAGACACGTACGTGCATGAATGGCGCGACATCAATGAGCTCGCGATGGAATATATTGAGCATTATGTAGACGGGGCGGTTGATGAAGGGGCTGCGATGTGTCATTTATTAGCAGGTGTGCCTGAGGAGACGGATTTGTTCGTCAGCAGCAGCATGCCGATTCGTGATATCGATACGTTTTTCTTACCGACAACACGCGATGTGCGCGTTTTTGCAAACCGCGGGGCGAACGGTATTGACGGCGTCGTATCAACAGCGCTCGGCTTCAGTCAAGGCAACGGGCGCAATACGGTGCTCGTCATCGGGGACTTAGCCTTTTTACATGATACGAGCGGCTTGCTTGCGACGCGTTATCAGCAGTGCGATTTAGACATCGTTGTGATGAATAATGACGGAGGTGGCATCTTCTCGTATTTACCGCAGGCGAAAGTGCCACAGCATTACGAGGAGTTATTTGGCACACCGACCGCGCTGACGATGGAGCATATTGCGGCGATGTACGACTTTGAACATGTGCGTGTTGACGACGTGTCCGCGCTATACGGCATTATGCAAACACCGCGTACGCGCATTCGTTTAATTGAAGTATTTACAAATCGCGAGGACAATACATTTGCACACCGCGCGCTTTGGCAACAAATTGCACAGGGGATTAAAAGATGGCAACGTTAAACGTAAACGGCTATGACGTTTTTGTGCGTCAATGGCATGAACAACAAACGAAAACAATCGTCTGCTTACATGGTTTTACGAGCACGAGCGCAACGTGGGAAACGCTGGCGCATGCATTGCCGGAGTACCGCGTTGTGGCGATTGACTTAATCGGTCACGGTGCGTCAGCTGCACCGGAGCAAGGATCACATTATAAAATGGAGACGCAAGTAGCGCTGTTAGAAGATGTGTTTGAAGCATTACAACTTGAAACATTTACACTGCTCGGCTATTCAATGGGGGGACGCGTCGCATTAAGCTATGCGCTTACGTATCCATCACGCATTGAGCAGCTTTTACTTGAGAGCGCCTCACCAGGTCTTGCACGTGAGCATGAGCGCGCACTGCGTAAGCAAGCAGATGATGCACTGGCATTACGCATTGAGCGCGAAGGAATCGAAGCGTTCGTCAACTATTGGGAGCGCATTCCGCTTTTTTACTCACAAACAACATTGCCAGCTGAGGTGCAACAAGCGATCCGCACCGAGCGTTTAGCACAGCGTGAAATCGGCTTAGCAAACAGTTTGCGCGGTATGGGCACAGGTGTTCAACCATCAAACTGGCACCGACTTGAAGAGCTTGAAATGCCTGTCATTTTAATAACGGGAGAGCTCGATGAAAAATTTTGCTTACTCGCTCAAAAAATGCAGGCGTTTCTCGAACAGAGCGCACATTTAACAATTCCTGACGTTGGACATGCAATTCATGTGGAAAATCCCGCACAATTTGCTACAATAGTAAAGGAAGCACTTGCGCTGACATAAACGATAAATTTTTAATAATAGGAGGAACAAATTCATGACTCGTGAATGGACTACGCTTCATACATATGAAGATATTAAGTACGAGTACTACAACGGCATCGCGAAAATTACGATCAACCGTCCAGAAGTACGCAACGCATTCCGTCCAAAAACAACGGCGGAATTAATCGATGCATTTACACGTGCACGCGACAACGAAAAAGTTGGCGTTATTATTTTAACAGG
This sequence comes from Caryophanon sp., assembly GCA_018384745.1. GTDB lineage: Bacteria > Bacillota > Bacilli > Bacillales_A > Planococcaceae > Caryophanon. The sequence goes on along the minus strand of JAHAYH010000134.1, from coordinate 29,274 downwards.
TGAAGGTGAACATGCATTCTGTTCTGGCGGCGACCAAAAAGTACGCGGTCACGGCGGTTATGTAGGCGACGACCAAATTCCTCGTTTAAACGTATTAGATTTACAAACATTAATTCGTAAAATTCCTAAGCCAGTTGTAGCGATGGTTGCAGGGTATGCGATCGGTGGCGGTCACGTATTACATGTTGTATGTGACTTAACAATCGCAGCTGACAACGCACGCTTCGGTCAAACAGGACCAAAAGTAGGTTCATTCGACGCTGGTTACGGTTCAGGCTACTTAGCTCGCATCGTAGGTCACAAAAAAGCGCGTGAAATTTGGTACTTATGCCGTCAATACGACGCACAAGAAGCGCTTGATATGGGCTTAGTAAATACGGTTGTTCCTTACGCTGAATTAGAAGATGAAACGGTTAAATGGTGTGAAGAGATGTTACAAATGTCTCCAACAGCATTACGCTTCTTAAAAGCAGCAATGAACGCAGATACAGACGGCTTAGCTGGTATTCAGCAATTAGCTGGTGACGCAACACTTCTTTACTACACAACTGATGAAGCAAAAGAAGGTCGCGACGCATTCAAAGAGAAACGCCAACCTGACTTCGGTCAATTCCCACGTTTCCCTTGATTTATACAACGTAGCAATAAAAGCTGTCCGAGAAGAGATTTTCGGGCAGCTTTTTTTACGTCATCAATAGAAATAGGAGGACAGACGATGGAACAAATGCCAAACTGGCTCATGCAGCGTGCATATATGACACCACACCGTGAAGCATTGCGCTTTGAAGGACGTAGCTGGACGTTTCGGGAACTTGAGCAGCAAGCGAGTCGCTTCGCTAAAAAAATGGTCGCATGTGGCATTACACCGCATGCACGCGTCGCATTGCTCGGCTATTCAACTGCTGAATTTGTGCAGGTAATTTATGCATGTATGCAGCTGCAACTTGAAATGGTGATGTTAAACAATCGCTTAAGTGATGAAGAATTACAGTACCAGCTAGAGGACAGCGAGGCGACGGCGCTACTTATTGATGCCCGTTTTGCTGATCGCGTCACACATGCAAATACGTGGACTTTTGCTCGTATTGCACAAGCGGAAGAAACGGATGTCACGATTTCAACCACGTGGCAAAAAGAGGCGACGATGACGGTTATGTATACATCAGGAACGACAGGATTTCCAAAAGGGGTGCGTCAAACGGTGCGCAATCATGAAGCCTCTGCGCTTGCCTCTGCGCTGAATTTAGGGGTACGCCCTGACGATGTATGGTTTTGTGCGACGCCTATTTTTCATATTAGTGGCTTTTCAACACTCACAAAGTCATTGTTGTACGGGATGACCGTTGATTTATATGAAAAATTTGATGAAACAGAAGCGGCGCTGAGCATTGCATCGGGACGTGCGACAATGATTTCAGTTGTTGCCTTGACGCTTAGTCGGATTTTAACGGTAATGGAGCAGCGACAATTAACGGCGCATCCACGCTTTGTAACAATGCTAGCAGGTGGCGGCCCAATTCCGCGGACATTTTTAGAGCGCGCACAAGCATTGAACGTGCCCGTTGCTCAAACGTACGGCATGACCGAAACGGCATCACAAACAACGACGTTGCAAGCAGAGGAAGCATTTACGAAGCTTGGCTCAGCAGGAAAGCCGCTGTTTTTTAACACCGTTCGCATCGACGGCGCAACGAAGCCAGGTGAAGAAGGGGAAATTTGTATACAAGGACCGCATGTAACACCAGGCTATATTGGGCGCTTTGCGGATCGCAGTCCATTGAATAATGGTTGGCTACATTCAGGCGACATTGGCTACATCGATGAGGACGGCTATTTATTTGTCGTCGACCGGCGTGCAGATTTGATCATTTCAGGTGGTGAAAATATTTACCCAGCACAAATTGAAAATGTGCTGCATAGTCATCCCGCTGTTGTTGAAGCGGGGGTTTGTGGTGTCGCCGATGCGCAGTGGGGACAAGTACCAGCAGCATTTGTCGTCGTGAAAGAACAGGTTAGTGAGGAACAATTGCGTGCGCACTGCTTACAGAAACTAGCACGTTATAAAGTGCCAAAAGCATTTTATATTGTCGAGGAACTTCCGCGTAATGGTGCAAACAAACTGATGCGTCGTAAATTGATCGACCTGCAAAAGGACAGCGAATAGCATCGCTGTCCTTTCTTTATGTGCGCACACCGTTCCAACGCTTCGTGCGAATAATGGGCGTAACATCGGTTGTGCGTCCAGCGAGTAGCGCGGCGATTTCATAGGCGCCAATCATGCTGTAAACCGTGCCATTTCCACCGTAACCCGCAATGTAAAATTCATTCGAATACGTCGGGTGTTGCCCAATGACAGGGAGGTTGTCTGTTGATTCACCGAAAGACGCGCAGTACATATAGTCCGCTGTGATCGATAAATGCGGGAATAACGCTGTTACTTCATCGATTAGTTGCTGTGCGCGCTTTTTGATTTTGGCAGCAGACGAAGTAGGCAAATGATGGCGTTCATCGAGTCCACCGATGACGAGGCGACCATCGACCGTTGTGCGCATATATAAATATGGACGTGCTGTTTCCCAAATAAGAGTCTGTTCATACCAAGAATAATCGACTACATTTGTCACAATGGCATACGAGCGACGAATATCTGCTGCAGCAATTTCATCCGTAGGTGGTTGCGTATAGCCAGTTGTATACACAATGTGTCGTGCAGCAAATGTTTCATTCGTCGTTTCAATATGGACGATCGGACCGTGATGAACGTTCGTCACACGCGTATTGACAAATAAATGAGCACCATTTGCGAGGATTTGGTCGAGCATTGCCCGCACAAAGTAAAACGGATTCACCTCTGCATCTCCATATGTAACAAGTGCCGCTGCTTTTTTTATGCGAAGCTTATCGTAAAGGGTATCCGCATCCCAATAATCGCACGAAAAGTCGTGTGCACGAAGCATGTCATATTCTTGCTGTAGCTTTTTCACATCGCCTTGTTTACTTGCATAGCAAATGCTCGGGCGTTGAATAAAGTGTGCGTGCTCTGGTAATGTAGCGGCAATTTGCGCGAGCTCATCCATCGCTTGTACACATCGTTTATAAAAGGTCACAGCTTCGTCTTGACCAATTTGCTTCGCTAATTCATGCAACATAATATCATTGCTATATTGCAGTAACCCGGTGTTGGCTGCACTGCTATTACTAGCGGGGGTATGTTGCTCGATTATCGCAACGTGATCGCCTTGCTGCTGTAATACGTAGGCAGCTAACACACCGCTCATGCCCGCACCGACAATGGCGACGTCATACACTGCCTCAATCGGTGAGGAAGATGTATATGTCTTTTGTTGCATCGTTGTCGGCCAATATAGTGATCCTTCATGTAACAACATAAAAAGCACCCCTTTTGAGATTGTCATACGACCCTTTTCCCAAAAGAGATGCTTTTTATTCGTTATTGCATCGCTGTTTTTAACGTTTCGATATTTTCGCGCATCAATGATAAATAGTCTGCACCATTTGCGACATCTTCCTTCGTTAACACGCTTAAATTGTGCAGTGTTAATGAATCGGCACCCACTTCATTTTTAATGACTTCCGCTAAATTTGATGAGACGTTTTGTTCAAATAAAATGTATTTGACATCTTTTTCTTTTGCGACATCGACAATTTTCGCAAGCTCTTTTTGTGATGGCTCTGATTGTGAGTTTAAGCCGGCAATTGGAATTTGTGTGAAGCCGTATTCACCTGCAATGTAGCCAAACGCTGCGTGTGAAACGAAAAATGTTTTATTGCTGACTTCATCACGTAATGCATTAAATTCTGCATCTAATGTTTGTAAGTCTGCCACGAGCGCTTCGTAGTTTTCAAGAAACACCGCTTCCTGTGCAGGGTTTGCTTTAATGAGTTCATCTTTGACAGTCGCAGCAAGCGTTTGTGCAATCGTTGGTGATAACCAAACGTGTGGATCGTGCGCACCATGATTATGCTCATCTTCGTGTCCATGCTCTTCGCCTTTATGGTCGTGATCGTGTGCCTCTTCTTCATGTTCGTCATGAGAATGTCCTTCGCTTACATGTAGCTGCTCTTCTGTTACGTTTACAGCAGATGGAATTAACGTTACGTTTTCATTTGCTAACGTTTTTTCTGCATTTTCAACAAAGCCTTCCAGACCTAAACCGATGTAGAAAAATAAATCCGCATCCGCAAGCTTCATCATATCTTGTTGTGTTGGTTCGAATGAATGTTCATTTGCGCCTGCTGGATAAATGGATTGGACGTTAACATACTCGCCGCCGATGCGCTCAGCAAAGTAGCTAAGCGGGTATACCGTTGTATAAATTGTTAGTGCATCTTCCACTGCTTCGGTTTCTGTTTGTTCTGTATTGTTGTCGGTCGTTGTCGTGGCCGCGTCATCGCCACATGCTGCAAGTAGCATCGCTGTTAAAGCGGTTGCTGCTAAAAATCGTTTTTTCATCTATGGTCACCTCATAAAAATTAAATAGTAATCGTTACGTTTTATTTACCGTTCATAACTATACCGTAACAAAAAACAAAAAGCAAGCCTCCGAAAATTATTTTTTCGAAGGCCACTTAGTAGGTACGGGATCAAATCCGCCTTTATGAAATGGATGACATTTTAAAATGCGCATCGTTGTTAATAGCAATCCTTTTATAAAGCCGTGCTTTTGAAATGCTTCGAGTCCGTAATGCGAACATGTTGGATGAAAGCGACAAGACGGGGGAAACATAGGTGAAATAAATTTTTGGTAAAAACGGATGAGTAAAATGGATAGTTTATTCATGGCGTTGTTTACCTTTTGCCTGTGCTTGCTGTTTTTTTGCATCCTTTTGGAACGTAGTAAATGCAACAGCTCCGCCTACTAAAAATAAAAGCACGACGATCATGAAAATAACCGGTAATGATAAGGTCATAAAGTTCACCTCGATTGCGTAATTGTTTTTATTATAGCGTACTTTTTGAAAAAAGAATGCAAACACACCTTCACCATTGTGTTTTGTCACAGCGACGACATACAATAGAATAAGAGGTGATCACATTGTTTACATTTGAAGATTTACATGGCTGTACAGTAGAGTTAAGCTTTACGCCCGAAACGTTTCAAGTGGCGAGTAAGCACGTGCTTATTTTAGTACAGCATGAAGGGAAATGGCTCACGACTATACATGAGCGTCGCGGTACCGAGTTTCCAGGTGGGAAAGTCGAAGAAGGAGAAACGCTAGAGGAAGCGGCGATTCGTGAAGTATATGAAGAAACGGGTGTGCACGTAAAGGATGTGCAATGGTTTGCGGAATACGCTGTACATGCGGAGCCATTGTTTAGTAAAACGGTATTTACAGCGCGTTTTCATGCACAAGATCCACTGCCGGTAGACCATGAAACAATTGGCATGGCGTGGCTGACAGAAGAAGAAGTGTTTCGTGCAGAGCCGCTCAGCTTTTATATGCAAGATGACGGCATGAAAATGTTGCTGCGTGAGGTGAAGCAGCATGGGCGACAATGGTAAAATCGTAGCGGCAAGACCGTATCCATCACCGAGCAGTGCGGTGCGATTAACGGAAGTGACGTATATGTCACAAGGCTTACGTGTAAAAGGGTTACTTGCAGAGCCAACTGCCAACGGGGACTATGAAGGACTGATTTATTTGCGCGGTGGCTTGCAGCACGTTGGGATGGTGCGACCCGCACGCATCGCGCAGTTTGCGCAGCAAGGATTTATTGTATTTGCACCGTATTATCGTGGCAATCGTGGGGGACAAGGGCGCGATGAATTTGCAGGAGACGACCGCTTTGATGCGCTGTATGCAGTCGATGTCTTAACGCAGTACTATAACGGCGCACGCATTCATATATACGGGTTTTCTCGTGGTGGCATTATGGCACAATGGCTCGGGATTATGAGTGATGAAGTGACATCGGTCGTGACATGGGCAGGTGTGAGTGATGTAACGTATATGTATTATGAGCGTTTAGATATGCGCCGTACGTTGAAGCGCATTATTGGCGGCACGCCGGAAAAATATCCGCAGCGTTACGCCGCGCGTACACCGCTATATGCTTTGCATCATTTGCACGCACCGTTACTCATCATTCACGGAGAGCAAGATCAACATGTAGATGTTGAGCATGCATACTTTTTACAAAGCTGTGCACAAGCACTCCAAAAAGAAGTAACACTTTGGCTTCATGAAGACGAAAAGCATCATTATCATCCGCATGTCAATGTACAAACGGTACGTGCGTTATGTGCATGGATGAAAGCACAATAAAAAGGAGTTTGCGGTGGCGCAAACTCCTTTTTATTATTGATTTTTCGCAAAATCGACTAAGTCTTGTGACATCGTATGAATTTCATCTGCTGAAGCATTCATTTGCTCCGTTAATGCCGCTTGCATTTGTGCAAGGTCACTAATTTTGGTCATTTGATTTAAAATTGTATCGATCGATGTCTTCATACGCGATAACGTTTGTTCAATATTATCGGTTGCTTCTGCCGAGTGAACGGCAAGCTTTCGCACTTCGTCTGCTACAACACCGAAGCCTTTGCCATGTTCACCGGCACGTGCCGCTTCGATCGCAGCGTTTAAGCCAAGTAAATTTGTTTGGTCTGCAATGCCTTTAATGAAGTTTGAAATTTCTTGTGTTTCATCTGCCAGTGCTTTCGCGTCATTTGCCGCAAACGACGTTTCTTCTTGCGTTGATGCGAGCTGCTGTGCTTGTTGGGTAATCGAATTAATACCCGTTACCATTTCTGTAATTGAAGCTGATAATTCTTCCATACGTGACGTCGTTTCTTCAACCATCACATCTTTGTTACGTTCAAGCATAATATCGCGAATGGTGCCTGCTACGCGCAGCGGCGCCCCTTTTTCATCGCGACGTGTTGTCCCACTTGCATGGAACCAACGATATTCACCCGACTTTAATTGTAGACGGTAATCTAAATCAAATGGGGTACGCCCAGAGTAGTCGAGTAAGTGGGCAGCAAAGGCATCAAGTGCACGTTGCTTATCGTCTGGGTGAAGACGGTCACTCCAAGAGCTCATCACATTCGGGAAGTCACGTTCATCGGTAAAGCCAAGCACTTTTCGGAATTGTGGGCTCCACCAAAATTCATTATTTGGGTTGACGGGGTCACCTTGTTCAACGGTCATATCCCATGGTGCTTCTACAAGCGCTTCATTAATTAAGTCATAGCGCGTGACGACGTTGCGCAAGCTCTCTTCATTCATCAGTTGGTCATGAATGTTTGTAATCGTCGCAATCATGCGGTAAGGTGTGCCATCTGGGTGACGCTTTGCCGTACCAAATGTGTGCACCCATCGATATTCGCCGTCTTTAAAGCGCATGAAATGATCCATTTCAAATTTCGTTTGACCAGATTTATCGTGTAAATGAGCAAGAATGCCTTTCATTACGTTGTCCGCTTGCTCTTTTGGGACAAGCATCGTTAAGTCGCTCAAACCGTTTGTTAATTCATTTTGGTTATAACCAAGCATTTGTTTAAGCGCAGGATCAATATAAAAGTCGTTTTTCGCGTCATGGAAATTACCTGTTGGCATGTCAAGTTCCCAAAAGCCGACTTGATTAATGGTTGTTAAATTGTGCAGCTTTTGACGTAGCTTACATTCGTATGTACTACGCAATGCATTGATTTGATTGTAGTGATTGATAATTTGTTGGAGCTCAGCATGGTCGCTTGATACGGATACTGTATAATCAAACATGCCTTCCTCAGCTAGCTGCAGCTGTTTTTTGCTCTCTTCTACTAAGGCTGAAAGTGATACGGTACTGTCTTTTTTAAAAAACAAATGATATTCCTCCAAAAAATCTATATGTGAAATTCATTACACATTCATGTAATGCTACTGTTTCGTAAATAATACGTTAACAGTATAAAAGAATATGTAAAAAGGCACAATTATAATTGTATATGTTAGGTAAAAAGTGTAGTAAAAATGCTGTGGATGTATAATAAATCACACAGCATTTCATTCGTTTATAGAGTGGTTAAAAGTAGAAATTATGTTGTTTACAACGTATAGCCCATTGGTAAATACAGCCCTAACGAAGCGATGATTATAAATAACAATACGGCAATTATAGCGCACACACGGGTAGAGCGTTGTTGCTCTTTCAGTGCAATGATCCATTCGAATGCTACGAGTAATAAAGCACCTAAAAAGAATTTAATGGCATATAAAAGGGGATGTCCATAATTCATTGCGGTTACGACTAAGCACGTACCTGAAATAATAATGAGTGCATAAAAAAGATGTAACAAGCGGTAGGTCAACGTTCTCTTTTGTTTTCCTCGTAAGACGATGAAAAATAACAGAAACGCCCCAAGCCATGTGAAAATATGAAAATCTGTCGAAATCGTTAAAAATGACATACGCTGCCTACTCTCCGTAGTTTTTCGTAAATTGTAGCATGCGAAAAATAAAGAGAGGACAGCAACAATGCGCTGTTTGCTAAATTGTCATATGAATCCGCAACTTTTTGTTACAACTACAAAAAAACAAGGTAGACTCGCATCATTCGAGCCTACCTTGTAGCAGTCGCTTATTTTACTTGTGGAGCACCTTTAGAAATGATCTCTTCTGATACGTTTGCGAACTTTTTGAAGTTTTCGTTGAACAGACCTGCTAAGTGAGCAGCTTGTGCATCGTATGCTTCTTTGTCAGCCCAAGCATCGCGTGGGTTTAATACTTCTGTTGGAACACCTTCAACGTGCTGTGGTACGTGTAAGCCGAATACTTCGTCTTGTACTGTTGCAGCGTTGTTTAATTTCCCTTCGATTGCAGCGCGTACCATTGTACGAGTGTAAGAAAGTTTCATACGTGAACCAACGCCGTAGCCGCCACCAGTCCAGCCAGTGTTTACTAAGAATACTTGTGCACCGTATTCATCGATTTTCTTACCAAGCATGTCTGCATATACAGTTGCTGGAAGTGGTAAGAATGGAGAACCGAAGCATGTAGAGAATACTGGTTCTGGCTCTGTTACGCCGCGTTCTGTACCTGCTAACTTCGATGTGAAGCCGCTTAAGAAGTGATACATTGCTTGCTCTTTCGTTAATTTAGAGATTGGAGGTAATACGCCAAATGCATCTGCTGTTAAGAAGATAATTGTATTTGGGTGACCTGCCACTGATGGTAATACAATATTGTCAATGTAGTCGATTGGGTACGCTACACGAGTGTTTTCTGTTAATGAACCGTCATCGTAGTTTGGTACGCGTGTGTCAGCATCGATCACAACGTTTTCTAACACAGAACCAAATTTAATCGCGTTGTAAATTTCCGGCTCGTTTTCAGCAGAAAGGTTGATTGTTTTTGCGTAGCAACCGCCTTCCATGTTGAACACACCGTTATCTGACCAGCCGTGCTCGTCATCACCGATTAATTTGCGATCTGGGTCTGCAGATAACGTCGTTTTACCAGTACCTGATAAACCGAAGAATAACGCTACATCGCCATCTTCACCAACGTTTGCAGAACAGTGCATTGGGAAAATATCTTTTTGTGGTAAAATGTGGTTCATAATACCGAAAATTGATTTTTTCATTTCGCCGCCGTACTCAGTACCACCGATTAAGATGATTTTCTTTTCCATAGACGTAATGATGAATGCTTCAGAGTTTGTACCATCGACAGCAGGATCTGCTTTAAATGATGGTGCAGATACGATTGTGAAATCTGCTACGTGAGAAGCTAATTCTTCTTCAGTTGGACGGATAAATAATTGATGTGCGAATAAGTTGTGCCAAGCGAATTCATTCACAACTTGGATTGCTAAGCGAGAGTCTTTATCTGCACCAGCGTAACCATTGAATACGAATAATTCGTCTTGTTGCTTTAAGAAGTTGACAACTTTCACATATAAATTATCGAATACTTCTGCAGAAATTGGTTGGTTTACTTTACCCCAATCAATTGCATCTTTAGAGCTTTCTTCTTCGACGATAAATTTATCTTTCGGTGAACGACCTGTATATTTACCTGTTTCAGCGCGTAAAGCACCATCAACAGTTAATGTAGCTTCACCGCGAGCAGTTGCACGCTCAACTAATTGAGGCACTGAAAGTTGTGTGCGGATATTTTGACCGTTTAAAAGTTCATTCAGTTCGTTCTTAATTTCTACTGAGTTCATTCGATTCTACCATCCTTTTATGTGCTCCCACAGTGACGTGGGTGTTGTATTAAAATATTAAAAATAGTATAACACATTGGTGTAATTAGTCTATACTAATTTGGGATTTATTTTGCCCTTTTTTTAGTATACTACAGAAATGTTAGAAAATTGACAAAAATTCGCGTGGTGGTTGACAGAGGTCAGATTTTTTCGTAGTATAGGACATTGAACGGATACTCTTATCCCGAGCTGGTGGAGGGTCAGGCCCTATGAAACCCGGCAACCTGCAATATACGTTAAGTATAGCGTGTTGGTGCCAACCTGATGCAAGGACATTCCTTGAACGATAAGAGTGAAAGGTAAACGAGAATTGAAACCCTTTCCTCATGTACATGAGAAAAGGGGTTTTTTATTTTTGTTGTGATTGCTTCACATTTTAACATATCACAACGTATAAAGGGGAAGAATGTTTTTAATTTTTCTCTATTATATATCTTTCGAATTCCTCGTGTTAAAAGCGGCAGTGGCTTGGCGTCCAATCTAAACGATGAGCGGACTAAACATGGGTAACGAGTACCGTATCAAAATTCGGGCGGCATTTCCGCCAAGATATATAGGAGGATTTATTCCATGACACAACGTCGATTATTTACATCAGAAAGTGTAACAGAAGGGCACCCAGATAAAATTTGCGACCAAATTTCAGACGCGATTTTAGATGCCATTTTAGCAGCAGATCCAAATGCACGTGTTGCTTGTGAAACAACGGTCACAACTGGTTTAGTGTTAGTATCAGGTGAAATTACAACGTCTACGTATGTAGATATGAAAGGTATTATTCGTGATACGGTAGCTGAAATCGGTTATACGCGCGGAAAATACGGCTTTGACGCTGAAAACTTAGCAGTACTTGTTGCAGTAGGTGAGCAATCTCCTGACATCGCACAAGGGGTTGACCAAGCGTTAGAAGCACGTGAAGGTTCAATGACAGATGAAGAATTAGAAGCAATTGGTGCAGGCGACCAAGGTTTAATGTTTGGTTATGCATGTAACGAAACACCAGAGCTTATGCCAATGCCAATTTCTTTAGCACATAAATTAGCACGTCGTTTAACAGAAGTACGTAAAAACGGTACGCTTGCTTACTTACGTCCAGATGGTAAAACACAAGTAACAATTGAGTATGATGAAAACAATACACCCGTGCGCGTCGACACAATCGTTATTTCAACACAACACGACGAAGAAGCGACGTTAGAGCAAATTCAAGCGGACATGAAAGCACACGTTATTGCAGAAGTTGTACCAGCTGAACTGTTAGATGAAAACACAAAATACTTCATCAACCCGACTGGCCGTTTCGTCATTGGTGGCCCTAAAGGTGATGCAGGTCTTACAGGTCGTAAAATCATCGTTGACACATACGGCGGTTACGCACGTCACGGCGGTGGCGCATTCTCTGGTAAGGACGCAACAAAAGTTGACCGTTCAGCAGCGTATGCAGCACGCTACGTGGCGAAAAACATCGTTGCAGCTGGCTTAGCAGATCGTGCAGAAGTACAACTTGCTTATGCAATCGGTGTTGCACAACCGGTATCAATCGCGGTTGATACGTTCGGTACAGGAAAAGTAGATTCAGAGCAACTTGTTGAGTGGATTCGCGAAGAGTTTGACTTACGCCCAGCAGGCATCATTAAAATGTTAGATTTACGTCGTCCAATTTACAAACAAACAGCCGCTTACGGTCACTTCGGTCGTACAGATTTAAATGTACCGTGGGAAGCAACAGATAAAGCAGCAACGTTAAAAGCAAAAGCTGGTTTATAAGCAACAAAAAGCATCGATGAACGTTTGATTCATCGGTGCTTTTTTGCGCGCTTCTACTATGTAATTAAAAAAGAGCAGCGTGTGGCGCGGCTCTTTTTTTTCGTGGTGCATTATTTAACGTCAGCTGTTTGAAGCGACTTGTAGTATTGTCCTTTTTCAACGTACTCGCGAATGATGCGGTCCATGTCTTTACGATCTTCTTCGGTAATTTCGCGAATTACTTTTACCGGTGAACCCATGGCAAGCATGTTCGGCGGTATTTTTTTACCTGGTGGCACTAAGCTCCCAGCGCCGATAAATGCGCCTTCACCAATTTCAGCACCGTCTAAAACGATTGAACCCATGCCGATTAACGCACGTTTTTTAATCGTACAGCTATGTAATGTGACTTGATGACCAACCGTTACTTCATCTTCAATAATTAGCGGTGCAAGTGGGCTTTGATGTAAGCAACTTAAATCTTGAATGCTTACGCGCTCACCGATAATCGTTTTATTGACATCGCCGCGAATGACGGTATTGAACCAAATTGTTGATTCCGCACCGATTGTGACGTCACCTGTAATTGTTACATAATCTGCAATAAATGCAGATGGGTCGATTTGTGGGGTTTTATCTTTATATGGGTAAATCATCGCCAACGCTCCTTTTTTGCATTACTATAATATTTACGTACATCGTAACAAACAATGTGGGGAAAGGAAACAAAAGAATAAAATTTCCGAAACGTGTATACTAAAAGTATGGGAGGGTTGATCATGTGGAAATGGGAAGCAGAAGGAACGCCAAAAGCAGTTGTTGCCATTATACATAGCGCATACGAATATCACTATTGGTATATGTGGCTAATCGACCAACTACGTGCTCAAGGCTATGAAGTAGTCATGGGCGATTTGCCGGGGCACGGGGATTCACGAAGACGAGAACGCGTTCATAATGAGCGCTTTACACAATATGAAACATTTGTGCAGCAAACGATTCAAGTTGCTGCAAAAGAACAACTTCCGGTATTTGTGATTGGGCAAGGTCTCGGTGCGACGCTTGTCATCCAAGCGCTGCGTAATCAACATGTGGAAGTAGCGGGTGTCGCGTTACTGTCTCCGTGGTTGCAGTTGCATAATACGCCGAGCAAATTATCGGGCGCGCTTGCAACCATGTCAAAAATTGCAGGCAATATGAAATTAACACACGGTATTTCATTGCGCGATGTGACGACACAACCACAATTATTTGAGGACTTTGAGAATGAATCCATCTATAGCACGAAAATTACCGTTAGTTGGTATCGCGAACTTCAATTATTAATGAAAGATGTACAAGCGCCTTCAACGACGCAGCTGCCAAACAAGCCGATGTTACTTATGACAGGTGCGTTGGATCGCATTACTGATACAGCCGTTCCACGACGATGGTTGATGCAGCAATCGCTGTCAGAGTTCCAATATAAAGAATGGCCGAACAGTTCACATAACTTGCATATGTCAGTAGAACGTGAGGAAGTATTACATTATATTTTAGACTTTTTTGCCAATGTGTTGCGTGCACTCGGTTATATTGTAGAATAATTTGTACTATAACAGAATGTGCTTTTGTAATGACACACATATGTGAAAATCGATATGAAAACAACTTGTTATACGTTTAGTCAACAAGTTGTTTTTTGTTTTCTGTACTAATACATATATTGCACATCTTTAATTTTTATAATATATTGAATTTTAAGATTAGTTCTTTTTAGGGGCGCAGCAAGTAGTTGCTGTGAAATGGAAGAATGATCCGTGTGAATAGTACAGACAAAAGGGGGAAAACAGATGGAAGCAATTATTAGCTCGTTAAACAACGTATTATGGGGTCCATGGATGATTTACGGCATTTTAGTCGTCGGCTTATTTTTCTCGATTTTAACGAAGTTCGCCCAAGTCCGTTTAGTGAAAGACATGGTCACGCTGATGTTTAAAGGTGAAAAGTCAGAAGCGGGCGTATCATCGTTCCAAGCGTTATCGATTGCGTTATCAGGACGTGTAGGTACCGGTAATATCGTAGGTACCGCTTCAGCGATCGCATTCGGTGGTCCAGGTGCGGTATTTTGGATGTGGGCAACAGCGTTTATCGGTGCATCAACAGCGTATGTAGAATCGACGCTTGCCCAAATTTATAAAGAGAAAAAAGACGGACAGTACCGTGGGGGTCCAGCCTTTTACATTGAAAAAGGAATCGGCATTCGCTGGTTCGGCATCGTTTTTGCGGTATGTGCGATTGTTGCAATGGCGTTTTTAATGCCTGGTGTACAATCAAATGCCATCTCAGGTGCAGTGACAAATGCGTTTAACATTCCAGCGTGGGTAACAGGACTTGTGCTTGTTGTGTTGCTTGGCTTCATCATTATTGGTGGTGTAAAACGTATTGCGAACTTCGCACAGCTTGTCGTTCCATTCATGGCAATTGCCTATATTTTAATGGCACTCATTGTCATCATCATGAATATTTCAGAAGTACCAGCTGTATTTGGTTTAATTTTCCGCAGTGCGTTCAATTTAGATGCAACGTTTGGTGGCATGCTTGGGGCAGCGATTGCATGGGGTGTAAAGCGTGCGATTTACTCAAATGAGGCAGGGCAAGGAACAGGACCTCACCCAGCAGCAGCAGCAGAAGTATCGCACCCAGCGAAACAAGGGCTTGTACAAGCAGCTTCTGTTTACATTGACACATTACTTGTATGTTCAGCAACAGCACTTATGATTTTATTTATGGGCACATACAATACGAATGTGATGGATGCAGAAGGGGAGCAAGTTGTGCAGCACTTACCAGGTGTTGACCAAAACGGCTTTACACAAGCAGCGGTTAATGCGGCATTCCCAGCATTTGATGGCTTCGGTTCTGCGTTTGTAGCGATCGCCTTATTCTTCTTCGCTTTCACAACGCTTGTTGCGTATTACTACATTGCAGAGACGAACGTTACGTACATTTTACGTGATAAATCATCAGCAGCCGCCATGTGGGTTTTAAAAATTGTGTTGCTAGCCTCTGCATTTTACGGCACGGTGCGTACGAGTGATTTAGCGTGGGCGTTTGGTGACGTCGGACTTGGATTAATGGTGTGGGTAAACGTCATTGCGTGTTTAATTTTAACGAAGCCTGCGATTGCGGCACTGCGCGATTACGAGGCACAAAAGAAAGCAGGGAAAGACCCTGTGTTTGACCCGCATAAACTTGGCATTAAAAATGCGGATTTCTGGGATGAGTACCGTAAAGAGCACCCAGAGCGATATAAAGATTAACGAAAAGAAAGCATCGACTGCCGTGACGCGTCGATGCTTTCTTTTTGTTTATTAGCTTTCTGGTAGCTCTTTCACCTTTTGTAGCGCAATGACAAATGGTGGATCATTTTGTTGATTTAAAAATTGATATTTTAACACGTGCACATGTTTTTGTGGCAAACGAGATACGTAATCAATGACGGCATCGCGTTCTTCCTTACCACCAGCATGCCCGTGATAAATGACAAGTACGATGACACCATCGATCGTTAACAGCTTTAAGAGCGCTTCAATTGCTGTAATCGTCGTGTTTGGCTTTGTAATAATGTCATGATTGCTGCCAGGTAAGTAGCCTAAGTTAAACACCGCGGCGCTCACAGGCTTTGTCACGTAGTTTGCAACGTTTTCATGCCCGTCCTTTAGCACAAGTGCTCGATGCTCTAGCCCTTCGTCTAATAAGCGAAGCAGCGTCGCATCGACCGCCTCTTTTTGCACGTCAAACGCATACACTTGTCCGCGATCGCCCACAAGCTGTGCTAAAAAAAGCGTATCATGTCCATTGCCGGCTGTTGCATCAACGACTGTCGCACCTTCTTCAATGGCGTCTGCGAGTAAATCTTGCGCATATTGCAGGACACGTTTAAGCTTCATCGGAAACGACCTCGCTATAGCGTTTTCCTTGCCAGCTACCACGGCGCTCAAGCTCTGCATCAATGCCGTTTAATACTTCCCATTTATTGACGCTCCACATCGGTCCAATCATTAAATCGATTGGCCCATCGCCTGTAATGCGGTGGATGATCATATCTGGCGGTAAAATTTCAAGTTGGTCAGCAACAAGCTGCACATACTCACCTTGATCCATAAATTCAAGCATGCCTTTTTCGTATTGCTTCACCATTGGCGTCCCTTTTAATAAGTGCAGTAAGTGAATTTTAATGCCTTGTACATCGAGCTTTGCGACTTCGCGTGCTGTTTCCATCATCATATCGTAGTCTTCCATCGGTAAGCCGTTAATGATGTGCGTCACAACGCGAATGCCGTGCTTACGCAGCTTATTCACACCTTCAACGTACGTTGCGTAATCATGTGCGCGGTTAATTAAGTTCGCTGTTTTTTCATGCACCGTTTGTAAGCCAAGCTCTACCCACAAGTATGTGCGTTCATTTAACTCGGCTAAATATTCCACAACGTCGTCTGGTAAGCAGTCCGGACGCGTCGCAATCGATAGCCCCATAACGCCTTCACAAGCAAGTGCTGCTTCAAATTTTTCCTTTAATACAGGAAGTGGTGCATGTGTATTTGTATACGCTTGGAAGTACGCCATCGTTAAGCCATCTTTCCATTTATGCTCCATCTTCGCTTTAATTTCGGCAAATTGCACCGCAATAGGATCGACCTTATTGCCAGCGAAGTCACCTGAACCTGCTGCTGAGCAGAATGTACAGCCACCGAATGCAACAGTGCCATCACGGTTAGGGCAATCAAAGCCTGCATCAAGTGCTACTTTGTATACTTTCTTACCAAATTCATTTCGTAAATAACGATTCCATGTATAATAACGCTTTCCATCTGATGGGAAAGGGAAGTTTGTTTCTGTCATTTCCTTCACTCCTTAACGCTTTATTCTAACATGTTCATTTCATTCGTACATATTGAAAAACATTTTTATTGCGCATTTATGAAAATGAGCGTAAAGTATGGTTTTGGTCTTTTTCAACTAATACGTTTTGCATCAACAAAAGCTGCAGCAATTTCGCGGCTTTTTTGTCTTTACAGCAACGAATGAACGGAGGATTTTTTTATGCCAAAGCGCGTCTGGTTTTTAATTATTGGTGCGTTTTTAAATACGATCGGCAACTCATTTTTATGGCCGCTAAACAGTATTTATATTCATGATTATTTAGGGAAGTCGCTAACGATTGCCGGCATTGTACTGATGATTAATTCATTGGCAGGTGTACTTGGAAACGTTGTCGGAGGCTATTTATTTGATCGGTTCGGCGGTTATAAAACAATTGTCGGAGCGGTTATTGGGAATTTATTAACGCTTATTTGTTTAGTGTTTTGGCATGATTGGCCAAGCTATGTCATCTTTTTAACGATCCTCGGCTTCACTGGTGGCGTTGTGTTCCCGTCGCTCTATGCGATTGCAGGTGGCGTGTGGCCAGAAGGTGGTCGTAAAGCATTTAACGCCATCTTTTTAGCGAACAACGTCGGCGTTGCAGTCGGTCCTGCGCTCGCTGGACTTGTGGCTGACGTGTCGTTTGAGTATGTGTTTATCGCGAACTTAATCGCCTATTTACTCTTCTTTTTTGTCGCTGTCTTTTTATTCCGTCGCTTTAATACGAAGCCGCAAAAGAAAGACGGTAAAACAGTGGACAAAAAGCAATCACGTCCTGAGATGACCGCTATTATGATTTTATGCATCGCGCTTGTTGGCTGTTGGCTGGCATATTCACAATGGGCCGCAACGATTTCTGCACATACGCAAACGCTCGACATTAGCTTGTCACAATATAGCTTGCTTTGGACGATTAACGGCTTACTGATTGTGGCATTCCAACCAATTGTTGCGCCGCTTGTCCGTCGTTGGGAACAAAAGGTGAAGCATCAGCTTGTGCTCGGCCTTAGCTTAATGGCAGTGTCATTTGTCGTTGTCGCGTTTGCCGGCGATTTTAAAATGTTTGCCGCTGCGATGGCGATCTTAACACTTGGTGAGGTGTTTTTTGCACCGGTCATCCCACTTATTGCGAGCCAGCTAGCACCAAAAGGTAGTGAAGGCTTTTACCAAGGGATTGTGAACGGCGCTGCGACGGTCGGACGCATGCTTGGTCCACTCGTTGGTGGCATTATGGTTGACCTTTACGATATGAAAGCTTTAGCGCTTATGCTCGTCGTGTTACTCGTGTTGTCGCTCATCCCATGTATCGTGTACGACCATTCATTAAAACGTGCGAAATAAACAAACGCTTGTGATTTTGGTGAGATTCGATTAAAATTAATGCCAATACACAACGACTGTGAAGAGGAATAGTAGCGATTGGCGTTTTTTCAGAGAGTTAGCGGGTGGTGCAAGCTAATAAAACAATAACGTGAACTCGCCTTGGAGTCTGCAAGTAGTGAAATAATTGACTAATTGCCGTTTTCTCTGCGTTAAAGAGCTTAAAGTTGAGTGGATACACTAATTTGGGTGGTACCGCGGGAGAATGGCTTCGTCCTCTCGTCCCTTTCCTGTTATGGCAGGCGAGGGACGGGATTTTTTTATTTCACGAATTTTCAGTTATTTTATTATGAGGAGGTTTTTTCATGAGCTTTAACCATAAAGACATCGAAAAAAAATGGCAAAAGTATTGGCAAGAAAACAAGTCATTCAAAACATTAAATGACGATTCAAAGAAGAAGTTTTACGCGCTTGACATGTTCCCGTACCCATCTGGTGCAGGTTTACACGTAGGACACCCAGAAGGTTACACAGCAACGGACATTTTATCGCGCTACAAGCGTATGAACGGCTACGATGTATTACACCCAATGGGATGGGATGCATTCGGTTTACCAGCAGAGCAATACGCACTTGATACAGGGAATGACCCAGCTGAATTTACAGCGAAAAACATCGAGACATTCAAACGTCAAATTAACGAATTAGGGTTCTCATATGACTGGGATCGTGAAATTAACACGACAGACCCACAATACTACAAATGGACGCAATGGATTTTCACAAAATTAGTGGAAATGGACTTAGCGTACGTAGACGAAATCGCTGTAAACTGGTGTGAAGCATTAGGGACAGTATTAGCAAACGAAGAAGTTATCGACGGGCTTTCTGAGCGCGGCGGTCACCCAGTAGTGCGCAAACCGATGCGTCAATGGGTGCTACGTATTACAAAATACGCAGACCGTTTAATTGACGACTTAGAAGAAGTAGATTGGCCAGAATCAATTAAAGATATGCAGCGCAACTGGATTGGTCGTTCGGAAGGGGCACAAGTTCGCTTTGCGATCGATGGCACAGACGAGACATTTGAAGTGTTCACAACGCGTCCTGACACGTTATTTGGTGCAACATACGCAGTGCTTGCGCCGGAGCATAAATTAGTAAAACAAATTACAACAGATGCACAGCGTGAAGCAGTTGAAGCATATCTTGAAAAAGTATCGTTAAAATCGGACCTTGAGCGTACAGACTTAGCGAAAGAAAAAACAGGTGTATTCACAGGTGCGTATGCAATTAACCCAATTAACGGCGAAAAAATGCCAATTTGGATTGCAGATTACGTATTAGTATCATACGGTACAGGTGCCATTATGGCTGTTCCTGCGCACGATGAGCGTGACTACGAGTTCGCAAAAGAGTTCGGCTTAGACATTAAAGCGGTGCTTGAAGGTGGCGACATCGACAAAGAAGCGTTCACAGGTGACGGTGTACACATTAACTCTGGCTTCTTAGACGGCTTAAACAAAGAAGACGGCATTGCAAAAGCAATCGCATGGCTTGAAGAAAACGGTGTCGGTGAGAAGAAAGTAACGTACCGTCTACGCGACTGGTTATTCTCTCGTCAACGTTATTGGGGTGAGCCAATCCCAGTCATCCATTGGGAAGATGGCACAATGACAACTGTGCCGGAATCAGAGCTACCACTTGAATTACCAAAAACAACAAACATCCGTCCTTCAGGTACAGGTGAATCACCACTTGCGAACATTGAAGAGTGGGTAAACGTTGTGGATCCTGAAACAGGGAAAAAAGGTCGTCGTGAAACGAACACAATGCCACAGTGGGCTGGTTCTTCATGGTACTTCTTACGCTACATCGATCCAACAAATGAACATGCCATTGCAGACCCAGAGTTATTAAAACGCTGGTTACCGGTTGATATTTACATCGGTGGTGCAGAGCATGCGGTACTTCACTTATTATACGCACGCTTCTGGCACAAAGTGTTATATGACCTAGGCGTTGTCCACACGAAAGAGCCATTCCAAAAGTTATTCAACCAAGGGATGATCTTAGGTGAAGGAAACGAAAAAATGTCGAAGTCAAAAGGGAACGTTGTAAACCCGGATGAAATTATCGAATCACACGGTGCAGATACACTGCGCTTATACGAAATGTTCATGGGACCACTTGAAGCGTCTGTTGCATGGAGCACAAACGGTCTTGACGGTGCACGTCGCTTCTTAGACCGCATTTGGCGCCTATTCATTACAGAAGAGGGTACATTATCAAATAAAGTACAAGCTGTTGACAATAAAGATCTTGAAAAGTCATACCACCAAACGGTGAAAAAAGTAACGGAAGACATCGAAGGCATCCGTTTCAACACAGCTATTTCACAAATGATGGTATTCATTAACGACTGCTATAAAGCAGATGTGATTCCTGCAGAGTATGCACAAGGCTTCGTGAAGTTAATCGCCCCAATCGCACCGCACATCGCCGAAGAAATTTGGAGCATTATGGGCAACGAAGAAACATTAACGTACGCAGCATGGCCAACGTTTGATGAAGCAAAACTTGTAGACGATGAAGTAGAAATCGTTGTGCAAGTAGCGGGTAAAGTGCGCGCGAAAATTAAAGTGGCAAAAGATGCGTCGAAAGAAGAATTAGAGCAAATTGCATTAGCCGATGACAAAGTGCAAGAGTTTATCGAAGGCAAAGACATTAAAAAAGTTGTTGTCATTCCAGGTAAATTAGTAAACATCGTGGCAATTTAATTGTATACTAACAAAAGGCTGCCTAAGTTTAGTCGCTTAGGCAGTCTTTTTTCATGAACGGTGTGCGATGCATACAACTACACGCTTGTCGCTTCAACGCGGCAACGTCATTTAAAAGGAGAATTTACACATGAAATATAACCAAAAAATTATGCTGAAGCTTATTAACGAAACACGCTCATTACACGATGAGTTAAAGCAAATTAAACGCGATACAGGCTTGGAAAAAAACTTAGCAGTACGTGCCCTTTACCACGCTGTTGTAGCAGAAAGCGGTCCGTACCAAACACGCTACCAAGAAATCGAGCGCGAATACAAATAACGAAGCAGCACAATGCAAATGCGCATTGTGCTCTTTTTATTGTCGTTTTTTTCGAAAAGTCGGTACACTACATAAAAAGGGGGCATTTCATGAAACAAACGACATATGAACTCGACATTCACGCATCGCCACAGCACGTCTATGATACGCTGCGCAACGTTGATCGCTGGGCGCACTTAGCACCAAACTATGACCATCATGCTAAAATCGATGAGCGCACGTCACATTGGGTGATGCATGGCATTTTACCGACGAAAAAAATTGAAGCGGACGTGACATTTGTGAAGGAGCAGCGCCCGACCGTTTTAGCATTTGTGCTGCGTGGCAACAATGAGCACTTTACGATTCAAGGACAGGTCATTTTAACGCCGAACGGACACAATACGCATATGTTTGTTCAAATTAAAGGGCAGGCAGAGGGGATGAGTGCGGTGCTGTTAAATCCGCTAATGCAGGCAGCGTTGCCGAGCGTGACGAAGAAATTAGCCCATCGCTTAGCTGAAAAAATGGAACAAACTGCTTAAACTTTGTAGACGACGCATCAATTTACGTCGTCTCTTTTTTATTTCTTTAAATTTGTAAATTTTTTGGTACGATAAGTATACATATGAGGGGGGATTTGTTTGGCAGCAGTAATAGGAGGCATCGGCATTTTTTTACTCGGGATGACGATGCTGACGAATGGGTTAAAGGAAATGGCCGGAGATGCACTCAAAAAGTGGCTCAATAAATTTACAGGAGGCGCGATTAGCTCGTTATTTTCAGGCATCGTCATGACCGTGCTTGTGCAGTCTTCAACGGCAACGACGCTCCTTACGATTGGCTTTGTTAGCGCAGGGTTATTAACGTTCGCACAGTCGATCGGCGTTATTATCGGCGCGAATATTGGCAGCACGAGCACAGGATGGATTATTTCATTGATCGGCTTTAAAGTAAGCTTAGCGTCATTTTCGTTACCAATGGTTGGTATTGGTGTATTTACGCAGTTAATTGCACCGCGTCAATATAAGACGTACGGCAGTATTTTAGCGGGCTTTGGCTTTTTATTTTTAGGCATCGACTTTTTACAAACGGGCATGGCAAATGCACAGGATTTTATTTCCTTTGACGCTTTTTTAGCAGATTCATTCGTCAATAAAGCGATTTTAATTGGCATCGGTGTCATTATGACGATCATTATGCAGGCGTCCTCTGCTGCGATGGCCGCAACATTAACGGCGCTGTTTTCAGGGGCGATTGATTATGAGCAAGCTATTTATTTAGTCATTGGGCAAAACATCGGCACGACGGCGACAGCTTTGATCGCTTCGGTCGGAGCAAGCGTTGCGGCGAAGCGTACGTCAATGACACATGTCGTCTTTAACGTGCTAACAGCGCTCGTCGTCGTCGTAGCGATTTCGCCGATGTTACAGCTGACGCATTACGTAACGACACGTTTAAACGGCTCGTTTGATGAAACGTTAGCGATTGCGGTGTTCCATACGTTGTTTAGCGTGATCGGGGCGTGTATTTTTGTACCGCTGTTGAAGCCGTTTGCTGCACTGATTATGCGCATCGTACCGGAAAAGGAAAATCGTTTAACGAAGCATTTAGATGATAGCATCACCCATATGCCGGCGATCGCATTGCAAGTGGGCTTTGATACGCTGCAGCAGCTGCTGAAGGAACTGACTGAAGTCGTCATGCTGCTCATTCGGGAAAAGCGTTCTACGGATACATATGAAAAGCGCATTATCGAAGTGGAGCGAGCGTTAGAGGAAACGCGACGCTTTTTAGCAATGGTGCAATCATCGAATGTACGCGACCGCGAAAAGCATTTAAACTTAATGCACGTTGCCGACCATGTTGCGCGTCTCATTAAAGTGTTGCGCGACCAACAGCACGCAGAAGCGGTCTATTTACAACATGAGACGATGCAAAACTTTTATGAGGTGCTCGAGAAAGTGCTAGCGCATGCGGATGACAAACAAACATTTGTACAAACGGCATCGCTGCTTGAAAATACATCGCGTCAAATGGCCGATCGTCGCCGCGTAAAGCGTGAGGAATATTTTGAGCGGGCGATTACAAATGAGGTGGATGTTGAACAATCAACGGCAAAAGTGGAGGCTATTTTATGGGTTGACCGTTTAATTTTTCACTTTTTCCGCAGCACCGCACGCATGGCAAACTACGTGCGCTTAGACGAGGCGCGTCCTAAACATTAAAACACAAGCTGCGCGCAATGCGTAGCTTGTGTTTTCGTTATAGTTTAAAATGCTTCATGTTTTGCGTTAATGTTTCACTGAGCGCATTTAGCTGTTCGGTTGCGGCTGCTACGGAACGAATGGCAACTAGCTGCTCATTGGACGTTTCAAACATTTCTTCACACGCATTCGCCGTAGACGTTGTCGCTTGAACGGTCAAATCAATTTCACGGACGATGGCATCTTTAAATTGCAGCATCGCTTCTAATTTTGACACAGTATCGGTGAAGCGAGCATCAATTGCCGCAATCACTGTTGAAATTTGCTGGAATACTTCCTCGGTTTCGACAACAGCATGGCGCTGAGAGGCGACATCTGCTTCAATTTGCGTCATTTGCATCGTCACCGCGGTTGCTTCTTGCTGCAGTTGTTGAATTGTTTCACGGACGTCGACTGTAGCATTAGCGGATTGCTCTGCGAGTTTGCGCACTTCGTCGGCGACAACGGCAAAACCTTTTCCAGCTTCCCCAGCACGCGCTGCTTCAATCGACGCGTTTAATGCGAGTAAATTCGTTTGTGCAGAAATACTCATGATCGTATCCATCACACTATCGATCGCATTTACCTTTGTTGCGAGTACATGTATAGCTTGCGTTAAATTCGTTAACGTCAATGAAGACTGCGTGAACGTTTGCTGTAACTCGTGCATCGTATGTTCACCATGTGTATTTAAAGTTGTCGCATCGATCGCTAACGCGCGAACAGCAGCGGTTGCTTCATGCATCGTCATCATTTGCGCTGCGAGCTCATGCGTATGTAGAAGTGCTTGCTGACTCGTTGCGGCCGTTGTAGTTGCATCATTTGAAATGGCGTGGATCGTTGTTAAAATTTGCTGACTCGAAGCGGCAGTTTCTTCAGCCATTGCGCTTAGCTGAAGCGAGCGTGTTTCGACTTCGGTTGCTGATGTGCGCGCTGTATCAATCATATCGCGCATATGATTTTTCATCGTGTTGTAATGGTGCCCGAGCGTTGCAAACTCATCTTTCGTTGTAATGGCAACATCGTTGGTTAAGTCACCATTTGCAACATCTGCCAGTGCGTGCTCTACCGTATGCAGCGGCTTTAACATATACGTAATGGCAAAGTACAAGCCGATCATCATGACAAGCACGATGCACATAGTAATGATAAACATATTGTTGAGCATCGCATAAATATCGCCGTAAAGGACATCCTTTACATAGACGAGATTGATGACCCAATCGATCGCGTCCATTTTGTTATACAATACAAGCGCATCTTCATCGTCATACGTAATCGACAGCGCACCTGAATCTGTTGTCGCTTGTAAAATATCGGTAATGTAATCAACGTCTTGTAAGCTTTCACCGCCACGTGTTGGGTGGACGATTGCTGTTGCGGCTGTATCGATAATAATAGGGAAGCCATTATGACCATTTAATAAATCGTTCATCATTGTAACGAGTGTCGATAATAAAACGTCAACACCGATGACCGTTTCATCATCAAGCGCAAGAGCACCTGTAATCATTAGTTCTCCAGAAAGATGATCTTCATACGGCGCTGTCCAAATTATATGATGCGGTGTGCTCGTTGCTTCTGTATACCATGCACGTTCCTTATAATTGACGTTCACGATATCAGGGCTATGTGGTTCGATCATAATGGATGCATCGTTGGCGATATAAATCGCGGTAATCGCATCGTTTTCGGCCATAAACGATTGGAGGCGTGGGCGATACGTCGCTTGTGCATCATCATCGTATGTAGTGTTTGTATGGATGTACTGTGAAAGCGCTGGCTCTGATAACAGTAATTGCAGCTGTTTTTCATAGCTTGTTAAAAACGTTGTAACGGACTGCTCAACACCTTCTGATAAGGCGGCCGACTGCACCATCATGCTTTCTTCGGTCGTTGTACGAACACGTTCAGTGTTCATATAGGTGAGCGTACCTATGCCAATGAGCATAATGACAATAACAAGGCTAATGATTTTCCAGCGTATAGATGTTTGCTTCATCATCGTTCATTCTCCCTTCAATGCTCCTATTATAGAGTTTTTTGACTATTTTTGTTAGTGTTAAAATTCTTTTTACTGAAAAATGAAGGGGAAGAAAGAAATGATTGATCGGTATTTTATAGGTAAATAGGTGTATGTTAATTAAAAAAACCCGTTTCCATGAAGAAAACGGGGAAGTTGTTAATGGGCACCTGCACTCATGCCAGCAATGCGACCTGTTACAAGGGCGCTCGTAATGTTATAGCCACCTGTATAGCCGTGAATATCTAAAATTTCACCGCAGAAAAATAATCCTGCTTTTTTCTTCGATGCCATCGTTTTTGGCTCGATTTCTTTTACCGATACACCGCCGCCTGTCACGAACGCTTTATCGAGTGATTGCGAGCCATGAATGTACATCGTAAAGCCGACGAGCTGCTGCGCAAATGCGCGAATTTTTTCCTGCGACAATTCAACGCCCGTTAAGCTGGCATCGATGCCAGCGCGCTGTAGTAAAAACAGTAACCAACGCTCTTGTGCGAGAGATTTCCATAAATTTTTCACCGCTTTTTTCGGCTCCGCTTTGATCGTTTTGTTTAACATTTGGAAGCATGTTTCTTCGTTGTAATCGACAAGTGATTGAATGCGCACTTGAATCGGTTCACCGCCCGTTTTGCGGAATTCTTTTACAGCAAACTGACTGCAACGTAAAATAGCAGGACCACTTAACCCAAAGTGTGTAAAGAGCATGTCCATTTGGTGCGTAATAAGCGGTTTGCCTTTTTTATTGAGAACAGATACGGCTACGTCGCGCAGTGCTAACCCTTGCAGCTCGCGTCCTAAAATGAAATCTTCCTTTGACGTTAACGGCACTTCGGTTGGGTAAAGCGGTGTTACGGTATGACCAGCACGCTCTGCCCACGGATAGCCATCACCTGTTGAACCTGTTTGCGGCACTGCCTTACCACCAACAGCGACAACGACAGCGTTTGTGCGGATTTCTGTGCCATCTTCTAAACGAACACCAAACACCTTTTCATCATCCATTACAAGCTTTGAAACAGGCGTGTTTAAGCGCGTTTCAACGCCGAGACGTTTCATTTCATTTAACAGCGCATCGACGACATCTTGTGCACGATTTGACACCGGGAACATGCGCCCGTGATCTTCCTCTTTTAACTTCACACCTAATCCTTCGAAAAAGGCGATAATGTCTTCGTTGTTATACACCGTAAATGGGCTATATAAAAAGCGCCCGTTTCCTGGAATGTGCTTCACAATTTCATCGACCGATAGACGGTTTGTGACGTTGCAACGCCCGCCACCAGAAATCGCTAATTTTTTACCAAGCTTATTGCCTTTTTCAAGTAGCAATACGCGTTTATGTTGTTCTGCTGCGGCAATCGACGCCATTAACCCAGACGGACCGCCGCCAATAATAATTACATCATACATAGTTTTTTTCGCTCACTTTCATCGTTTCAAAACTTTAGTATACACGAAATGCAGAAATTATTTGAGTAAATAGGTGAGGAGAGGTAAACTATTGAATAGGTTTTTGCGCTTTCATACATATATGTACGGTCACGTGGAAACTTTTTGTAGCTTATCGACGTTTGTATAAGCTAGCACACAAAACTAAATAGTAGGTAGGTCGTTTTATGTCTTCATTAATGAAAGGAACAGCGATTTTAACGATTGGTCTGTTTTTATCAAAAGCGCTCGGGCTCATTTACATCTTCCCGTTTTACGCACTTGTAGGTGAAGAAAATGTCGTGCTGTATCAGTATGCGTACATTCCATATAACATTTTATTATCGATTGCGATTTCCGGTGCCCCAATCGCCGTGTCGAAATTCGTCTCGAAATATAATGCGCTTGGCGATTACGATGCTGGACGTCGACTCGTTCGCTCAGGGTTACTTGTGATGATTATTACAGGAATTGGATCGTTCATTGCGCTCTATTTACTCGCAACCCCAATTGCGAGCATCGTTATCGATGACGAGGAGCAAATTTTTACAGTTGCGCAAATTGCGGAAGTCATTCGCTGGGTGAGTTTTGCATTATTATTCGTGCCATTTATGAGCTTAACGCGCGGCTTCTTCCAAGGGTATGGTCATTACATGCCGACATCGGTATCGCAGTTAATTGAACAAATTGTGCGCATTATTGTGCTGCTTGGCGGTGCGTTTGTCGTTGTCGTGCTGATGGAAAAAGATGCGATTTTAGCGATTAACTTTGCGGTGTTCGCCGCAACGCTTGGCGCAATTGGCGGCTTAGTTGTGCTGTACTTCTACTGGCGTAAATACCAGCCGGAGTTTGATGCACTGCGCGCAACAAGCGTATCTTCTGGTGAGTTATCGTACGGCAAAATTTACAAGGAAGTCATTACGTATTCGATTCCAATCGTTTTCGTTGGGTTAGCCATCTCACTCTTCCAACTCGTAGATATGTTTACATTTAACAAAGCGATGTCTTCGATTGGTTTAGCTGCAGTAACGGATACGTACTTTGGGATGTTTACATTTTTAACGCATAAAATCGTTGTCATTCCAGTGATGTTAGCAACAGGTTTTTCAATGGCGCTCGTACCAGCGATTACGAAGCTATATACGCAGCGTAAGTTTGGTGAAGTGCGCGAGGCGATGGATAAAACGTTTTCGATTTTATTATTCATTACAGTGCCAGCTGTTGTCGGGATTTCACTGCTTGCAGATGATATTTACCACCTGTTGTACTCGCAAAGTGAAATGGGTGCGCAAGTACTTGCAAACTATGCACCAGTAGCAATTTTATTCGCGCTGTTTTCTGTAACAGCGGCATTGCTACAAGGGATTGATTATCAAAAATGGATCGTGTCATCGCTTATTATTGGCGTGTTAACGAAGCTTGCACTAAATACGTACTTAATTGAGCAGTTTGAAGTGAATGGCGCGATTTTAGCAACGGCAATTGGTTATGCTGTTACAATTGTTATTAACTTTGTGATCATTGTGCGCGTGCTGAAATACCGCTCGCCGCAATTAATAAAACGCATCGCGACGATTGTACTTTTAACGATCACGATGGCGTTAAATGTGTACGTTGTAGAGCGTTTAATGGGCTTATGGTTACCGCATGATACGAAGCTACAAGCGGTTGTGCACTTAACGGTAACAGTTGGCTTTGGCTTATTCGTTTACGGATTCTTATCGTATAAAATTGGTTTAGCACAGCAACTATTAGGCAATCGTCTTGATGGGCTTTTACGTAAATTACGTTTGAAAAAATAAGTGCGCTCGTCGCAGTAGAAGAAAATAAAGTACGATGTGGATACTTACATCGTGCTTTATTTTTATGGAGGAATATAAATGCGTTTAGATAAATTATTAGCAAACATGGGCTACGGCTCACGTAAAGAAGTGAAACAATTATTAAAGCAAAAAGCAGTGCGTGTGGACGATGTTGTTGTGAAAGACGCTGCGATGAAAGTGGATCCTGACAAACAGGTCGTAACCGTATTTGGCGAACGCGTTGAGTATACGGAGTTCATTTACTTAATGATGCACAAGCCACAAGGGGTCATTTCAGCAACGGAAGATACGCGTGATGAGACAGTGATCGATCTTCTTGACCCAATGCACCAACATTTTGAGCCATTCCCAGTAGGTCGCCTTGATAAAGATACAGAAGGTTTCTTGCTCATTACAAATGATGGACAGCTGGCGCACAATTTATTATCGCCGAAAAAGCATGTGCCAAAAACGTATTTTGCGCACATTGACGGTCATGTAACG
>JAHAYH010000129.1 GCA_018384745.1 Caryophanon sp. | reverse complement strand
CGTTACTTTGAAATAACTTTAGTTATTTGAAGTAATATGATATTTAAAAATATAATGTTAAAGTCTTTAAAATTTTTTCGTAAAATTAAATAGTAATGTTTAATTTTAAATAAAAAAATTTCATATCTAAAATTTAATAGAGATATTAAAAACTATAGATAACACAACTAACTTATTAGAGTATGTACTTGTATATATGTTTAATAAGATAGTAGCCAAAGAATATTATCAAATTTAGAAGTTGTAGTTTACTATAACTTTTAGGCAAGAAAAGAGGACCCTAAATAAAATCGTAAGATTTTTTTAGGTTCCGATTATAAGCTATTAAGGGCTAATGGTGGATGCCTTGACTGTAAGAGGCGATGAAGGACGTATTAGGCTGCGATAAGCCTCGGGGAGCTGCCAAAGAGCTTTGATCCGAGGATTTCCGAATGGGGCAACCCAGCATAGTGAGAACTATGTTACCCTACGGGGAGCGAACCTGGTGAAGTGAAACATCTCAGTAGCCAGAGGAAGAGAAATCAAATGAGATTCCCATAGTAGCGGCGAGCGAACTGGGATTAGGACAAACCCAATGCTTGCATTGGGGGTTGTAGGACTATAATGTGTAATTAAAGAGAATAGATGAATTAGTTGGAAAACTAGAGCATAGAAGGTGATACTCCTGTAATTAAAATTCTCAATAATACTAATAGTATCCTGAGTAGGTCGGAACACGTGATATTTTGACTGAAGCTGGGGGGACCACCCTCCAATCCTAAATACTACTTACAGATCGATAGTGAACAAGTACCGTGAGGGAAAGGTGAAAAGTACTGCAGCGAGCAGAGTGAAATAGAACCTGAAACCATTAGCTTACAATCATTCAGAGCCCTATGATTTATCAGGGTGATGGACTGCCTTTTGCATAATGAGCCTGCGAGTTGTGGTGTCTGGCAAGGTTAAGCCAAGTGCGAAGCCGTAGCGAAAGCGAGTCTTAATAGGGCGAAATAGTCAGATGCTGCAGACCCGAAACGAAGTGATCTATCCATGAGCAGGTTGAAGCTGGTGTAAGAGCCAGTGGAGGACCGAACCCATTGACGTTGAAAAGTCTCGGGATGACTTGTGGATAGGGGTGAAAGGCCAATCAAACTTCGTGATAGCTGGTTCTCTCCGAAATATATTTAGGTATAGCCTTGTGTTGTAGCATATAGGGGTAAAGCACTGAATGGGCTAGGGCTGCTTACCGCGGTACCAAACCCTATCAAACTATGAATACTATATGTGGAATCACAGGAGTCAGGCGGTGGGTGATAAAATCCGTCGTCGAGAGGGGAACAACCCAGACTAACAGCTAAGGTCCCTAAGTTACATCTAAGTGGAAAACGATGTGGAGTTACTGTGACAACCAGGAGGTTGGCTTAGAAGCAGCCATCCTTTAAAGAAAGCGTAACAGCTCACTGGTCTAGTGATTCTGCGCGGAAAATATAACGGGGCTAAGATGTACACCGAAGCTTTAGATTCGAATTTATTCGAGTGGTAGGAGAGCGTTCTATTCAGCGTTGAAGGTATACCGGTAAGGAGTGCTGGAGCGGATAGAAGTGAGCATGCAGGCATGAGTAGCGATAATTAAGGTGAGAATCCTTAACGCCGAAAACCCAAGGTTTCCTACGCGATGCTCGTCATCGTAGGGTTAGTCGGGTCCTAAGTCGAGACTGAAAAGTGTAGACGATGGCAAATTGGTTAATATTCCAATACCAACATATAAGCGCGATGTGGGGACGCATAGAGTTAATCGAGCTCACTGATGGAATAGTGGGTCGAAGGACGTAGGTTGTTAAGTAGGCAAATCCGCTTAACGTTAGACCGAGATCTTACAGGCTCTTGACACTCTTCGGAGGAGATGGAGAATCGATGATACTGTCGTGCCAAGAAAAGCCACTAAGTTTATTATATGTTGCCCGTACCGTAAACCGACACAGGTGGGTGGGATGAGTATTCTAAGGCGCGTGGAAGAACCCTCTTTAAGGAACTCTGCAAAATAGCACCGTATCTTCGGTATAAGGTGTGCCTACTTTGGTATATGGACTTGCTCCAAAAAGCTAGAGAGGTTGCAACAAAGAGTCCCTCCCGACTGTTTACCAAAAACACAGCACTTTGCTAACACGTAAGTGGATGTATAAGGTGTGACGCCTGCCCGGTGCTCGAAGGTTAACTGATGATGTCAGCGCAAGCGAAGCATTTGATTGAAGCCCGAGTAAACGGCGGCCGTAACTATAACGGTCCTAAGGTAGCGAAATTCCTTGTCAGTTAAATACTGACCTGCATGAATGGCGTAACGAGATGGGAGCTGTCTCAAAGAGGGATCCAGTGAAATTGTAGTGGAGGTGAAAATTCCTCCTACCCGCGGAAAGACGGAAAGACCCCGTGCACCTTTACTACAGCTTGACACTGTAGCTTGGATATTCATGTGCAGGATAGGTGGGAGGCTATGATGACTAGACGCAAGTAGAGTCGGAGCCATCCTTGAGATACCACCCTTGAATATTTGAGTTACTAACTGCGATGAGTTATCCTCATTCAGGACAATGTCTGGTGGGTAGTTTGACTGGGGCGGTCGCCTCCTAAATAGTAACGGAGGCTTACAAAGGTTAGTTCAAAGCGGTTGGAAATCGCTTGTTGAGTATAATGGCATAAACTAGCTTGACTGTGAGACCTACAAGTCGAACAGAGACGAAAGTCGGTCATAGTGATCCGGTGGTTCTGCGTGGAAGGGCCATCGCTCAAAGGATAAAAGGTACGCCGGGGATAACAGGCTGATCTCCCCCAAGAGCTCATATCGACGGGGGGGTTTGGCACCTCGATGTCGGCTCGTCACATCCTGGGGCTGGAGAAGGTCCCAAGGGTTGGGCTGTTCGCCCATTAAAGCGGCACGCGAGCTGGGTTCAGAACGTCGTGAGACAGTTCGGTCCCTATCCGTCGCGGGCGTAGGAGAAATTTGAGAGGAGCTGTCCTTAGTACGAGAGGACCGGGATG
>JAHAYH010000104.1 GCA_018384745.1 Caryophanon sp. | reverse complement strand
GCGAACTAATGGGAATCCCGGAGGACAGTCTGACGCTGAGGAAGATCTACAGCGTTGCAGACAGATTCCTTGAGGAGAAGACAAGGATAGAGAAGTATCTCTGCCATACTACCGATGACCTGTTCAAGCCCACGAACCGCATCATGCTCTTCGACCTTACCAACTTCTATTTCGAAGGTCGCAAGGAGAACAGCAAGAAAGCCCAGTTCGGACGCTCAAAGGAAAAGCGCACCGACTGCAAGCTGCTCGTTCTGGCGCTTGCCATCAACACGGACGGCTTCATCCGCTACAGTGACATACTTGAAGGCAATACGGCAGACCCAAAGTCCCTGCCCGACATGGTTGACAAGCTCATAGCACAGAATCCCGTGGGAGTCACTCCCGAGGAGAAAGTGCTTGTCGTCATCGATGCCGGCATATCCTCACAGGAGAACCTTGACCTGATAAAGGCGAAAGGCTACAACTACCTATGCGTTTCGCGCAAGGCACTCACCGACTACGAGGTGAAGCCTGATGCAAGAACCGTCATCGTCAAGGACTGCAAGGAGCGGCCCATCAAGCTGCAGGAGGTATATACCGAGGGCGAGGATTACTTCCTGAAGATCGACTCTCCCGCCAAGGCACTGAAGGAAGAGAGCATGAACCGCAACTTTCGCCGCCACTTCGAGGACGGACTGACAGCCATATCCTCTGCACTCACAAAGAAGAGCGGCACGAAGAAATACGAGGCTGTGCTCAAGCGCATAGGCAAGCTTGAAGGCAGATTCCCGTCCATTGCGCGCTATTATACTATAGATGTGGAGAAGGATGACAGGTCCGGCAATGCCACATCCGTGAGATGGAAGCTGCAGATGCCGGAGAAGCAGGTATATGGAACATACTTCCTACGTACCAATGTCCCGAATCTGGACGAGAAGACCACATGGGACTACTACAATCTCATCCGTGAGATTGAGTGCTCCAACCGGCAGTTGAAGACCGATCTCAACCTCAGACCGATATACCACAGGCGTGATGAGCGCTCCGACGGGCATCTCTTCCTCGGACTTCTCTCATACTGGATAGTCAACGTCATACGCCATCAGATGAAGAAGGTCAATGAGAAAAGGAAAATGGCAGATCCAAATCCAAAAGCCGAATATCCGACTCCGTACTGGACGGAGATAGTGAGAATAATGAGTACGCAGAAGGCCGTGACCTCAGAAGCGACAAACACGCTCGGAGAGAAGGTGGAGATGCGAATATGCAGCACTCCGACCACCAAGGCCGCAGACATCTACTCCATGTTGAACTACAAACCAATGCCGTTTAGAAAAATCAAAATTTGTAGAACACAGTAAAGCAAATCAAAAATACAAATCGCTGATTAGCAAGAAAAACGAGAATAAAACGTAAAAGTTGGGTTAA
>JAHAYH010000085.1 GCA_018384745.1 Caryophanon sp. | reverse complement strand
TAAGCTCAAATTTGCTGGCATCAATTATGATGTCCAAAATTGTTTGCTAGTTAAACTAGCTATGTTTCATCAACGTTTGTTGTTCAGTTTTCAAGGTTCATACCGCCGCTCTCTCAAGTCAAGCGAACTTCTAAATCTTAACATCTTTTTCAAAATCCGTCAATACTTTTTAAAAAGTTTTTTTAGAATTATATTTCGATGTTTGCGCTTCGTATTGAAGCAACATGGATAATAATACGCTTATTCCATATAAAATGCAATAGCTTTTTACAGAAAAATATCCGATATTTTAAATGTTTAGCATTTATAGAGTATAAGCTACAATATCAATATGTTAAAGCAGTAAAAACGAGCGATTAATAGCGACGAATCATCATGCTTTTTACTATATAAATATAATTTAAACGTAAAAAGCATACATCGTTGTTTTTAAAATAAGAAAAAGCGGTTCAGCATATATACTGAACCGCTCGATAATAAAACATTATTTCGATACGTGACGCATCGTTGGGAATAATAATACATCGCGAATTGATGGTGAGTTCGTTAATAACATAACTAAGCGGTCAATACCGATCCCTAAACCACCTGTTGGCGGCATACCATATTCTAACGCTTCAATGAAGTCGTTATCCATTTCGTGTGCTTCATCGTTACCAGCTTCTTTTTCAGCCATTTGTGCTTCGAAGCGCTCGCGTTGATCGATTGGGTCATTTAACTCCGTGAACGCATTTGCATGCTCACGACGTACGATAAATAACTCGAAACGATCTGTGAAGCGTGGATCTTCTGGATTTTTCTTCGCAAGTGGTGAAATTTCCACCGGGTGACCTGTAATGAATGTTGGTTGTACTAATGTTTCTTCAATTTTTTGCTCGAAGAATTCATTGATAATGTGACCAACTTCGTGAGAGTCTTTAATTTCTACACCGTGCTCAGCAGCGTGCTTGCGTGCTTCTTCAACCGTCATTGGTTGCCAGAAGTCAACACCTGTCGCTTCCTTCACTGCATCCACCATGTGTAGACGTTTCCAACCTACACCTAATTCAATTGTATCTTCACCGTATTGTACAGATGTTGTCCCTAACACTTCTTGTGCAACGTGTGCAACTAAGTTTTCCGTTAAGTCCATGATATCTTTATAGTCCGCATATGCTTCATATAATTCAATCATTGTGAATTCTGGGTTGTGACGAGTTGAAATTCCCTCGTTACGGAATACACGACCGATTTCATATACTTTTTCTAAGCCACCAACGATTAAACGTTTTAAGTGCAGCTCGATTGCGATACGCATGTATAATTCCATATCTAATGCATTGTGGTGTGTAATGAACGGACGTGCCGCTGCTCCACCAGCAATTGTGTGTAACATCGGTGTTTCTACTTCTAAGTAGCCGTTGTTATCTAAGTAGTTACGAATAGCACGAATAATTTTAGAACGTAAAATGAACGTTGCTTTTGATTCTTCGTTTGTCATTAAATCTACATAACGTTGACGGTAGCGTTGTTCTACGTCTGTTAAACCATGGAATTTATCCGGTAATGGACGTAATGCTTTTGTTAAAAATGTGAACTCAGTCGCTTTTACTGATAATTCACCAACGTTTGTACGGAATACGTTCCCTTTAATGCCGACGATATCGCCAAGGTCCGCTTTGTTGAATAACTCATATGCTTCGTCGCCGATTGCATCTTTACGTACGTAAATTTGAATTTGGCCGCCTCGATGTCCATGACGCGGGCATCGGTGGCGGTGTTGGCCAAAATTTCAGCGTTCACCAGCGCTTCAGTCTGTGTGATTTGCGCAGGCGTGACCGGGGCGTTGTGCGTGAAGTCAAAGCGCGTGTCGTCGCGCATGGCCTCGGTGATGTTTTCAATGTCGATGACTCGCAAGGGGAAAACGCTCCTTATTCTTTGTTCTCCATCTTGACCGCGACCTCGAGCGCGATCTTCATCATG
>JAHAYH010000084.1 GCA_018384745.1 Caryophanon sp. | reverse complement strand
AAGCTCAAATTTGCTGGCATCAATTATGATGTCCAAAATTGTTTGCTAGTTAAACTAGCTATGTTTCATCAACGTTTGTTGTTCAGTTTTCAAGGTTCATGTCGCTTGTTTAGCGAACTTCTATATCTTAGCATTTCAGTCAACTTTTTGTCAACAACTTTTTTCGAAGTTTTTTTCGTGCTATTTTGTTACCGCCTCTCTTGGCGACTTCAATATAATAGCACGATAGCAATTCATTAAGCAATACCTTTTTAAAAATTTATTTTTTCTGATTTTTATACGTGATGCCACTGTGTGAAATCGATGTTTGCACGCTGTAATTTTTCAATGGCCTCCTCAACAATGACGAGTCGCAGCGCCTCCATCGTTTCATCAAATAACGTATGCTTTTGTAGGCGAAACGTCATTTCATGTTCGATCGGCAACCATGTATTAATGTTTGCTTCGTTATGCTGTAGCTGCGCTTCTAGTTTATCGATTGCATTCGCCACTTTCGCTTCATACGTTTCTTTTTGCTCACCTTCTTGCCATAGATCAAACCATTGCTTGCCCTGTTCACCTAGCTGTGCGCAAAGCGTTTGCATAGCTGCGGCTTCCGCTTCATGTTTTGTATTCTTTCGTTCGCTCACCTCAAATGCAGGAATATCACCAATCGCCACTTCCGCTAAATCGTGAATAATTAACATCTTCAATAGTTTCTCCATATTTACAGGTTGCTTAAAGTATGGCTCTAATGTCATTGCCATTAATGTTAAACGCCATGTATGCTCAGCGACACTTTCTTGTCGTCCATTGCTTAACCAGCTATGGCGCAATTCTTGCTTTAGCTTTTCAGCTGTATGGAAAAATGATAATAAATGTTGCATGTCATCGCTCCTTTCGCTTCATTATAAACAAAAAAACAAAGCTTGCGAAATACAAGCTTTGCGAAAAATGCTATAAGTAGCGACGTGCGCCAGAGTAGTTTTTCTTATATACGCCAGCGTTTAATGGCTCGATGCGTACTTTTGATGCGTAGTTCGGTGCATGAAGCATCTGTCCATTCCCGATATATAAACCAACGTGATATACCTTTCCTTTACCACCGTTGTAAGCAAAGAATACTAAATCCCCTGCTTGTAAATCTTTCTTCGCTACCGCTTTTCCTTTTGTTGCTTGGTAGAATGAATCACGTGGAATCATAATACCGTGTGCACGGAACACTGCGTATAAAATACCTGAACAGTCATAACCCCATGAAGATGTCCCTGCCCATAAATACGGTAAGTTTAAGTAGCGCTTCGCTTCATCAACAATTGTTTGTGCAGAAGGCTTTGGTACATCGCTATAATCGTCAAACGCTTTCGCATGACCTTTCTTTAGTAGCTTTGTGCCGTTACTTGGCGTTTGAACAACGTAATAATTTCCTGACTCTTTAATGATTGGTAAAATCGTGGCATAGCTTACTTCGATATGCACTTGCTTATAATCTGCTTCATATAATGGTGCTTGCTTTGCTGTAATGATCGCAATGGCACAATCATCGTAATTTTTCGTTGTTTTCGTAATTTGTGATGCTGGCACCCAACCTGGATAACCTTCTTTTTGGTATGGTACGTATTGGTCTTTCGCTGCAACGCGTAACCATTTACCGCGCGTTTCAAGTACCGTTACTTCATCACCATATAGCGCTTGTGTATCTGTACGATCAACAAGCCATTTCTTTTGTGATAACGATAAACCTGCAATCCAACGGTCGTAATCAACTGGATTTGTCGTTGACAGGCTGTCGACGCTGCGTGCATTGTTGTA
The DNA here is from genome assembly GCA_018384745.1 of Caryophanon sp. Classification (GTDB taxonomy): domain Bacteria; phylum Bacillota; class Bacilli; order Bacillales_A; family Planococcaceae; genus Caryophanon. The sequence goes on along the minus strand of JAHAYH010000084.1, from coordinate 906 downwards.
ATGCTTCCAAAGATTCGCAACCGACACGTCTACTTTATACGTCGTTTTTGTTGATTCCTTTTCACAGCTTGGTGCTGGCTGTGGTGCAGGAGCAGGTGCTGGCACATCATTTTTCGCTAGGCGGAACGATGGCTCTAATACACGCGCAATAAACACCGCAAAGTTGCCACGCGTTAACGGTGCGTTCAGACGGAATGTACCATCTTCAAAGCCCGTTGTAATTTGATTGGCAATCAATGCGCTGACCGATGCAGCCGCCCAATGTGTTGGTGCTACATCTGGGAACGTCGCTGTACTCTCACCTGTTAATGAAAAAGCACGCGTTAAAATGCCTGCTGCTTGTGCGCGCGTTAACGATCGATCTGGATTGAACGCGCCGTCTGTGCCTGTCATAATGCCAAGCTCTGTTACAGTCGCAATGACCGCCATGCGTGCATCGTCCTCTGCTACATCTGTATATGTAGGAATTGGTCGAAGCTCTGTATCAAGTTTCAATGCTTTCACGAGCCATTCAGCCGCTTCATAACGCGTAATTGGCTCTCCGATTCGAAATGCGGTTGCTGCGTCTGCTTCAATGATACCTTGATTCACTAAATATTGTAGCTGCGCATACGACCCATGTGTTTCTTTCACATCTGTAAATAGCTGTGCGCTTGCTTGTGTGAATGTCACTGTGAACAATAAGCAAACAATTAGCAGTTGTGCAAAATACTTTCGTAGCATATGTACCTCCTAAAAGAATGAATTTTCAGTATTCATTATACGTAAAAAAAAGTAGAAAAGCTTTAACTTTTCCACTTTTCGGGCTCTTCACCATAACATGGGGTTGCTTTTCACGTCGAGGCAGGCTTTCCGCGGGCGTGGAGGCGAACATGATGTTCGTCATAAGGGCGGTGCCATAGGACG
>JAHAYH010000077.1 GCA_018384745.1 Caryophanon sp. | reverse complement strand
CAAGCTCGAACATAGAGTAGTTTAAGCTGTGGAATCCTGCTAAAGTAATGAATTGGAACTTGTAGCCAAGCTTGCCTAATTCACGTTGGTATTCTGCAATTTCCTCGTCAGAAAGTTTTGCTTTCCAGTTGAATGATGGTGAGCAGTTATATGCTAACATCTTACCTGGGAACTGTGCGTGGATTGCTGTTGCAAACTCGCGTGCTTCCTCTAATGATGGATGAGATGTTTCACACCAGATTAAATCTGCATATGGTGCATAAGCTAAACCACGAGCAATTGCTTGCTTGATACCAGCATTTGTACGGAAGAAGCCTTCTGGTGTACGTCCAGCGATCAACGCCGGTCTATCAGTATCACGCGTAGGTGGTGCTGCACAAATCAAAGCGATGAAAAAAGTAGCTGGTACATTACGTCTTGACTTAGCAGCGTTCCGTGAATTAGAGTCATTCGCTCAATTCGGTTCTGACTTAGATAAAATTACTTTATCTAAATTAGAGCGTGGTAAACGTACTGTTGAGATCTTAAAACAAGACTTAAACAAACCGTTAAAAGTTGAAAAACAAGTTATGTCTTTATATGCATTAACTCGTGGATTCTTAGATGATATCCCAGTACAAGATATCGTTCGTTTCGAACAAGAATTCTTAAGCTGGTTAGATACAAACCACACAGGTGTTTTAGATCACATCCGTAACACGAAAGATCTTCCAGCTGACGCTGACATCGTTGAAGCAATCAACGGTTTCAAGAAAACTTTCGTTAAATCTAACTAATCATTAGATCATTCGGTTTTTGACATAAAACAAATAAGGTGGTGAAATACCAGTGGTAAACTTACGCGAAATTAAAGGTCGTATTAATTCTACGAAGAGCACGCAAAAAACAACAAAAGCGATGCAAATGGTTTCATCTTCTAAACTACGCCGTGCGGAGCAAAATGCGAAAGCATACGTTCCTTACATGGAGAAAGTACAAGATGTTGTCGCTGCAATCGCGGGTGGTACAAACGATGTTTCTCACCCAATGTTAACTGCACGCCCTGTTAAGAAAACTGCTTACTTAGTGATCGGTTCTGACCGTGGTTTAGCAGGTGCTTACAACTCAAGCATCTTACGCCAAGTTCAACGTGATATCAATGAGCGTCACCGTTCAAAAAATGAGTACACAATTTTAGCAGTAGGTCGTAAAGTTCGTGATTACTTCGTAAAACGTGATCATAATGTAAGTGCTGAAGTAGTCGGTCTACCTGACCAACCTTCATTTGCTGACATTAAAGAAATCGCTCGTAACGCTGTTGGTATGTTCACTGACGGTACGTATGATGAAGTTTATATGTACTACAATCACTTCGTATCAGCGATCTCGCAAGAAGTGACGACAAAAAAACTTCTTCCGTTAACAGATATCGCACCGGTTGCTGGCACAACTGCTAGCTATGAATTCGAGCCATCTGCAGAAGCAATTTTAGAAACATTGCTTCCACAATATGCAGAAAGCTTAATTTACGGCGCAATTTTAGACGGAAAAGCAAGTGAACATTCAGCTCGTATGACTGCTATGAAAAATGCAACAGATAACGCGAAAGACATCATTTCGGATCTATCTCTGCAATATAACCGTGCACGTCAAGCGGCGATTACACAAGAAATTACAGAAATCGTTGGTGGAGCAGCAGCCTTAGAATAGTCTAAGGCTTGCCGCTTTCCAATGTCGTCATATAAGTACGATAGGAGGGTACACAGTAATGAACAAAGGACACGTTCTTCAAGTAATGGGTCCAGTAGTAGACGTTAAGTTTGCTAATGGCCAATTACCAGCAATCTATAACTCATTAACTGTTACAATCGCTCGTCCTAACGAAGCAGCTACTGTTTTAACATTAGAAGTAGCACTTCACTTAGGCGACGATGTTGTCCGCACAATCGCTATGTCATCTACTGATGGCTTACAACGTGGAGCAGAAGTAACAGACTCAGGAGCACCAATCTCAGTACCAGTTGGTGAAGCTACTCTAGGTCGCGTATTCAACGTATTAGGGGAGCCAATCGACTTAGGAGCAGACGTTCCAGCTGAGATTCGTCGTGACTCAATTCACCGTGAAGCACCAAAATTCGAGCAATTATCTACGAAAGTAGAAATTCTTGAAACAGGTATCAAAGTAGTAGACTTATTAGCACCTTACATCAAAGGTGGTAAGATCGGTTTATTCGGTGGTGCCGGTGTAGGTAAAACGGTATTAATCCAAGAATTAATCAACAACATCGCACAAGAGCACTCAGGTATCTCTGTATTCGCTGGTGTAGGTGAGCGTACTCGTGAGGGTAACGACTTATTCCACGAAATGAGCGATTCTGGCGTAATCAAACAAACTGCGATGGTATTCGGTCAAATGAACGAGCCACCTGGTGCACGTATGCGCGTAGCATTATCTGGTTTAACAATGGCAGAATACTTCCGTGATGAACAAGGTCAAGACGTACTTTTATTCATCGACAACATCTTCCGTTTCACACAAGCAGGTTCTGAGGTATCAGCGTTATTAGGTCGTATGCCTTCTGCGGTAGGTTACCAACCAACACTTGCTACTGAAATGGGTAAATTACAAGAGCGTATCACGTCTACAACGACTGGTTCTGTAACTTCGATTCAAGCGATCTACGTACCAGCCGATGACTATACTGACCCAGCTCCAGCAACAACTTTCGCTCACTTAGATGCAACAACTAACTTAGAGCGTAAATTATCTGAAATGGGTATCTACCCAGCCGTTGACCCATTAGCATCAACTTCACGTGCTTTATCTCCAGAGATCGTTGGCGAAGAACACTATGCTGTTGCTACTAAAGTTCAACGTACAATGCAACGTTACCGCGAGTTACAAGATATCATCGCGATCTTAGGTATGGATGAGTTAACAGATGAAGACCGTCAAACGGTAGAACGCGCTCGTCGTATTCAATTCTTCTTATCTCAAAACTTCCACGTAGCAGAGCAATTCACTGGTCAAAAAGGTTCTTACGTGCCTGTTAAAGAAACAGTACGTTCATTCAAGGAAATCCTTGATGGTAAATGGGATCACTTACCAGAAGATGCTTTCCGCTTAGTAGGTTCTATTGATGAAGTAGTACAAAAAGCGAAAGACATGGGTGCTCAAGTTTAATTAGCTGACGAGGAGGAAAAAATATGAAGACAGTAACAGTCAATATTGTCACTCCCGACGGCCCAGTATACGATGGCGAGGTAACAATGGTCATCGCAAAAACAGTAGCAGGTGATATCGGTATTTTAGCTGGTCACGTGCCTATGGTTGCACCACTTGCAATCAGTTCTGTTAAGCTGAACAAAGCAGACGGTAAAACGGATGTAGTTACAGTTAGCGGTGGATTTGTAGAAGTGCGCCCGGACAAAATCTCTATTTTAGCATCATCTGCAGAGCTTGCTGAAAATATTGATGTAGCCCGTGCAAAAGAAGCACAAAAACGTGCTCAAGCGCGCCTTCAACAAAAACAAAGTGACATCGACGTAAAACGTGCTGAAGCTGCTTTAGCGCGCGCAACGAATCGTATCAAAGTTCAAGAGGGTAACATCTAATTAGATTGGAAAGACGGGTAGAGAAATCTACTCGTCTTTTTTTGTCGTGTAAAGGAAACGTCGTGCGTAGTATTTGTACGCACAGTCATTTATAATAAACGTAATCAGCGTTTAAAGGAGTTTTGATCGTGGAAGTGTATTCTCAGCTCGGTGCGCAAGCAGCAGTCGCCATTGTCGCATATGTATTTTTTATCGGTGTGACATTTTATGCACTGCAAGCGTTTCGTATGGATCAGTTATTTAAAAAAGGAAAGACATTTCAAATTCAGCTCGTTTACATTTTACTGAGCATTGCGATTGGTTCAAGTGTCGCTAACTTTATTTTAAGTTTGTCCAATTATTCACAGCAGTTGCCGTATATTTTTCAGTAGGTACTATGGAGTGGTGCGACGTATGCAGTCGTTATTTCCATAGTATTTTTTTGTGACATGACATATAGTACATAGTCGTGTTTTTAAAAAAAAGCTTTTATTTTGTCGTATGGCGGGTATAAACGATATTAGGCAAGCATGCAAGTATATCGAATATGGGATGAACAATATGTCGGTGAAATGTGTTGGTCGTTTACGTATATGTCATCGTAAATACGCATGCAGTAAAAAAGAGTAATCCTTTTGTAGAGTACAATTATAGTTCTTGAAATAGTGATTTTGGTGCTTGAAGTAACAGAGGATTACATGTATCATAAGAGGTGTTTGTTTACTAATTATGACATTATACAACTATGCATTATAGATGATTTATATTTGATTGGGAGACTCAAGTTCGGAGGGACAAAGTGTGGATAAAATTATTGTAACGGGCGGTAAAAAGCTAAATGGAACTGTCAAAGTAGAAGGCGCGAAAAATGCGGTATTACCAATTTTAGCAGCGACGATTTTAGCATCAGAAGGTAAAAACATCATTAAAGATGTTCCAGCATTAGCGGATGTCAACATGATCAACGAAGTATTAAAAAGCTTAAATGCGGACGTTACATACAACGTTGCGCAAAACGAAGTGATTGTTGATTCGCAAGCAACATTATCAAGTGAAGCGCAATTTGAATTTGTAAGTAAAATGCGTGCATCTATTTTAGTGATGGGGTCACTACTTGCACGAAATGGCTTTGCACGCGTTGCATTACCAGGCGGCTGTGCAATTGGGTCTCGTCCAATTGAGCTTCATTTAAAAGGTTTCGAAGCGATGGGCGCGAAAATTTCATTCGGTCACGGCTACGTAGAAGCGATTGCAGAAGGCGGTTTACAAGGTGCGGACATTTATTTAGATTTCCCATCGGTAGGCGCAACGGAAAACATTATGGCAGCTGCATCGCTTGCTAAAGGTGTTACGATTATTGAAAATGCGGCAAAAGAGCCAGAAATTGAAGATTTAGCCAACTTCATTAACGCAATGGGTGGACGTGTAACAGGTGCCGGCACAGCGACAATTCGCATTGAAGGCGTTGAGAAGCTAATAGGTGCTGTACACCACGTAATTCCAGACCGCATTGAAGCAGGTACGTTTATGGTTGCAGCAGCGATCACAGGTGGCGACATCGTCATTGAAAACGCCGTACCAGAGCATATGACAGCGCTTATTTCAAAAATGCGCGACATGGGCGTTGACATCGATGAGGAAGCAAATGGTTTACGCGTTCGCGCAACAAAACCGTTAAAGGCAGTCGACTTAAAAACGATGCCGCACCCAGGCTTCCCAACAGACATGCAGTCACAAATGATGGCATTAATGTTAACGGCAGAAGGTACAAGCATCATTACGGAAACGGTATTTGAAAACCGCTTCATGCACGTCGAAGAATTCCGTCGCATGAACGCACAAGCAAAAATCGAAGGACGCTCCGTATTTATTGAAGGTCCTACACAATTACAAGGTGCAGAAGTAGAATCAACAGACTTACGTGCAGCAGCAGCGCTTATTTTAACAGGGCTCGTTGCAAAAGGGATGACGCGCGTATCGAAGCTATACCACTTAGACCGTGGTTACGTAAACTTCCACGGCAAGTTAGCATCATTAGGTGCAAATATTGAACGTATTACAGTAGCAGAGCCAGTAGAACAAGCAATGGTTACGAACTAATACTTTTATCATTTTATTTATTTTATTGTATGCGGCAGTGGTACATTTCGTATCGCTGCCGCTTTTTCCATTCCATATAATTCTTTTCGCCTATAAAGATGGTGTTTTCAACTAGGGCGTATGATAAAATATTGAACGTAAACATATTTTTAAACGTACGAAAACGAGAAACGAGTAGGAGGAATTTACATAGATGTTATCTTCAAATGATATCGGCATTGACTTAGGTACAGCAAACGTATTGATCCATTTAAAAGGAAAAGGTGTCGTGTTAAACGAGCCATCTGTTGTGGCGTTAGATAAAAAAACGCATAAAGTGTTAGCCGTTGGAGAAGAGGCACGCCAAATGGTTGGACGTACACCTGGAAACATCGTCGCCATTCGCCCAATGAAAGACGGTGTAATTGCCGATTTTGACATTACTGAAGCAATGCTTGAATATTTCATCGGGAAGCTAAATGTCCGCAGCATGTTTTCAAAGCCGCGCGTATTAATTTGCTGCCCAACCAATATTACAAACGTCGAGCAAAAAGCGATTCGTGAAGCAGCGGAAAAAGCGGGGGGCCGCATCGTCTTTTTAGAGGAAGAACCGAAAGTGGCAGCGATTGGTGCAGGCATGAACATCTTTGAACCAAGCGGTAACATGGTAATCGATATCGGTGGTGGTACGACAGATATCGCCGTATTATCAATGGGAGATATCGTGACGAGTGAATCGATTAAAATTGCAGGCGACACATTTGATAGCAACATTTTACATTATGTGAAAAAGGAATATAAGTTATTAATTGGTGAGCGTACATCAGAAGCGATTAAAGTGGAAATCGGTACCGTTTATCCGAACGGACGTAGCGAAGTGATGGACATCCGCGGACGTGATTTAGTGAACGGCTTACCACGCACTGTACAAATTCGTTCAGAGGAAGTGCAAGAAGCGCTGCGTGAATCGATTTCTGTAATCGTGCAAGGGGCGAAAAACGTGCTTGAAAAAACACCACCAGAATTGTCAGCAGACATCATTGATCGCGGCATTATGTTAACCGGTGGCGGTGCGCTTTTACACGGCTTAGATACGCTGTTGACAGAAGAATTGCACGTACCGGTATTCGTTGCGGAAAGCCCAATGGACTGTGTGGCAATTGGTACAGGTATTTTACTAGATAGCATGGGGACAGCAAAAGCGCGTCGTTAATTCAGCTCAGAAGACCTATGCACAATGACATGGATGGACCGATATAGAAAAAGGGTTTATATATCGAACACATCAATTTACGAGGTGATTTTTTATGTTTAAAGGTTTTTACACAGCGGCATCAGGTATGATTGCACAGCAGCGACGTACAGAGCTATTAACGAACAATATGGCAAACGCTGAAACACCAGGTTTCAAATCAGATCAATCAACAATTCGTTCATTCCCAGACATGTTAATGTCAGCAATCGACAAGGAACGCATCCCAACTGAAGATGGCATCGGCGCACATACAGCACAGCCTCTAGGCGCAGTGAATGCGGGCTTATACATGCAGGAAATTATGGCCAACCAAGCGCAAGGTCAAGTGTTGCAAACAGATTTAACGACAGATATCGCACTAATTAACGGGAACTTACCTGTAAACGAAGAAGGCATTCAAGCGGCGGTATTTTACCGACTACAAGAAGAAAATGGTGCCGGTCAAGTTTACACGCGTAACGGGAACTTTACATTAGACGGTGCAGGCTTTTTAACATCCGCTGATGGGAAGTATGTATTAGATGTGGAAAATGAGCCAATTCAAGTACAATCACCAAACTTCCGTGTAACAGACCGCGGCGAAGTGTTTGAAAATGACGTACTTGTTGGGCAAATTGCCGTAGCTGTTTCAGAAAATCCAGAAGCACAGCTATTAAAGCAAGAAAATGGCTACTACTATACGACAAATGAGGAAGCATTGCCAGCAGCAGATGCGAATACATATTCGATGCAGCAAAGCTTTTTAGAGCAATCAAACGTTGATGCAGCCAAAACGATGACCGACTTAATGACAGCATACCGCGCATTTGAAGCAAATCAAAAAGTGCTTTCAGCATATGATTCAAGCATGCAAAAAGCGGTATCAGAAATCGGAAAGGTTTAGGAGGTAGCATAGCATGATTCGTACAATGATCACAGCAACAAACACATTAACGAACCTACAGCAAAAAATGGACGTCACTAGTAATAACTTAGCGAACTCAAACACGCACGGTTATAAAGCGCAAGTGACAACATTTGAGGAGCTATTATATCAACAGTTTAACAACGATGTCCTTGATAAAACAGCGCGTGAAACACCGGTCGGCATTCGCTACGGTGTCGGTGCTGGTATTGCACAGTTACAGCTCGTAACGAAGCAAGGGAATTTACAAACGACGAACCGCCCATTAGATTTTGCATTTACAACGGAAAATCAATACTTTAACGTGTTAATGGATGATGCGGACGGGGAATACAATACGGTGTATACACGTCAAGGGGACTTTTATTTAAGTCCAACAGGTGACAATGAAGTGCGTCTTGTCAATACGGACGGTTATCCAGTAGCGAATGCACAAGGAGAGCCGATTGTGTTACCAGAAGGTGCAGAAAACTTCCGTATGTTAGATGGTGGGATTTTAAGCGTCCAATATCCTGCACAAGCAGATGGCACGATTCCAACTATTGAAGTACAAATCGGTGTGACGCAAGTTTACAAACCACAACTTTTAGAGCATATTTCAGCGACGTACTTTGACGTGCCTACCAATTTTGATGAATTAGGCTATAATGAAGAAGATGTATTAATGCAGCTTGAAGGGCAAGCACGTGGAGCGATTGCGCTTCAAAACAATGCACTTGAAGCTTCAAACGTTGATATGTCAAAAGAGATGACAGACCTTATTGCAACTCAACGCGCTTATCAATTTAACTCACGCGCAGTGACGATTGCCGATCAAATGCTCGGGTTAATTAATAGTGCTCGTTCGTAATAGTTAAAAGGAGCAAACGTACTATGCAAAATGAAAAAGCTGAAGCAACTGTAATGTTAGAGAAAACTTCACATGCGGCATCAAGCGAATCAACGGACGTACAAAGTGGTAAGAAAACGAAGCTTCGCGCGTTTCCACTATGGCTACGTATCCTCGTATTTCTTGTAGTGCTCATCGTTGTCGCATTAGCAGGCTTATTAGTTGGCTACAGTATGCTTGGCGGTGGCGAAGCAGCGGATGTCGTGAAACTAAGTACATGGGAACATATATTCGATATTATGAATGGTAAAGAATAATTTATTCTTTACCTTCATTTTTTCATTACATACACAAAGGGGATTTTCATATGTTAAACGCACAGCAAATTCAAGAAATTTTACCGCATCGCTATCCATTTTTATTAGTGGATCGCGTGTTAGAAGTGGAAGAAAAGCGCGCAGTTGGCTATAAAAACGTATCTGCGAATGAGGAATTTTTCAACGGACACTTCCCAGGCTATCCAGTAATGCCAGGCGTGTTAATTGTCGAAGCATTAGCGCAAGTTGGGGGAGTTGCGCTATTATCACAAGAAGCGAATAAAGGACGTCTTGCCTTTTTAACGGGCATTGACAATTGCCGCTTCAAGCGTCAAGTTGTACCAGGGGATCGCCTTGATTTACAAGTCGAGTTCATCAAACTGCGCGGGCAAATGGGTAAAGGAAAAGGCATTGCGACAGTAGATGGTGAGCTTGTGTGCGAATGTGAAATTTTATTTGCGCTTGGACCGGTAAACGCCCAATAGGTCAATTTGCATTTCTTCTACAAACAATATAAAATAAACAAGTTGACGATTTTGTCAATTTGTTATGACGATATACGTAATTTGTCGTGCATAGTGTTTATGTGCGCATTCATGATAGAAGAAATGAAACAATGATGTCATTGTTAAACTTGTAGGGGGTTTTACAACTATGTATAAAGAGTTATCTTCAGGTATAAAAAGCAGCATTACGCGTTCGATCAACACATCGGTGGAGCTTTATTTTGCGGAAATCGAATGGGACGAAGAGCGCTTTTCAATGGAGGATTTAGTGGCGTTTTGGCAAAGCTATTTCCAACAAAATGCAGCTTGGTATGATAAAGTATCAGAAGATGTACGTGCAAGTCAAGAATTCCATGAAGTGCTTGCCGAAAAAATCAATGAAAGCTTAGCGAAAATGCTGGAGGAGCAACCGACAGCAGAGCAAGTAGCGACAATTGATGCGCTTCAAAAAGAGCGCGGCACGAACTTCACATACGGCTGTAAAGCAGAAGCAACGTTTGTGGAGCAACAGCTAAAAAATATGCAGGCATAAACAAAAAGCATTGGCAGTTCACAGCTGCCAATGCTTTTTCTATACGTCTGCTTGTTCTGTTTTTTTATCGGTCGGTCGAAGCGGTGGTCGGTAATGTAAGCCGAGCTTAAATTGGTGCTGCAATTCATCGCCGCTTAAACCGTCTGCTAGCAATTGCTCTAGTAAGTCCTCCGCATAGTGCTGGCGCTTTACCGCAACCGTTCCTTTAAATAACACCGATACGTAAGCGTCTTTAATCGGCTCAACCGCATACACAGCGAGTGCAAAGTGCGCAGGGTCATTATCTGGAAAGGAGATGACTGCACGCGCGTTGAAAATTTCTTTTGATTCAAGCAGCTGCGGGAAATGTTTGCTATACTCTTTTTTTATAAAGGCTTCAATGATCCATACGTTGTAGCTATTTTCTTGATTAATTAAAATGCCATCTTCAAGCGGAATTTGGATTGTTTCATCGTTATAATCAAACTCAAAATACATCATTTTAAACGTTTTCATAAAACTGCTTCACCATCCTAATATTGAGTCGTCTTGGCATGCTCCGTCCATCTTTCCCGTTGCTTTGTTTCAGTATAACATGGCAAAAAAGGGCAAAGTGTGCAAAATCGAAATTTGTGCAGCGAAAATGATGCAAAAGTGCGTAACTTTTTTATTTTACGCACAGTTTATAGAGCGATTTTTCATTTTTCACCACGTTGACGATTGTCTGTACTTCTTTGTATGCTACAAGCAATCTTAAAAAAGGTAGGTGCTTTGTATGAATCACGTGTTACTTGTTGGCCGCATTACGCATGACTTACAGCTCCGCACGACCGCAAGCGGAAAAAGTGTGTTGAACTTTAGCTTAGCTGTGCCAAATGTTTTTAGTCAGGACGATCGTGCAGATTTTCTACCATGTGTTATATGGGGTGTCTCTGCTGAAAACACCGCGAAGTATTGTGAAAAAGGTTCGCTTGTTGCGGTGTCAGGCAAGCTGAATCGCCGATCGTATGAAAATGATAAAGGACAGCACTCGATCATGGAAGTTGTCGTCTCAGATATTCGCTTTTATGGCAAAGGAAAGCGCACCGATGCTTCACTCGGCAACTTCGTTATTCCAGACGTGCAGCAACCAATTGCGCCGTAATAAAACAGCCTGAGAAAGAAGTAGAATTTCAATGAAATGCAATCTAGTTATATGCTGAAAGTTTGATAGACGATCACGACGCAAAGAGCGGACTTCTAGGGGAATAGCATGAGCTTGAGACTACAGGCTCAAGCCATGCCCCCAGAAAAGCCTGCTCGAAG
>JAHAYH010000074.1 GCA_018384745.1 Caryophanon sp. | reverse complement strand
GTGAAATGGTCGCGGATGGCATCCATCGCCCCCTTCTTGTCCTCGACGCGGAAATTGATCTCGCCGGAATTCTCATAGCCGGCAATGCGGCCGATGAGCTGGCTGAAGCTTATCCCCTTCCTTTTCATTGAGGCCAGCACCCTGAGCACCAGGATGGAAGCGAGGAGTCCGCTGTCGGAATAGAAGAAATCCCGGAAGTAATAATGGCCTGCGAGCTCACCGCCCCAGACGCCGTCCAGTTCACGGAGCTTGCGTGCGGCATTGGCGCGGCCCACCTTCCAGGTGAACATCTCCGCACCCATCGGCTCGAGATACTCGCCCACGGCCTTCGAACTGCGGATATCCTGTATCACAATGCCTTTCTCTCCCCTCTCGTCAATGAAATAATGACCCAGGAGGGCGATGATGAGGTCCGGTGACACGAACTTTCCGGTCTCGTCCACGAACATAACCCTGTCGGCATCGCCATCATAGATAACGCCGGCATCGGCACCGGTCTTCTTCACGAGCTCCTCGAGGGCTACCACATTCTTGTGCACCAGCGGATTGGGCTCGTGATTCGGGAATGTGCCGTCCATGTCGTCGAAAATATACTCTGGAGCATCCCCGAAAATCTCCTTTGCGAAGAGGGTGCTCATTCCGTTGGAAAGGTCGAAGGCCAGTTTCAATCCTGAGAGATCCGGCTTGTAGCCGAGCAGGAAATCCAGATAATCCTTGCGGATATCCTTCTGATGCACAGAACCTTTCTTCTCCGCAAGCGGAGTTTCCCTGCCTTCCTTTATCCACTGCTCTATCTGGCCGAGACCATTGTCATAGCCGACCGGAAGGGCATTGGCGCAGGAAACCTCCATTCCGTTGTACTCCTTCGGGTTATGGGATGCGGTCATCGAAAATAACGATGAATTATTGGAAAAGTATATCGAAGGAGAACCAATCAGCCGGGAAAAACTTGCGCGGGAGGAACAGCAGCGGGTTCAAGACGCCTCCCTGTTCCCAGTCTATCATGGCAGCGCCAAAAATGGCCTTGGCATTCAACCGTTGATGGATGCGGTGACAGGGCTGTTCCAACCGATTGGGGAACAGGGGAGCGCCGCCCTGTGCGGTAGAGTTTTTAAGGTGGAGTATACAGATTGCGGCCAGCGGCGTGTATATCTACGGCTATACAGCGGACCGCTGCGCCTGCCGGATACGGTGGCCCAGGCCGGGAGAGAAAAGCTGAAAATCACAGAGATGCGTATTCCATCCAAAGGGGAAAATTGTTCGGACAGACACCGCTTATCCGGGAGAAATTGTTATTTTAGCTGATGATACTTTGAAACTGAACGACATTCTAG
>JAHAYH010000071.1 GCA_018384745.1 Caryophanon sp. | reverse complement strand
ACGGCCCAGACTCCTACGGGAGGCAGCAGTAGGGAATCTTCGGCAATGGGGGCAACCCTGACCGAGCAACGCCGCGTGAGTGAAGAAGGTTTTCGGATCGTAAAGCTCTGTTGTAAGAGAAGAACGTGTGTGAGAGTGGAAAGTTCACACAGTGACGGTAACTTACCAGAAAGGGACGGCTAACTACGTGCCAGCAGCCGCGGTAATACGGAGGATGCGAGCGTTATCCGGATTCATTGGGTTTAAAGGGTGCGTAGGTGGCCATTTAAGTCAGCGGTGAAAGTTTGTGGCTCAACCATAAAATTGCCGTTGAAACTGGAGGGCTTGAGTATGTTTGGGGCAGGCGGAATGTGTGGTGTAGCGGTGAAATGCATAGATATCACGCAGAACTCCGATCGCGAAGGCAGCTTGCCAAGCCATAACTGACACTGAAGCACGAAAGTGTGGGTATCAAACAGGATTAGATACCCTGGTAGTCCACACAGTAAACGATGATTATTAGGAGTTTGCGATAGACAGTAAGCTCCACAGCGAAAGCGTTAAATAATCCACCTGGGGAGTACGCCGGCAACGGTGAAACTCAAAGGAATTGACGGGGGCCCGCACAAGCGGAGGAACATGTGGTTTAATTCGATGATACGCGAGGAACCTTACCCGGGTTTGAACGCAGGAGGACGGTCTGGGAAACCAGCAGCACATCCGCCTTCAGCTCCAGAGCCTTCTTGATGAACTCCTCGTTGGGAACCTGAGAACCCAGGTTGTAAGCCTCGATCATCTCGTAGCGCTCCAAACCATAGTGGCCGGCGAAGCCCTTACGATTCATGATGGCGTCGATGCCCACAGTGTGAGCGTCGGTACCGGTGGAGGCACCCACCATAACGACCTTGCGGCCAATGTTCTCGCGGATGTAGTCATTGGTATCTTCCATGCTCATGACATCGGACTCCACGGTGATAACATGGATGTCCTCGTAGTTCACAGAATGGACGCAGCTGCCATAGACCACATAGAAGGTAAACTCCTTATCCAGAGCGTGATGGTAAGCCACATTGGGTTCTTCCAGACCCATCTTCTTTGCGATCTGACGGGCAGCCTCCTCGCCGCGCTCGTCATCCTTGACGGGCAGGGTGAAGCTGGTCCAGGAGCATATCGGTTTCAAGCATATCAGAGGACACGGTCTGTTTACCGATGATATGGCGATCTATCAGCAGACGC
>JAHAYH010000055.1 GCA_018384745.1 Caryophanon sp. | reverse complement strand
AGGCTGTTAGATAAATTCGAATTTACAATTCTCATATACTTCAGATGTAGGTTGCCGTTTCTAAAGCGATATAAAGTTTGTTTAAACTATGGTTGGCATTGTTCAAGCCTTTGGCTTCATATCCATTTGTATCCAAAATGTCACCTGCTTCAAAAAAAGCATACAACTTCAAATTGTAGAAGTCGCACACAGATTGAACTCCAGCCAATTCCATTTCTACAGCGATGCACCCTTCTTCCATACGTTTGCGTACAAGTCCTTTTGTTTCTCTGATCATCGAATCTGTCGTCCATATTTTACCTGTAATATATGGTACAGATAATTTGTCGAAAATTATGGAAAGTTCCTTGCTTGCGGCTATATCAATATAGTCGGCTGGTGCTGCAAAATAATATGAACACCCGTCCCCTCTGTAACTTTGTGTCGGTATGATAAATCTACCTTGTGTGGTTGTACGGTCAAGACTGCCACAGGAACCGAACATAATGAACTTTGATGCTCCAGTTAGCCAGCTTGCAAGATGACATTGAGAGGATGCTACTGCTGAACCTATTCCTGACAGGTAGAAAGTTATCGTAACTCCTTTATAAGTTGTTTTATAGATATGCGTATCGCCATTGCAAGCCGGCATAGTTGCAATAATTTCAGATTCGTAGGAATCAAGTAAATGCCGATGAATCTCCTTCGAGAATATTATCAGGCATATATCTGCAAAATCTCCACGTCTGCCGTAGAAATCAAACAGATTGATCATTGGTTCAGTTTCAATATCATAACTATCAGTAATCATAGCATATTGAATCAGATGTGAGTTTTATATTGCTCCGGTATCTCAAGATTGAAAGTTCTGCATAATAACAGGACGTCGTGGACATCATTTTCATCGTATTCATATCCAAGATGGAACTGTACCTGTGCCTCCGGGTTTATGCATGTTACCTCAATATTCCCGATATTTCCTTTACCTGAGAAAGTTTCGCTTGGGAAAGTGTATCCGTCATATAGAATTCCATCTTCGACATATTCGAAACAATGCAGATCGATTATTCTTCCGTTGTCATCTTTCCAGACAGTATGGCTATCGGTCGTATAGTCCATTACAACTTCTCTGTATCCCTTCCAGGTAATCACGGATATGGCCTTACCATAGTCTTTCTTCTCTACGAACAGATCGATGTCGTTATGTATTCTTGTTTCTCTGCCTATAAGTGCATCGACACCCCAACCGCCGTCCAGAAACACCTTTACAGATGCTTCAGACAGCATTTCAAGAATCTCACATGCATCAAAATAAGTGACCATAAAATTGAAATTTATTTGTCTTGGATTCCAAAATGCCTGAATATACGGCGACGCATTTTGGCATTGGTGGGATTTCTCAAATCTTCACGAATATAATAATAATCCAGATCCCAATAAGGGGAATTGCTGTCTGCAGCAATACAATCATTAATCAATTTTACATTGACACGCAGACCGAATCCGATTGACTCATTCTTATATTCCTTGGAAATCAGGAAAGGAGGTCTACGCTTTTCCCGGTACGTGAGACCATATTGGACATACCAGAAAGTATCATTAGCATCCAGGCTGCGTCCAAAAGACTCAAGCGGAATGATCTCAGACATTTCAACAGGAGCATTGCCGATTATCCTATAATCTCCATACAGGAATCTGTTGTCAAATATCGGCTGAGACGGAAGCATCTTCTTACCTTTCAGTTCTTCTATGGTTATATCAGGGGTAGAAGATATATGATGATACACTTGAACAATTAAAGGATGTCCCATCAAGTTGCTCAAGCCATAGTTCTTACCAGCGATAAACTCTTCCGATTTCTTTCTTTTATGGATATCGTATATGATCCTTCCAAATCCCCATTTTCTTCTGCTGAGTTTGAAGGCAAAGAAATCACCTTCACTATATTTCTGTCTAGATTTTGTCTGTTTGGAAAATTCCTCTAGTTCTGCAAGATCAGTTTCAGTGGTATCATTCATCCAGGCATCGAGCCAATGTTCCCAATTGTCAGTAACATCCTCTATATAAGTCCTTTGCGAAACAATATTGCCAATCTTGATATGCGGGCAAGAATATAAGAAGTAGATATTTGTCTTAAACTTCTCAATGACAGTCCTATTGAATTTCTCTGGCAGCGGCTCGTTCAGATCACACTCAAAATATCCATCCCTGTCATTGCGAATTTCCTTAAGAAGACTCTTTCCATCATGATAAAACACTTCATTGCACGCTTCTATTCGTGTCCATGAAGGCAACACCTCTGAAAGTCCAAGGAACTTACGGTATTTATTATCCAGTTCATTCATAATCGTAATTCAATCAATGTTGAATAACAAAATTTTACAGTATGATCAGATCACCATCAACAAAGCCGAGTCCTATTCCCTGTTGACTGCGCAACAATGAAGCATGTTTCCCATTCTTCAGATATGTCTCTAAATGAGATCTAACCGATGAGAGTACTTTTTTCCATGATTCCTTACTCTTCCATTTCAATGGATTGTTTCGAGTATCAAAGACTTCATTACAAGCCCAATCGCTGTCATCTTTGTCAAAACTAGAAGTTCCAACAAGTTCGACAGACCACTGTCCATTGCCATCATCATAGAGATTGAAGCAAAATGCTACAACATCTTTTGGCAACTCCGTATTCAACGAACTATCCACCCATTTTTCAAATTCCTTATATGATAAGTCTGGGCTAGCGAATAAATTAAATATTCCCATAATAAGAGTAAGAAACATGT
>JAHAYH010000051.1 GCA_018384745.1 Caryophanon sp. | reverse complement strand
GTACTATAACATGCCGGTCTTTGAAATGCTCGGCGGAGCTTACCGCGACAAGGTGCGAATGTACGGCCACCTCAAGCCGACCGGCCACCCCGGCGACTTCCCGATACCCGACATGCTGAAGATAACGGACAAGCGTCTCGCCGACGGCTTCACCGTTATGAAATATTCCATCATCCCGCCGATCAGGCCCATCGACAATATGGAAATGGTCGACAAGGTCGTTGAGCGCTTCGCCGCTGTGCGTGAGCGCGTCGGCAAAAAGGTCGATATCGCGATCGACTTCCACGGCCGCGTGAGTCCCGCGATGTCCATCCGCCTGCTCAAGGCGCTCGAACCGTATTATCCGCTCTTCGCGTCGTGATCATCTATCAAATTTTTAGTATCAAACTGGATGCATTTTTATCCAAGTTCCACTTCTGTCCCAAGCTCTTTTTGGCTATTTGACAACGCTTCGTTTCGCGGACGCAATCCTTTCGGGAACGGCGGCAAAAGTGGTACATGTTTGTCATAAGGGCGATGCCACACTAAACTTCCTCCGTGAACAATCAAACATCACTTATGTCTCAGTCTCTAGGTTGACGCTGTTACCACACGTTTTCTTTATACTTTTTGTAATAATTCACTTGGCGTGCTGCTAAGTATAGCTTGCGTTTAAAGTGTCGATCTTTCGGATAAAATAACGGATTCACAAGCTTATCCGCTTTAATTAAACGACGAATGTCTTTTTGTACCGCTTCGTCTGCAACAAATTTCTTTAAAACGATTTTCGGCACGACCGAAAATAGCACTTCGCCCTCTAAATACGTGCATTCTTTTTCTTTATTTTCGATTAAATCTTCAACGAAGTAGCGCGCCATATTATGACCAAGCGCCGTTACGTAGTAGCTTGAGCGTCCTTGACGGATATTTACTTCAAACACTTTAAACTTACCATCGCGCTCGTCATATTTTAAGTCAAAGTTCGCAAACCCTTCATATCCGACCGCTTGTAAAAAGCCTACAAGCTTCGTCATCATCTCTTCATTGTAGCGAGAAATAAGGGCGGTATAGTTCCCGATTGCTGTTACGGTATGCTCTTGTAGCACCACTTGCGCAAACGATACGAGCTGTGGCTTTCCTTTTGAGCTCATGTATACAACCGAATCCCACATCGCTGTGTCTTCCCCTGGAATGTAATCTTGAATGATCAGCTCATCGCGGTAGCCGCTTGCGCGAATCATCTCAATCACGCTGTGTAGTTCCTGCTCATCTTGTACTTTATATACTTTTTGTTGCCCGGTAAATTTATGTTGGCTATATTCAATGCCGTTACTTGGCTTAACAATGACAGGGAACATCATCGTTTCATTGAATGGCTCTGTGCTTGCACAGCTGTAGAAAAACGTCGTCGGTGCATCAAGACCGTACTGTTCGCACAGCTTATAAAAGTTCGCTTTATATTGTAAATCGTTCATTACATCTTCCTGCAAGTAGTTAAAGACGAAATGCTCTTGTAATACATCGCGATTTTCAATAATGAGACGCACATATAAATCATTGGTGCCGACTAATAATAACTGATCTGCTTTTTTCTTATATTTTTTAGCAACTTTGATTAAAATTTTCGCAAATTGCGTTTCATCTGCTAAATTTTTATCGTACTCAATTTTTTGTGGAATGTTGCTATAGTTTGTAAACGGTAGTACACCTTTTCCGACTAAAATCGGCTTAATATTATATTCCTCATGAAAAGAAATGGCCATATTGTAAGCGTTAATGTCCGTACCTACAATAATCGGCAAAAACGGTTGTCGCTTCATGTAAATTCTTCCTCTCAAACAAATTATCCATGTTTTTTACTACGTCTTATCATACACCACGAACTGAATGATGTGTTATGAAAGTCGTCCAATATTTTTATTTAATTACAATCGTTTATATTTCCAAAAAGGCAATAATCCCGTAAACTAAACTATATACCTAAGTTAAGCGAATGTTTTTAGATACAAAGGTTTAAAAAAGGAGGGGTTTTTTTATGTCATTTACAAAAGTTGTACCATCAAAAGAAGAATATATGACAACACTTGTAAAAAACTTAATTCATTATCGCATTATCCGTATGTATGAAGGCAAGCTTATTACGGCGCGTAAAATGGCAGATCCAGATTCGCTATATTTTGAAACAGAAGATGGCCTTTGTCGTGAATGGCTCAATTCGATTTACGATAGCTATCATTTTTATGAAGGCTTTGAAACAATCGAAAGCTGTGAACAGTACATTCGCTCGTCGCATTATCCAGATGAAAAATACATCATTATTTGCTTTTTAAATATGTATTATGCAGTCGTCTATGAAAATACACAGCATCAGCAAATTATCGGCAAAGACCTTGCCTACTACACAAAAAACAATTTATTTTTAGTATCAGAACGTCCTCCAAACAATTTAATGATGAAAGATCGCGAACGCTTACCTGTTATTCCACTCATTTACTATGAACTTGCCGCATTCGATGCGAACATGCAAACATTCCATCTTCATAAAGAATCGAATCAATTTATCGAATGTGCACTGGAAGAACATTTAGAATATGTCGTGCTGCTTGGCATTACGTTTAAAGATTGCTGGTATTTATGCGATACGCCGTATGCCATTGCCCATAATCGTCAAATTTTGAACATGTACTTTAACGATGGTCACGGCTTTACTGTATTCGGTAAATACGCGAATGCCATTGCCATAAACCCGTTCCAACGCTTATTGTACATGCCAAAAGAACGCGTCGAGCATTATCAAATGGACATCGATAATCACCGCGCGCCGCATCGTGCATTGCCGTATCGCGAAGTGCGTCGCTTCCATGAAAACATGCGTACGCGCCCTGTGACGTTTACACAAAACACATTATAAAAAAGACGGATTGATCCATAGCACGCAACAAAGCCTCGGCGAATGACTCATTCACCGAGGCTTTGTTCCATTAAGAGATGGTTTATATGCTATTTGACTATTCTTCGTCTAAAGACGTTAAAATGATCGGCTTATCTTTTGTCACGATAATTGAATGCTCAATTTGTGCCACTAATGATTTGTCCGGTGTAATGAACGTCCAACCGTCACCTGCTTCAACGATATGCTCGGCTGCTGCTGAGATGAATGGCTCAACCGCTAACACCATACCTTCTTTCATAATCGTTGAATCCCATGCATCATAGTAGTTTAAAATGTGGTCTGGTGCTTCGTGTAACGACTTCCCTAAACCGTGACCCGTTAAGTTCATAATGACCGTTAAACCGTGGTCATTTGCTTCGCGCTCTACCGCTTTACCAATTTGGTTTAAACGAGAACCCGCTTTTACTTTTGTCATTGCGCGTTCAAATGAAGACTTCGCAACGGCACAAAGTTTTTCTTTGTCCGCATAGCCTTCTCCAACGACGAATGAAATGCCTGTATCTGCGAAATAACCATTCCAAGAGCCTGATACGTCAATGTTTACAAGATCGCCTTCTTGAATCACTTTGTCACCTGGAATACCGTGTGCTACTTCATGGTTAACCGAAATACATGTGTACCCTGGGAAATCATATTCGCCTTTTGGTCCTGATACAGCACCTGCTTCTTCAAACATGCGACCTGCAATTTCATCTAATTGTTTTGTAGTTACGCCTGGCTTTGTCGCAGCTTTCATTTCTTCGCGAATTTCAGCTACAATGCGGCCGATTTTTTTGAACGCATCTAATTCTTCTTGAGTTGTAACGATCATCTCAAAATCCCTCACTTATATTTAAATTATCATCCCTTACTATATCATACGACATTGTATATCGCACAAAAATTAAGCGCCATCGACAAAAATCGATGACGCACACATTATCGTTGTATTAAACGCGGCGCCGATGTAAACAATAGCGCAGCCGCAATCGCTGTTAAAATAATCGCCGGAATCATATACGTTCCGTTATAAATAATTGTATAAAGCCACACATTTTGGTCGCCTGCATATTCGGCAAAAAATACCGCCCCTGCAATGGAATGTGCCACGTATCGTAGCATGCCACCGATGACGATGCCTACGACGATATAGCCCGCAAGCTTTTTCGGGTTGCGCGCGGCAATTGCTTGCAACACCGGTTTACGCACAACAGCAATAAACCCAACAACGGTAAACGCGACACCATAATCGATGAGCGCTTGTAGCCAATGTAAAATATACGCACCAAACGCCATTTGTAAAATACCAACGAGTAAGCCTGTGATCAATCCTGCTTGCAAGCCCCATCGCAGTGCCATACATGCAATTGGCACCATCACTAAACTAATGGAGCCACCTTGAGGCCAAAGCTTAAACGACAGCTGGTCCAGCACTAATGCAATCGCGGCAAAAATCGCAATTTCCATTAGCATTAACAGTTTTTTGTTCTTCATTTGTTCCACTCCTTTGTCAATTTGACAATAGACATGTACGTGAACGAAAGATCCCTGACAATAAAAAAAGATGCCAGGACAGAGCCTGACATCGTTGCAGTCGGTTTCTATCCACATTCCTACGCAAGTGTTAACTTACAGGTTCAAAGAGTTCGTACAATACGTGTACATCTCAGCTGACTTCATCAGCGCCCCTTGTGGTCTACTGTTTAATTGCTTTTAGTATAGCGCACGTGCCTCATTTCCTCAATGTTTTGACGAATCTTTTTTTACGAACGAACGTATATACAACTAAAGGAGCGTGAACGTTATGAAAAATGAACAGCTATTAAGTGCGTTTAGCTATAGCAGTATTTTATTTTGCCCATTCATCGTGCCGCTTGTCGTTTATTTTGCACAAGCAAATGAGTATGTGCGCTTCCATGCAAAGCGTGCGCTCATCGGTCAAACAATTGCCCTCTCAAGCTTGCTGCTCTTTGCTGTAACATTCTTTATTAGCATCGGGGCTAACTTATCCGGTGATGTGACAAGCCTTCTTATGTTCGGGACGTTTGCGATTGTCGCACTCATTTCGCTTGCAGTATCCATTTGGAGCATTGTTATGACCGTACTTGTGTTCCGCTAAACGTTTAAAAAGTTTGAAATATAGGTATAACAATAACTATATACTATGTAATTAAAAGGTTCATCACCGAAAGCTGGGGTTGAAACCGGCACCTACATGTTGCATGGAACAAGAGGCGGACTCCAGCGCGAAAAGCGTGCGCTTGAGACTACAGGCTCAAGTAAGGCGGTACACGCCCCGACCAGACG
>JAHAYH010000034.1 GCA_018384745.1 Caryophanon sp. | reverse complement strand
TGCGAGAACTTGCGTCGTAGCGTCATCACCATTGCCTTCGCTATGTGTACGCACTTGGTCACTGCGATATAATAGCTCGTAACCGATTACTTGCTCGCGCGCATCAAATATTGGTTGTCTGCCTACAAACACTTCCATGCAATATCCCCCTCTTATTTATTCACATTTATGCAAACTGTGCGTTTGTTTCACTGAACTTCAACATTTTATGTCTTGCACGAAACAACCTTTTCTACTTCCTTCCAAAAAGGTGTTCAATTTGCGCTGTAAAATCCTATAAATTTGAAGGGAAACTCACCTATCAATGGAGGTTTTTAACACGTCGTACCGAAACATAAAACTATCAACCTATAAATTAAAACAAAGTCGAACAATTAAATAAACACTAGGTTTATTTTACTAACGAACACGTTATTTGTCATGTACTAATACTTATTTTGTTATATAAGTTTCAAACCATTGAAGCATCTCCGCTAAACGTGCCTGGCGCAGCGACGGAATGCCATTACGTGATAAATTATGATCGCTGTCTGGGAAGCGAACAAAAGCCGTTTCTTTCCCTTGCGCTTTCAATGTTATATACAGTTGCTCCGCTTGTTCAATTGGGCAACGGAAATCTTTTTCACTATGTAAAATTAATAGTGGTGTGTTCACATCACCTGCATACTTTAATGGCGAATGTTCCCAAAGCTTGTCTACATCCGTCATATTGGCGCCAATCTGCCACGGTGTGAAATAATAGCCGATATCTGACACACCATAAAAGCTAATCCAATTTGAAATCGAACGCTGTGTAACCGCTGCCTTAAAACGATCTGTATGACCAACAATCCAGTTCGTCATAAATCCACCGTAACTACCTCCTGTTACCCCTAATTCGTCCTTTTTAATCCAATTATATGAATTTAATACATAATCTATACTTGCCATAATGTCCTCATAATCGCCACCACCGTAATCTTCACGGCACGCATTGACAAATTCCTGACTGTAGCCGTGACTACCGCGTGGATTTGTATACAACACGCCGTAACCTTGCGCTGCTAATAGCTGTAATTCATGGAAAAATGAATTGCCATACATCGTGTGCGGACCACCGTGAATTTCAACGATTAATGGATACGTTTTGCCTTCTTCAAAATTTGCCGGTTTCATTAACCAGCCGTGCACATCAAAGCGATCGTCTTTTGAACGGTACACGATCGGCTCTGCATCAACAACTTGTACGTTCTCTAGCCATGCGTCGTTAAAGTGCGTCAGCTGCGTGCGTGCGCCCGTCGTAATGTCGTAGAAAAACAACTCCCCTGGGAACGTGCAATTTGTCACAGCAACGAGCGCCGTATTGCCCGACTTCATGACCGCATAATCATAAATATGCTCCCCTTCTTGTGAAGCGGGATACACTGCACCATCAAGCGTCGCATAGTAAAGGCGCACATCTCCCATCACCGATAGTTGGAAATATAGCGCGTTCGTTTCTGTCCATATAATGGCCGGTGCATCTACACTTTGCTGATGATCCGCTACGACATAATCGCCAACGGGTGCATCAATTTGTTCCGTAATATTGAATGTAACGTTGTGCGCAATGTCATAGACGTACGCATCTGCATGCGTGGCATTTTTAAACGTTTGATCGGCACCGACATATGCAATGTACGCATCATCAAATGAAAAGGCTGCGCCACCAAAATAGCCTTCACGTTCGTTTAATACCACTTCTTCTTTCGTCCCAATCGTATATACATACATCATCGACTGGAAGTTCCAATCTTTATTTTCAGCGCGGTTAACGCTATAAATAAGCTGTGTACCTGCATGGTTAATCGCCTGTAAGTGATACGAAAACGCGCCGTCTGTTAGCTGCTCGACGTCACCTGTTTCAACATCCACAACCGCGATGTGCTGCACGCGATTTTGCGCGCGTAAACCGTCACCACCGACGCCGTCCATTTTATATTTCATGCCATCCACTTTGTACGGCTTTACTTTTTCATCTTCCTTTTTCTCTACTTTCTCCGTTACCGGTGCGCCGTCAATAGACGTTGTCGTGACGTATACTTTCGTGCCACATGGTGCCCATAAAAAACTCGTTACACCGTTTGGTAACGATGTAATCGCGCGCGCTTCGCCACCGCGCTTTTGCAACATGTATAGCTGCTGTGCGTCATCGCGCTTTACTAAAAATGCGACCGCACTGCCATCTGGTCGCCACGCGGGTGATGATAGACGCTCGTTACCAAACGTCCACTGCGTCACCTCTTCCGTTTGTAAATCCACATGAAATAAATGCGCTTCATAATTATTGTTATCTTCGTTTAACTGCGTGCGAATAAACACCGCTTCCTGCTCATTTGGTGCAAGCTTTGGACTTGTAATCGATTGTAGTGCATACAAATCTTGAATCGTTACCGTTTGTTTCATCATTCAAACACTCCTTCATTATTTCGATTTTCGTAATAATTGTATCATCGAATGAGACGTTGTTCAAAATAGCCGCCATGTGTACTTTTGTGGCATACTCGTTGTAAAAGGAGTGCTTTGTATGCGCCGAGTGCCAACTACTACTTGTATAAAATGTGGCAAGCCAATCGCCCTTTCAAGTCGTCGCCAAACACCGTATGAACATCCGCTTCAAAAGTTGCTAAAACAAATTGTCCCACCTCTTTGTGAAACATGTCGTCTCCGTCGTAAACGTCCTTTTTTATAATACAAGTAACGCCATTCGATCAAGATCGAATGGCGCTCTGTTGAAATGACCCGTGTATTATTGTTCGATGCGCTCTTTAAATGAGCGGCGTAAAATTTTGCCGGTTGAATTTTTCGGTAGCTCATCGATCAACTCAATCGTCGTTGGCACTTTATATTTCACTAAATGCTCCCGACAAAATGCTTGTATCTCTTCGATACTCGTCGTCGGTTCCTTCAAGACGATAAACGCATGTACCGCCTCGCCAAATGTTTGGTCCGGGAAGCCAACTACCGCTGCTTCCACAACGTTTGGATGTGTATAGAGCACTTCCTCCACTTCACGCGGATACACATTGAAGCCTCCGACAATAATTAAATCTTTTTTACGATCGACGATGAAGAAATAACCATCTTCATCACGACGCGCTAAGTCACCTGTATATAACCATCCGTCGCGAATCGCAAGCGCTGTTTCATCCGGCATTTTGTAGTAGCCTTTCATGACATTTGGTCCGCGCACAATGAGCTCGCCTACTTCACCAATTGGCACTTCCTGTCCGTATTCGTCCACAACTTTATTTTCAACGTTTGGAATTGACGTACCAATCGAGCCTGCTTTTCGCTCGCGGTCAAGCGGGTTAAAGCACGTAACCGGCGATGCCTCTGATAAACCGTAACCTTCTGAAATGCGCACATTAAACTGTTGCTCAAACGCGTGCAACAATGCAACAGGTAATGACGCGCCGCCTGAGATGGCTAAACGTAAATGTTTAAAGTCTTTTGGGTCACCGTCTTTAAACTGCAACAGGAAGTTAAACATCGTCGGTACCCCTGCAAAAATCGTCGCTTTCTCGGTTTTAGCGAGCGCATAAATTTCCGCTGGACTAAAGCGTGGCGCCAGTAGCACCGTTGCACCTTTCATAAGCGGTGCATTGACAACAACCGTTAACGCAAATACATGAAATACCGGCAATGTCGCAATGACACGGTCATGCTCATCCATATTTAAATACACGCCGATATCACGCGCATTACAATATAAGTTGTTGTGTGTTAACATTGCCCCTTTTGGCTGGCCTGTCGTACCAGACGTATACAAAATGACCGCCGTATCGTCACGGTGAATGTCGGCAATCTCAGCACTGCCGCTCGCTTGTGCTACAACTTGCTGAAACAGCTTCGTCTTCGCCTTTGCAGCACCTTGTAATGCCGCAACTTGCTCCGCTACTTGCGGCGTCGTTTCACAAATAATAAACGCTTCGACGGTCGGGAAATGCTCCGCAACTACTTCGACAAGTGGCAGCAATAAATCAAGCGCCACGATGCCTTTTACTTGTGCATTTTGCA
Organism: Caryophanon sp.; assembly: GCA_018384745.1. Taxonomy (GTDB): domain Bacteria; phylum Bacillota; class Bacilli; order Bacillales_A; family Planococcaceae; genus Caryophanon. The sequence goes on along the minus strand of JAHAYH010000034.1, from coordinate 26,640 downwards.
AAATATAGCTAATTTCATCTTTCGTATACGTTGGATTCACCGGCACTGCAGTTGCACCGATGCGCATAATGGCGTACAGCGAAATAATAAAGTGTGGCGTATTGCCGAGTAATAGCGCCACGTTGTCTCCCTTTTGAATCCCTAAATCTTGTAGCCCTTGCGCAAATCGACTTACTGACTGTTCTAACGCTTCATATGTGACATCCTGCCCTTGAAAATGGTACGCCACTTTTGTTGGCGTTTGTTTCGCTTGCTGTTGCACAGTATGTACGAGCATCATCAACAACATCCCCTTTGTTATTATGAATAGCCATTCACTTTCCATTTCATTATAAAACAATAATTTATCGTTCACAACGAATTTATTCTACTTTAAACTTATTTCTTGTTTTTAGTCCCCTTGTTTCAAATGTACAATGTAGCGCCAGCGAATTAAATAGTAATAAATCACTTGAATGACAATGAGTGAAAAGAAGCCAATAATGACTTCATCAACAATCGAAATGTTCACAAAATGCTCTAGTAAAATATTAAAACTAATTAAAATAACACTGCTATGTGCAAGCGCCACAATCCATGGCAAGAAAAACTGCGGCATTAAATGACGATCCACGAGTCGATGCAGCTCTTGATCCGTTAAGCCCATGCGCTGTAAAACATCAAAGTGCTTTTGACTCCGTTCTAAGTCCGCATACATTTTAAAGTATACAAAGCTTCCGGCTGCGAGTAAAAATACCGCCGCAACGAGCAGCACAATGAGCGTAAACAATGAATACGTCGCTAAAATAAACGAGTAATTCAACCCTGCATTTTCAAAATAAAACGGCAGTTGATAGCCGAGTGGATTGACGTTTTCTTGATCGACCATCGCATTAATGACGACGCCGATTTCCTCTAGCTCCATCCATTGGGGCACGTCAAATGTGTACAGGCGATACGCAGATTGCTGAAACGTCGTGCCAATTAACGGATTTGTAATTTTCGCGAAATCCTCATCGCTAATAATGATGGAATTGCTGCTTACAAAATTGCTCGGGAAAATAAACTGCGGATACACGCTGTCAATGACGAGCGGAATGCTATTTTCCTTTAACACTGTACGCACCGTATGATTTGCTAACGTTTTAATGGCATCTTCTGAATATGGAATAAACATCGCTTCCCCCGTGCCAAGCGTCACGAGCGGATAGCCGAGCGAAAATAATAAATGATTAATTTCAGATTCGCGGAACACTTCGACCTCGTATTTTGTGTAAGACGATGTTTGTTTGACAACGGTAAAGCGCGATAAGTTGTACGACAGCGCTTCGGATTCAAGTTGATTTCGCAGCGACGCAATATGCTGCTGCTCATACGGGTTATCAATCGTACTTTTATATACCATGCCGAGCGGGTTTAAACGTTCATATTGCGTCGTATACGAAGCGACTGTTGCGAGCGCACCAATCGTTAAAAACGTCAACGTTGAAACAATTGTAATGACAAAAAACATGCGCACGTTTGAGCGGATTGTATGAATCGTTTCAGAAATGGATACGACGAGCGAACTGCGCCAGTACCGCTGCTTATTTAAGCGAAAGCGCTCTAAAATATACGGCAATGTATCGCTAAATAAATAATACGTCCCTAAAATACCAAGCGGCGGCACGATGAATAAAAATGCAACATTTTCCATCATCACGCCGATAATCGAGCCTGCATACGAAAAGCCTATTAACAGCACGCCGTATAGCGCGCGCATGAGCGTAACATCGTGCTGCTCCTCGATGCGCTCTTGCAATAAATCAATTGTACGTCGCTTGCGCTGCGTCGCGATGCTTGCGTAAGCAACGATAATAAATGCTGTTAAAAACACGCCGACCGTCAGTAAAAACGGCTCCCATGCAAAGTACATAGGCAGCGTATCCAGTCGCAAAATTTCACGCACAATCATAAAGAAAAACTGCGTAAAGGCAAAGCCAAAACCGGTCCCAATCACAATCGATGCAATGCCAATGAGCATCGTTTCTAAAAAAATAAGTCGCCCAAATTGCTGCTCATCCATCCCGAGATGAAACAGCACCCCAAACTCCTTCGTCCGCGCCTCTAAAAATGCACGCATTGAATAAAATAAAAAGAAGAAGCTAAAAATGACGAGTATGAGCTCCGCAGTAGCCATGCCAAACAGCGACATAAATCCTAAAATACTTTCGTCGATATTTGGATGAAACAGCAGCATCGAATACATAAAGAAGACGAGCACTGAAAAGCAGCTCGCCATAAAAAATGCCGCATAAATTCGGCTATTGCGGATGACGTTGCGATACGCGAACTGACGAAAGGTCACCGACGCCACCTCCAAGTAAACTAAGCACATTTAAAATGCGCTGGAAAAACGTTTGTCGACGTTCATCCTTATAAATTTCATTGAAAAATTGTCCATCTTTAATAAAGAGCACGCGGTCACAGTAGCTCGCGGCAATCGGGTCGTGCGTCACCATAATGATCGTCGACTGCTGCTGTTCATTCACGCGACTAAGAAGCTCCAACACTTCACGCGACATATGCGAATCTAAATTGCCGGTCGGCTCATCCGCTAAAATAATGGACGGACGATGAATGAGCGCACGTGCGATCGCTGTTCGCTGCGCTTGTCCCCCTGAAATTTCATTCGGGCGTTTATGCAGCAGCTCCGTCAGTCCTAGACTTTGTGCAAGTGAATCAACGCGTCGCTGCATTTCTTCTACGTCATACTGGTCAAGCGTAAGCGGCACGACAATGTTTTCTTCAACCGTCAACATTTGCAATAAGTGAAAGTCTTGGAAAATGAAGCCGAGCTTGCGTCGTCGTAAATGGGCAAGCTCATTTTTTGTCAGCGTCGCTGGACGGATGCCTTCGATCATAATGTCGCCAGCAGTTGGTGTATCAATTGTTGAAATCATGTTTAGCAGCGTCGTTTTACCGCTACCAGATGGGCCCATAATCGCCAAAAACTCGCCTTTTTCCACATCGAGGCTTAGCTGGCTAACCGCGCGATGCGTCACTTTTCCTTCATATACTTTCGTTACATCTTTTAATTGTAAAATAGCCAAAATCGCTTCACATACTTTCTGTTAAAATCCATGGCATGACCGCTTCAAAACTAATTTCAATGACCGTTTCACCCATCTCAGGTGGCAGATCCGCAAAGTCTGCAGTTAATGACAAACAAAACATATCGAGCACGACGTCCCACGCATCAAAATCGCCCATCATGACCGCACCGTGTACGTAAAACACACCGGTATACAGCATTTTTGTGTTGTTCTCAACAGGTAATGCGCTAAATTGAAACGGTTTGCGATTATCAACATCGAGCCGTTGCAACAGCATTTGCATGTCGGCCGCTTCGTACTTTAACACTTCCGTAAAGTTTTTTAATGCCACGTCCGTGTCGCTCGTCAGCGGCAACGCTTTATAAATTTCACCCGTCGTCACTTTATCTACAAGCAAATACCAATCCTCCACTTGTAATTCTTCCATATGCTGCCCCCTTAACGTCGTTATTTCACAAAGCGCAATGTCACGATCGTACCAACGCCTACTTCTGACTCGATCAGTAGCTCATGACCAAGCTTCAGTGATACTTCATGTGCTAAATAAAGCCCCATACCTGTGGATTCACCCGTTTTGCGCCCATTTTCACCGGTAAAAAATGCTTTCGTTACGCGCGATAAATCTGACGTTGGAATGCCAATGCCTTCATCGCGTACAATTAAATCGATTGTTTGCGCATGTTCAACTGCGGAAATATATACTTTCTTTTGTGGCTCAAATGTATATTTCACAGCGTTTGTAATAAACTGTCCGACGATGAACTGCAACCACTTTGAATCGGTCGTCACCTGTACATCGTCGTCCACATCAAGCTGCGGAAAGACGCGCTTCGTAATAAATAAGCGCTTATGTTCATTCACGACTGCACTTAGCATCGCCTTTAAATGAACGGTTTCCACTTGTAAATCCTCTTCAAACTTCTCCAGTCGTGCATTCATCAGCACCATTTCAAGTCCGTTTTTTAAGCGCTCGGTTTCCTCTTTTAATGACAGGCGATCGACGTCTTCTTCTTGCAATAAAAGCTCAATGACTGAAATCGGTGTTTTCATTTGATGCACCCATTGATTCATAAATTGATCGTGACGGTCTTTATTGGCGTACAGCGCCTGCACTTCAAACTGATAAATGCGATACAGCTGCTGCACGTATTGCTCCACTTGTCGTGACTCGGGTGTGCGCGCGCTTTTATGTAGCGCATCTTCCATTTTCGTTGGCATGTGCGTCATTTTATCGTAATAGCGCAGGCGCAGCATGTAACGCGCGGCTAAAAATGATGTCATGAGCAACAACGCAATGCTCAGCGCGTAAAAAGCGGTCGACAAATTTCGAAAGCCTTCTAACCAATAAATCGTCAGCATAAAAAATGTGATGACGAGCTGCAAAATAATAAATGTCGCATACTCACGCAAAAATAATCGTACGCTCATCACGCCTCATCCTCATGTAACACGAAGCGATATCCTGCGCCGCGCACCGTTTCAATGCTTGATTGCACATCATAATCAACGAGCTTTTTGCGCACGCGCGTCATGTTGACGTTTAGCGTATTTTCATCGACGAACGATTGGTCATCCCAAAGCTCCTCTAACAGCTGCTCTCTGCTAACGACTTTATGCGTATGGCTCATGAGCAAGCTTAAAATAATACATTCCTTCTTTTGAAGCGGCACAATGAGCTCGCCTTTATGCAGCTCCATGCGTTCAAGCAATAACTGCAGTTGTCCTGCACGCACGGTGCGCTCCTCTTGCTTCGGTGCATATTCCCCGTATGTACGACGAATATGACTGCGAATTTTCGCCAGTACAATTTCATAGTTGAACGGCTTCGTAATAAAATCATCGCCACCGTTTTCAAGCGCAAAAATTTGATCCATTTCCCCTGAACGTGCCGAAATAAAAATAATTGGGCACGTCGTTTGCTGGCGTAGTTGACGGCACCAATAATAGCCGTCATAAGCGGGTAAATTAATATCTAATAAAATTAAATGTGGGTTAAACGCAACCGCCTCTTCTAGCAGTCGCTCAAAATCTTGTACAACCTCGACTTGATACTGATACTTACGTAGTGTATCGGCTAATAGCGAGGCAATTTTATGATCGTCTTCTACAATGAAAATACGATGCTGATTCATTTGCCTTCACGCTCCTTTTTCTCTTTCTATTGTACACTATGTCGCAAATCGTCTGTATGTTTTTGACATAAACATTATTCAGCTGCGCACATACGAAAAAGCATCTGCCGGCGTATGTATTCCTTCACCAGTGACAGATGCTTTCTTTATAGCTTGTCATTACGACCCTACGTATATGAACGATGCGATGGAAGAAAAGTTCATGTTGTCGCGCGACTATTTTTTTAATTTTTCTAACCCAACAAGCATTAATGCAACGACAAGTGCTGTCACAATCGTGCCAAACGCATTCGGCAATGCACGGCCTTCACCAATAATGAGTTGAATAAATTCCGCAAATGGCTGCTGCACTAAATCACCTATTGTAATGGCACAAATAATGAACAAGAAATAAATGACAAATCTACCCATGAGGCTACCTCCTCTACTAAATCACAATCCTTCGTTTATTATACGAGTCGTGTTTCAGAAAAGAAAGCATCCCTCTCAAAAATCGCTGTGCGCTACTAACCCCAGTTTTTCCACGTATCCCAAATATCTTGTTCGTTGTCACGACGCTTGTAATCAATTGTGCGCTCAATGAATGCAGATAGCTGCGCACGCGTGATCGACGCATGCGGCGAGAAGTCACCTTGTGTCGTCGTAATGCCGAGTGCACCGAGCGTCCCAATGTAGCGGTAGCTCCAGCTTTTCGCTGGCACATCGGTAAACGTCACGATACCGCTACTTTTTAAATGAAACGCTTCAACGAGCAGCTTTGCCATTTGCTGACGTGTGAGCGGCTGCCCTGGGTTAAACCGCTGTCCGTTTTGAAACACACCTTTTTGCGTTAACGCAGCGATGGCGCCGTAATGTCCATTTGTCGTCGGCACATCGACATAGCTTGGCTTTCGTACATCTTTCGTATTTAAACGTAACGCGTTCGCAATAATTGTGGCCGCTTGCGCACGTGTTACATGTTGCTGTGGTCTAAATGAGCCATCTTCATACCCGTTAATAATGTCATATTTCGCTAACTTTTCAATAGACGTTGCATACCATTGTGATTTTGGTACATCGGTAAAGGCGGCATCTGCTGATGAACTTGACACCGTGATTGTTACCGCGGCAATACATGCAGCGATCGCTGTTTTCCATTTCATGTGGTCACGCTCCTTTTCCCTTTCTTACAAGCTACCACGAAATGTTTTGTCTCAAAACAAAAAACGCGAAATGTCACGAAGCTGTAAGAACCTCGTAACATTTCGCACATGTTTAATAAATGACTTTTAAAAAGTCCTCTTTTGTAATGCCACCGAAATATGTTGGAATATCAAACGCTTGAAGCGCTTCATCAATCGCTTCACGGCTATATTTCACACCTTGTAATGCAGCTGCAATTTCCGCCACATCACCAACACCGAAGAAGTCACCAAAAATAGTTGCTTCTTCAATGATCATACCTTTACTCACTTCTAAGCGAATATCTAAGCCGCCTGATGGGAAACGGTGCGTCTTTTGAATGTTAAAGCGCGGTGAGCGACCGTAGTTCCATTCCCACGTTTGGTAACGCTCCTTTGAGATGGCATGAATGTTCGCCCAATCTTCATCCGTTAGCTCGTAATATTGAATGTTTTCTTCGCCGCCGAAAATCGATTTTAAAATTTCTAAGCGGAACTGCTCTACTGTAATTTTTCGATCTTCCGGTAGTAAATCTAAAATGTTCGCAACACGTGAACGCACAGACTTAATGCCTTTTGATTCGATTTTATCTTGCTTTACCTTCAATGAGTTTACGACCGCATCAATATCTAAGTTAAACATAAGCGTGCCGTGACTGAACATGCGACCGCGCGTTGAGTATTGGGCATTCCCCGACACTTTACGTCCTTCTGCTAAAATATCGTTACGTCCTGATAGCTCCGCTTTTACGCCCATTTTCTCAAGCGCATCTACAACGGGTTGTGTGAACTTTTTATAATTGGAGAAGCTATTGCCATCATCCTTCGTTAAAAAGCTGAAGTTTAAGTTGTTTAAATCATGATATACCGCACCGCCACCTGATAGACGACGCACAACTTTAATGCCGTGTTCTTCCACATAATCTGTATTAATTTCTTCAATCGTATTTTGGTTTTTACCAATGATGATCGATGGTTCGTTAATATAAAATAAAAGGAAATCGTCCTTTTCAATGTCCATGTTGCGCAGTACATACTCTTCAATCGCTAAATTAATACGTGGGTCCGTAATTCCTTTATTGTCGATAAAATACATCATACTCATCCTTTCAAAATTTGTTCACATTTTCATGTTGCCTATGTATCGATAAAAAACGTTGCTACGATAGGCTTTCACACCTTTTCATCTTACTCTACTTTCGCCGTTCCCACTACTATGAACGTGTTTTTTCAAAATTAACAGAAAATAATTTCACTTTTTTTCGTTTTTTAGTTGACGTTTGCAAACTGTTATAATACACTAAGAACAACAAAAACAGTTTATAGTACAGATTGGTACTTAAAAGGAGGCAAACAAGATGTTAGAAAACGTAGTAGAATTCTTCAAAAACTTACCAGCAAAAGTATGCACAGAGTGTGGGGAAAAAATCGATGAGCAAAGCGAGTGCTACCACAACACTTGTGAGAAATGTAACTGCATTTAAGCATCAATCCACACTACAAACTGCTATTGTCCGGTGATCTCGACATATATACCTTTCGCTAGATGAAGCGATAATTAAATAACTTACAGCAATCACACTTACCATATCTGCTCATGGTAGGTGTTTTTTTGTGTACTAATACAGCCTCCCGATTCTTCTGTACTAATACAGCACTCTCCTTTTGACCTAGTAGCGACTCTTTTGTGATGACTGATTCACACTCAGCCTTAAGACGTATAACAATTTACAGTTTGCGCCCGTTTAGCGTTCGATGCGTTCACGATACGATAAGTGTAACAAATCACGAAGGGAGCACAACACTATGTCGACATTTTTAAAGTTCACAGCATTTAGCTTCATTACCTTATGTGTGTTAGCAATTGCTGGACCACCGCTTGCCGCATTGTTACTATCCGCTGCCATTGCCGCAGTAGGCGTACATTACTTCACAAAAAGCAGCTCGATGCTTGGGCAAATCATTTGGGGGTCGGTCATTGCAGTCGGTGTGTTATCTGCACTGAGCAATATTCCAGGGCTGATTGTCATCGCCATCGCAGCTGCTGCGTATTACTACTATCAACAACGCGGCGCATCATTTAGCACAACGAAAACGGACGATCCATTTGATAACTTCGAACGCGAATGGGCAAAAATGACGAAATAAAAGGAGAATATATGATGAAATTTCTTAAACGATTACGCTACACAATTGAGGCAGATGTATCGAACTTTTTAGATCAACGCGAGCGCAAAAATCCAATTGCGCTGCTGAACCAATATTTACGCCAAGCAGAGGCGAAAACGAAAGAAACAGAACAATGCTTAAAGCGCCAACAACAATTAAAAGAGCAATTCCAATTACAGTTAAACGAAAACAACGACATGCTCACAAAGCGCGAATCACAGCTAACACTTGTTGAACAAGCAGGGGAAGTGGACTTATTGGCGTTTGCACAGCAGGAAGTGTCAACGTACCGTTTACGCCACGACACGCTAACACAATCACTTGCACAAGCAGAGCAGGACTACTTTGAGCTTGAGCAAAAGTACGAGCAAATGAAACATAAGCTAAAAGATATGAAAGTCCGTCAACTCCAGCTAATGGGCAAAGAAAACGTTGTGCGCGCACATCATCAAATGAACAGCGTGATGCAAACGCACACAGCAGGAGATGAAAACTTCGCTGAAATGGAAACCTACATCGAACAGTTAAGCGACCGCATTGACGCTGATTATTCGGTCACAACGTTTGAACAACGTTTAGAAAAGCTCGCTGCGCAACAGCACACAAATGATGTGTCGTTAACAAAATAGTTGTACAATCGTATACAGAACACTTCGAGGCAAAGTCAGCGTATGGCTTTGTCTTCGTGCTATTTATAGAAAGGAGCTTATTTATGCAAAGCTTTTGGCAACGACCATTGTTTCATACGCTCGCAATTTTTGCTGTCATTACATGGATCAACGGCGTACTCGGCTTTGGCACGATGAATATATCATTGCTGCTAAGCGGCGTATTTGGCTACATCGCGCTGACGAAAAAGAGGCGTTTCCCGATGTGGGTGGCGCTGATCTTTTTACTCATCGCCTGCATGACAATGCCGGTTGTGCGCGTTATTGTGTACACGCTTATTGTCGGCGTTGTTGTGTATAGCGTCTACAGTTACAGCCGTGCACAACGTCGTACGAAGCTGACAAGTTTACATTACACACCGCACACGAAACTTGCGACAACGAGTGAAGATTATCAGTGGCATGATTATATCGTGCAGCGCGCCGTTGGGAATGTGCACATCGATTTAACGAAAACGATTTTACCAACCGGCACGTCGTTTGTGTCCGTGCGTCACGGCGTTGGCAAAATTACGGTCATTGTGCCATTTGAAATTGGCTTGCGCATCCAAGCATCGACATTTTTTGGTGCAACAGCCATTTTAGATGAGCCGCGCAAAACAGTGAACGAAACGGTGATGTATGAAGAAGGCACGCATTTACAGCGCATCGTTGTGCTGCATATGATGAGCGTCGCTGGCGAAATCGAGGTGATTCGCGCATGATTGGGTTTTTCAATCGCTTCATTTTTTTAACGTGTTTTACCGCAGCTTTTTTAATCATCTTAGCGTTTTCTTTATTTGGCGATGGGACGACAACACCGCATTTTGAAGAAGCACTGCGCATTGTCGAAACGGTGTGGCGCGATCATCCTACGCTGCTTGTCATCTTCGTCAGTACGATCATAGCGTTTATTTTCATCTTAGCATTATGGATGACCATTCAAATGAAAATGCGCGATGCTTCCGCTGCACGCACGATGAAAAAGCTGCTCGATCCGACAAAACCGCTTGTAGCAAAACGCGTGCCTAAATCACTTCGCCCATCGATCCTTGCAGTGGAAGAGATGCTAACTACGCAGCGAAAAAGCTTGCACCGCATTTCCAATGAGCGCATCCAGTTAGAAGATGCACAAATTCAAGAAAAAATTATTATTGAGCGCCAACGCCTTGCCCGCGAGCTACACGATTCGGTATCACAGCAGCTGTTCGCAGCGTCGATGATGTTATCCGCGTTAAATGAGCAGCAAGTGCCGCAGCCTAAAACAATTGCACAAATCGAAAAAATTGTGCAGCAAGCGCAGCTTGAAATGCGCGCACTGCTTCTGCATTTACGCCCCGTGGCACTGCGCGACAAAACGCTTGCACAAGGGTTGCGCGAACTCATTGTGGAACTTGAACAAAAGGTCAACGTGCTGATTGGCTATCAACTTGAAGAAATTCCATTATCAAAAGCGCAGGAAGACCACTTATTCCGCATCGCACAAGAAGCGATTTCAAATACGTTACGCCATGCAAAAGCGACCGAAATCGACATGCTATTTGTGCTGCGTGAACAGCGCGCCATTTTACGCATTCAAGATAACGGCATCGGCTTTAAGCACGAGGAGCGCGCGCAAAAAACGACGTCGTACGGCTTACAAAATATGGTCGACCGCGCCATCGAAATTGGCTGCGTGTGTAAAATCGTTTCGGTGCCCGGAGATGGTACAATTGTAGAAGTACAAATTCCACTGGAGGTAATGGAGCATGATTAAAATTGTTGTCGCAGATGACCATGAGATGGTACGCATCGGGGTGTGCGCGTATTTAAACGCCCAGCCGGATATGGAAGTCATTGCAGAAGCAACGAACGGACAAGAAGCGGTCGAACAAGCACTGCTGCATAAACCTGACTGCATTTTAATGGATTATGTCATGCCGCACTTAAACGGTGCAGAGGCAGCCGTTGAAATTTTACGCGTCTGGCCGACTGCACGCATTATGATGGTGACGAGCTTTTTAGATGATGATAAAGTATACCCTGCACTTGAAGCGGGCGTTATTAGCTACATTTTAAAAACGTCTAACGCGAAGCAAATTGCCGATGCGATTCGCCAAACGGTGCAAGGACAATCGGTCGTCGAACCAGAAGTAACGCAAAAGATGATGCAGCGCATGCGTAAACGTGCAGAGCCAGCGCTACACGATCAATTAACAGAGCGCGAAATCGAAGTGCTTTCCCTTCTTTGCCAAGGGCGCACAAATCAAGAAATTGCCGATGAATTGTTCATCGCGTTAAAAACGGTCAAAACACATGTGAGTAATATTTTAAGCAAGCTCGACGTGCAAGATCGCACGCAAGCGGTTGTATATGCTTTTTCACATAAGCTGTTTAGCGAATGACTAAACGTGTCTGAAACAAAACAAAGCGTGATCGGAAAATTGTATGTTTCCGATCACGCTTTTTCGTTATTTGACAACGCTTCGTTACGCGCGATGTCATCAAATTTTTATGATGAATTGCCTCCGCTAAACAATCAAAAATTACTTCGATTCCAGATACATTGCCTGTAATGAACATTACGATGCATCAACTAACGTTTCATCCATCGTCTGTTCCAGCTTCTTCACTTGTTTAAATTTCACGATAAAGTACACGTATGTTAACGCAATACATGGAATCGTAAACAATGAAATGATCATCGCACAGTTGGCGAGCACGGTCATATCACCTGTTGAAATGACTGCGCGGAACGCCTCCACTGCATACGTCATCGGTAATGCCCCGTAAAACTTTTGAAGCGCCGATGGAATTAATTCAATTGGGAATGTGCCGGCACTCGTTACGAGCTGAATAATTAACACGACAAGCGCCATAAATTTCCCGACATCACCAAGCCATGTAACGAGCACTTGAACGATTGAAATAAACGCCATACTCGCAAGCATGCTTAATCCAAACATCAACCATGGATGCTCGACATCTACGCCAATGGCCATTACGACAATCGTTACAAATGCAGATTGCGCAAGGCTAATGAGTAACAGCACGCTCATTTTACTCATAAACCAAGATGTGCCGCTCGTTGGACGTCGATACGCTTTAACGTAATCGTAAATTTGGGCGATGAGTAAACCACCGACTGCAAGCCCTAATGAAATGAAGTACGGTGCAAAGCCTGTACCGTAGTTTGGCACTTCGTTATAAACCGTTTTTGATACTTCAACTGGCGATGCCATCATATCGTACGTATCGTCTGTCGGATTGATGCTGCCGGCTTCTTCTTTTGCACTCGTTAATTCGTTTGAGAAGGTCGTTGTCCCTTCTGCTAACTCAGACGCTCCACTTGCTAAATCAACGCCACCTTGTGCTAACTCGCCTGATTTTGACGTTAACTCATTCGTGCCGTCCGCAAGCTCTGTTGTACCACTCGCTAACTCCGTTAAGCCTTTCGTTAAATCGGTTGCACCTGTTTTAGCAGATGTCACACCGTTTACGAAATCACCCATTTTGCCGTTCATTGTCGCAAGTCCTGCTGCTAGATCTTTTGCGCCAGTTGCTAACGTACCAGAATTTTGTACCACTTGCTGTAAGCCGTTAAAAGCATCGGTATAACCGGCCGTTAACTGCGTTGAATTTGACGCAAGTTCACCTGCACCAGCGGCTAAGCGTGTTGTGCCATCTGCCAACTCACTTGCACCTGTTTGTAAGCTCGTCACACCTTGCGTTAAATTTGTCGCACCTGCTGCGACTTGTCCAACACCGTCCGCTGCTTTCGTTGCACCTTCTGCAAGCTCACCTGCACCAGTGGCTAAGCTGCTTGCGCCTTGTGCAACGTTACTTGCGCCCGCTTGTAGTTGTGCTGCCCCTTGTGCAACGGATGTGCTGCCTGCTGTTAGCTGTTCAACCGTTGCGGCTAATTGCGCATATTGTTGTGCTGGTAACGCTTGTTCTAGCTGTGCAATTTGCTGCTGTAACGCCGTTAAACCGTCTTGCACTTGCACGGCACCATTTGTGACATCACCTGCACCCGTCGCTAAAGTTGTTGCACCTGTTTGCAGGTCGATGGCGCCTGTTTGTAAATTCGTTGCACCTTCTGCAAGCTGTGCCACGCCATTTGAAGCATTTGTTGCACCGGTTGCTAAGCTTGTTGCACCTTCTGCAACTTGTGCAATACCGCCGACGATTTTTGTCGCACCGTCTTGTAGGGCCGTTGTGGACGCAGCAATTGTTTGTACACCGTCGTTAAATTGTTGCTGTTTTTGTTGAAGCGTCGTATAGCCTGCTGCGACTTGTCCGACACCATTTGTATAACTTGCCACACCGTCGTTTAATGAAGCAGCACCTGTTGATGCGTCCGTCACACCGCCTTGCAGCTGTGCGCTACCGCTTGCTAGCTCCGTTAAACCTGTCGTTAAGCTTGCCGCTCCATCTGCTGCTTTTTTCGCACCATCGCGTACAGTTGTCGTTCCTTCTGCTAACGTCACCGTACTCGATGCGAGCTGTTGTAAGTAGCCTTTTAAATCCGTTGCACCGTTTGCGACTTTTAATGCACCGTCGTTTAACTCGACTGCCCCGTTTGTCGCTTTGTCAACGCCCTCACCAAGCTCGACGATTGCACTAAACAGTTGTTCAGCATATGTACGTGCAACTTGTTCGTTCACTTCATCACGAATTTTATTAACAGCTGTTTCCCCAATTTGACCACCTAAAAAGTTTTGCCCTTCATTGGCGATGTAGTTAATCGTTAACTTTTGAGGCTCATCATCCAACAGTGTCGTTGCGTGCTGTGAAAACGTTTCAGGAATTTCAATAATTAAATAATATTCTCCTTTATTTAACCCTGCTTGCGCGCGTTCAGCAGATACTTCTTCAAAGTGAAATGTTTCGCTATCGATCAAGTTTTCGACGAGATCATCACCTAAATGTAGTGTTTCCCCTTCAAAATCATAGGCGACATCATCATTGACAATCGCTACTGGCAATTCATCTAAGTTGCTGTATGGATCCCAAAACGCCCATAAAAATAAGCCGGTATACAAAATGGGTAACACCATGATTGCTAAAATCGCAGCGATGCCTTTTGGTGTACTCAATATATTTTTCCATTCAGACTTTAACATTGGATTCTTCCTTTCTCGTTGTTGTTTCATGCTGTTTATACTCACTGACCAAAATGTTCATTTGGTCATTTTTGTCCAAAAAAGAAACTTGCGACGTGCAAGTTACTTTTCGATCGCTAAGCTTCTAAAAATCGTTTCTTTAAATAAGTCCCAAATTTTTTCCTCTGATAAAGGCTCATCATGAACGTGCTGCCAATCGACGACAAATGCTAAATACGACTTCAGCAATAAATACGCGACCATTTGTGAATCGCACGGGCGAATTTCCCCTTTCGCAACACCTTTATCGAGCCGGCCAGCGACGTATGATACAATCTCTTCTTCAATCGTTAATAGCATATGCTTCACAGCAGGTGTACGCAGCGCCTTTTCTTCTTCAACAAGCTTTGCGAACAGTAAGTGCTGCTCTCGAAATTGCAGCATTTTCATCATCGCGCGCTGTGCATTATCCATTAGCGATACGTGCGGATCAAGTACTGCATCCGCCTGCCCTTTCATTTCACGAATGAGCGCAATGACAATTTCATTAAATAATTCTTCTTTATTATTAAAGAACGTATAAATCGTTCCTTTACCAACATTTGCAATTTTTGCGACTTGGTCCATCGTCGTCGCCTTGTAACCAAACAGCGTAAACGATTTTGTCGCGGCACTTAAAATTTCCTGTCTGCGGTCCATTGCTAGACCCCCTTATTTTAAACTGACCGAAATTCAAATCTGGTCACTATTGTACGCCTCTTTCGACGTCGTTGCAACTATTTTTTCTCGGTCATCGATCCTGTATAGTCGTCATTTGTAATCATTTGCTCCGACACTTCGCCAACAATCATTTGCTGCTTCGGCATAACATGTAAGCCACGCGCTGTCGTATGAGCAAACATGTAATACACGCCGTCTTCTTTAAATGTATACGTCGCTTCATAAATGCCATCTTCTACATATGTTGCGTTAATGTGCTCGGCTTGTGCGGAGTTGCCTGACTCCCACACTTCAAATACAACGCTATCTGCATCTTCAACGATGTCATCGGCTTGCGTGAGTGCAACGGACAACGTCGCTTCACCAACCGGCAATTCTGTCGGCGTTAAAAACGTTACATCGATCATTTCCATTTGTTCTGTATGTGATGACGATACGGCAGCTGACTCGCCGCATGCTGCGAGTAACCATGTCGTTAATAATAAACCACTCCATGCACGTTTCATGTGATCCCTCCGTCTTTTTCTTTAAGTGTACGACGAATTCACTCACTTTACACTGTATTTTCGACAAAAAGCAAAAATTACTTTATTTCTAATGTCACTGTGACTATAGTAAAAAACCCGCAAACAGCATTTGTTTACGGGCGTTCATTATGCATCTGTATAATCGGCTTGTGTGAGCTTCGTTAAAATACGCTTTGCCATTGCGCGCCCTTGTGCTACGCAATTTGGAATGCTGACACCCTCATATGAGCTACCTGTCACATGCACCATCGGCAAGCGCTTCGATAAGTTTTGACGAATCGACTGCACCGCTTCATCATGACCGACTACGTATTGCGGCATCGCTTCTTTCCAGCGCGACACAATCGTAAACTGCGGCTGACCGATTAACCCGATTGCTTCTTGCAAATCGTTTAGCACAATTTTTTCAATCTCAGAATCCGATAATTCCACGATTGTTTCATCACCAACGCGCCCTAAATAAAGACGTAGCAATGCTTGTCCGTCCGGTGCAATATCGTCCCATTTATTATGTGAAAACGTACAAGATGTCACCGCAAAATTCGAGTTACGCGATACGAAGAAATTGATCGCATCTTCATATTTCGTAATTTGCTCCTTGCGAAATGCCATCGTTACCGTCGCAATCGTCGCACTTTTCACCGGCTGAATTTCATCGAAAATGCCGTCGATATGCAACATTTTTTTCGCAGCAGCAAACGGTGTTGCAATAATTAGTTCATCGGCATGTAGCTTCTCACCATTATTTAATTGCAACACAACACCACCATTTGCTTCATCGATTTGCTCGACGCGTACCCCTTTACGCAGTGAATGTGGCACTAAGCTTTCTTCCAGCGATTCAACGAGCGTTTGCAAGCCATGTTGAAATGTTTGGTAGACGCCGCGGTGATGGCGCACTTCATTTGGTAAAAATAAAATATCTGTTTTCTTTAACCCTTTTAATAAGCTGCGGTGTTCCTCTTCTAGCTGATATAGCTCTGGAAACATCGCGCGCATGCTCAATTGATCAATGTCCCCTGCAAACGTTCCTGCAAGCAGTGGCTCAATGAAGTTCTCGACTACTTCTGTCCCGACGCGGCGCTTAAAGAAATGCGCGACAGACTCATCTTCCTCATGTCCACGCGGCAATACAATATCCTTCATCGCACGCAGTTTCCCGCTAAGCGATAATAAATTCGTCGTCATAAACGATGGGCTTTCATTCGTCGTCCGATTCATCGTGAAATGATTCGGGATTGGATGTAGCTCACCGTGTACGGCAATATATGAGTTGCCAATATTGTTATACATTAGCTTTGAACGAATATATAAATCTTGTGCCAGTCGCTCTACATCGCCGTGTTGGTCATAAAATGATTCTGGTCCACGTTCAATTACGTAGCCATCTTGACGCAGCGTTTCAATTTTTCCTCCTGTACGTAGCGAGGCATCTAGCAGCACGACATCAATGGGCAACTTTTCTTCGCGCACTTGCTTTTGCATATAAAACGCAGTTGTTAACCCTGTAATACCTGCGCCAATAATAACAACCTTCCTCTGTTTATTTGTCACTCTCATCATCACTTTCTGTTCCGCACGTAATTAAAGTATTGCTTCTGTCGTCCTTCGAAATGCTTTCGACGAATCACAGAAACAAAGGAGCTATATATTTCAATAACTCCTCATTTCTTACGTTTATGCGTTTAATGTATCGTTAATCGCATCAACCATTGCATCAATGAATAACGGATGCGTATTTGGCATTGTTGGGCGGTAATATGCCGCACCGATTTCATCACATACTACTTTACATTCAATGTCGTTATCGTATAGCACTTCTAAATGCTCTGTAACGAATCCAACTGGTGTGTAAATGAATGCTTTGTATCCTTTTTGTTCAAATAGCTCACGCGTTAAATCTTGCACGTCTGGTCCTAACCAAGGCTCTGGTGTTTGCCCTGCTGATTGCCAGCCAACTTCGACGTTTACGATGTCCGATGCTTCTTCAATTAAACGAGCTGTTTCGATTAATTGTTCCTCATACGGGTCACCCGCTAATTTAATTTTTTCTGGTAATGAGTGGTTCGACACGATTAAGCACGCTGTTGATGGATCTTCGATTTTCGCTAATTCCCCGTTTACAGCATCTTTCCAAAACTCGATGAATTTTGGTTGCTTATACCATGATTCCACCGACGATAAGGAAAGGTTTGCACCAAGCTTTTCGATATGCGCTTGTGCACGACCGTTGTACGATTTAATCGAGAATGTTGAGAAGTGCGGCGCTAATACGATCGATACCGCTTCTGTAATGCCTTCTGCTACCATCGCTTCCACCGCATCTTCCACGAATGGCTCGATATGTTTTAAACCGATAAATAATTTATATTCCACTTCGTCTTGCACATGGTTTAAACGTGCGCATAATGCGTTCGCTTGCGCTTCGGTCATCTTCGCAAGTGGCGAAATACCACCGATTGCACGATAGCGCTCTGTTAAGTCATCAATATGTTCTTGTGATGGCTTACGTCCGTGACGAATGTGTGTGTAATAACGTTCAATATCTTCTTCTTTATATGGCGTACCGTATGCCATCACTAATAAACCGCGTACTGGTTTCATGTTCATTCACCTCGATTATTGTTGTGCACGCACTTGTGCGCTATATTCATGTACAAATGCTGTTAAACGTTTTAATACATCTGGGTCCACTTCTGGGAATACACCGTGACCTAAGTTGAAAATATGTCCGCTTGCGTGAACGCCTTGGTCGATAATATCTTTTGCACGTTTTTCAATAACAGACCAATCTGCTAATAAGAATGACGGATCTAAGTTTCCTTGTACAGGCTTTGTAATGCCACGTGCAATGGCATCTTTAATCGGTAAGCGCCAATCTAAACCGACAACGTCGATTGGTAAGTCATGCCATTCATTCGCTAAATGCGATGCACCGACACCGAATTGAATAAGCGGTACGTTTAGTTTGCGTAGCTCGCCGAAAATGCGCGTCATGACCGGCTTAATAAAGATGCGGTAATCCTCTACATTTAATGCTCCTACCCAAGAATCGAAAATTTGAATCGCTTTTGCACCAGCTTCTACTTGCGCTGTAATGTCAGCGATAATCATATCCGCTAGCTTATCCATTAATAAAAACCATACTTGTGGCTGTGATACCATGAATGATTTCGTTTTATTGTAGCTGCGTGAAGGACCACCTTCGATCATGTAGCTTGCTAATGTAAATGGTGCACCACCAAAACCGATCAGCGGTACGTTTAGCTGCTCTTTCGTCAGCATTTCAATCGTTTCCAGTACGAACGGTGTATGCTCTTTTGCGTTGAACTCGCCAAGACGCTCCACATCCGCCGCTGTACGAATTGGATTTGAAATGACAGGGCCTACGCCTGCTTTAATTTTCACGTCCACCCCAATACCTGGAAGTGGTGTGACAATGTCTTTATATAAAATAGCTGCGTCTACGTTGTAGTTGTCTACAGGTAAGCGCGTAACATACGCACATAGCTCTGGCTGTTGCGTAATTTCTTCTAATGAGTATTTTTCTTTAATTGCGCGGTATTCTGGCTGTGAACGACCTGCTTGACGCATATACCAAACTGGCGTATGGTCTACTGCCTCGCCTCGTGCAGCACGTAATAATGTATCGTTGAATGTTCCCATTTGTTAGAACGCTTCCTCTCAAAATATAGTCAAAATCCGCTTATAATGATATCCTCCATCAATATAAACGCTCCCTTTCATATTGTATAGTTTTCCGCTCGAAATGTCATAAAATTGTCCTGTTCATTCGCCACCTTTTTGACAACATTGTTGCATTTATTGTTGAATGAAAGGGTAAAATACAATTGACGTCTTGACAAATGGAGGGGAATCTTATGAAGATTTATATGACATCTGGTACGCCAGAATTTATGGAAACGGTTCGACAAAAGCATTCTAAACAAAGCATATTCATTATGCACGGTGAAGGCAATACGGTATTACTGCACGAGACAGAAGGCAAATCGGTGTTCGCAACGCCGCGTAGCTTTGATGTATTAGAAGCAGCCAATGCCATCGAACAGCGCGGCTTTTTTGCGTTGCTAAACTTCCCAATTACCGATGATGCCGACAAGTTACTGGAACAGCGCCTGCAAAAAGAAGCGGCTCAAGTGGCAGCGACATCTGGCCTTATTAGCTTCCGTTTACTGCGACCGATCAAGCATGATACGTACATCGTTTTGACGCAATGGGCAGGACCGGCATCATTTGAGCTATGGCAAGAAAGCGATTCGTATAAAGCGCTATTTGGCAGCAACTCCGCTTCTGCAGCGAGCACGCAAAATATATTTGTCTCCAAACCTTACGTAACAAAATACGTCGCAAAACCGATTGGAGAATAGCCGATGAATCTTTCTGCACTGATTGACGCCCATCAAGAGGAGCTTGTGCACATCCGTCGCTTTTTGCATATGCATCCAGAGCTATCTTTTGAAGAGGCAAACACCGCAAACTACATTCAGCAATTTTATGACAAACTTGGCGTACCATACCGCGCAAATGTGGGTGGAAACGGCGTTGTCGCAACGATTCAAGGTGCATTTCCTGGAAAAGTAGTCGCGCTGCGTGCCGATTTTGATGCACTGCCAATTCAAGATGAAAAAGACGTGCCGTATAAATCGACCGTCGATGGCGTTATGCACGCATGCGGACACGATGGGCATACCGCAACGCTGCTCATCATCGGCAAAATTTTATGGCAACTGCGCGACGAGCTGACCGGTACATATGTCCTTATTCATCAGCACGCCGAAGAACTGGACCCAGGCGGTGCAAAAGCGATGATTGAAGATGGTTGCTTGGACGGTGTGGACGTCATTTTCGGTACGCATTTATCATCCAATCATGCAGTTGGACATATTGGCTACCGCGTCGGTCCGATGATGGCGGCGTGTGATAGCTTTGACTTAACGATTCAAGGTCGCGGTGGCCACGGTGCGCATCCACATCAAACAAAAGATGCCGTGATCATCGGTTCACAGCTCGTCTTAAACTTACAGCAGCTCGTTTCACGTCGCGTATCGCCGATTGAATCAGCCGTGTTGTCAATTGGCGGGTTTGTCGCTGATAACGCTTCAAACGTCATTGCTGATACAGCGATGTTATGTGGTACGATTCGCACCTTTACGGCAGAAACACGCGCGCTCATGGAGCAAGAATTTTATCGCGTGCTAAACGGCACAATGGTGACGCACGATGCGTCATACACGATCGATTTTACAAAAGGTTATCCAGCGGTCGTCAATCACGAGCGTGAGACGTTATTTGTGCGCGACGTCGCCCGTACCATTGACTGCGTGACAAATGTGTTTGAAATGACACCGACGATGGGCGGCGAAGATTTTGCGTATTATTTACAGCACGTCCCTGGTACGTTTTTCTATACAGGCGCACACCCAGGCTACGATGTACCGCATCATCACCCGATGTTTGACATCGACGAGCGCGGTATGGAAGTCGCCGCACATGTGTTGCTGCAAGCGGCACTTTCTTATCAACACCAACATGACGTGAAGCGATAAGCAGTTACTACAACAAGAGACCACTTGAAACGGCATTGTTTCAAATGGTCTCTTTTATGACGACACAATGTAGTGCGTAAACAACTCTTGATGTTTATTTACCGACTGCACTTGAATGTTATGCTCCTCTAAATACGCATGCATCGCACTAAGCTGTCGATACGCAGCAATAAATACATCGCGCTCAAATAATTGCCATTGCTTATTGTCACGCACAATGTGATAACCATCGATTGCGTCTACTTCAAACTCCGCGCGCTTCTCCTTTGGCGGCTTAATGACTTGTTGTGGCGCGGCGTGTAACGATTGGTGCAGCTCATACCCCTCAATCGTTCGATACGTATACGTTTTTGTCGTCTCAAGCGGTGATGTAGACACTTTCATCGTCAAAAATAGCGCCATATTTTTTTGCTCCTGCTGCGCAAACAGCTGGATGTTTTTATACAGGCGGCGTTCTTTCCGCACTTTCTTTAGTTGCTGCAATACCTTTGTGCCTTGCACCGCATTTAACGGCATTAATTCGAGCTCATGTAACAAATCACTTTGAATTAAGTCGTAGTAGCTAATTTTTTTCGGCAATGAAGCGAGCTGCTCCTCCAGTTCTCCAACGGTTTGTTGCAGTTCCTTTACTTGCTCATAATATTGTCCAATTAACGCGCGAAGCTGCTCATGTTGATGCTCCATAGCATTCACCTCAATGAAATATGTAGTTCTTTTTCCATTCCCCGCACACGCATTTACAAACATACAAATAAGGACTTCTGCATCAATTGATGTTTTTCACTGTGAACATCTATTCACAGTAACAATAAAAAAAGCTGCTCTGCACGCATGTCGCGACAGAACAGCTTTTCCTTACCAGCCAATAATTGTTTTGAGCCCTTGCCATGCAAAAAAGCCGACTGTTGCCATCCCGACAACAATCATTAAACACGAAAAAATACCGGTAAACGCGATTGCTCCAAAGCTCGGTACTTTACGGTCGCCCCATTCGTTCGGGTTACGACTTGCCAGTTCGTTACGCACACCGCAGCTTGGACATTTTTCAAAAAAGGTACGCTCTTCCACCTTCTCACGCCCGACTACTTTCATTAAGCGACCGAATTCCGCCTCATTAAAATCAACCGTCATCGGCTCGCCGCACTCTTTACAATTGATGCGCTTTTTTGCTGCGCGTTTTCCTTCTACTTGTGCCATGTTGTTCACTCACTTTTCGTTTCAATGCTACACATTAGTATACAGACGTTGTGCCTCATTTGTCACGAATGTGCTACATTTGCTCCGGCGTTTTCGTCATGCGCTCCGTTATAAACGCAACGACAAACACAATAACGCCTAAAAGGTAAAAGTACGGATTTACAAATACCGCACAAAGAAGTACAACGACTGCTTGAATGGCCATAAAGACATACATAACAGTGCGCACCGCTTGTTCACGCATGCTCGCAGGCACCGGGAACAGCTGATCCATCGTAAAGCTATGGGACGTCAACAGCGCAATTTTCATTTGATAAGCGGTCGCAAATGAGAGCACACCTGCAATGATTGCCGCTGCCCACCATAGATCGACGAACGCCGCAGCAAGTGCAGAAATCGCCGTTAAACGCAGCCATAAATAAAAATGGTCATCGGTACGGATGAACGTACGCAGCACTAAAAACAAATGCGTATTGCTTTGTTTAAACGGCGCTAAGCTGTACATAAAGTTTAAATATGCGCGGCGACGCACCGAGCCACGTAAATGCGGGACGTCTGTGAAATAATTGGCAAAGCGGTAAAAGCTCATCATGCGGTTTTGTTCCACTTTGACAAAATGCTCATACGGTACAGGCTTGCCTTTTACTTTCCCAGCTAGCGACGTCACATATACAAATGCCACCGCCATAAATAAAATCCCAAACACGTAATCTTCAAGTAAGAAATGATACACCGCAAGTGCCGATACAACAAAGCGCACGATGTAATCAAGCCACACGTTCGCACCGCGATTCGCATAACGATACACAAATTCCCCTTGTACGTTACACCATTTTAAAACGATGATAACCGCAACAATGACCCAAATCGCTTTTGTCGATAACGTCGTCGTTGCCTTTAACATCGGAATCGTTACAATGTACGGCACGATTGATACGAATAGTTTCGAGAAAAATGTATAGCGCAGTGCCGATTTGAAAAATTGTGGCATGTGCGACTCAAGCGGCAATAAATACACTTGGTCTGGCTCGCGCAACAACGTCACTGGCTTACTCATCATAAGTAGCGCCCCAACGAGCACCGCAACAAGTATTTCTGACGGAAAGCTCGTGTCGACCGTTTTTAACCATTCGCTATAATAATAGCCTCCTGCGCCGACTAAGAACACGAGCACAATCGCAATATGCCCTGTAAACACAAAGCGCATATACTTTTGCACTTCACTCATATAATGGGCAAAGCGCTTCGCCCATAAATCATTTAGACTGTTCATTGGCGTCTTGCTCCTTCGTCATCGCAATATATAAGTCATCAAGCGTTGCGTTTGGCATGTTGAACGCTGCACGTAAATCTTTCATCGTTCCTTGTGCACGAACGCGCCCTTCATGTAATAAAATAATGCGATCACAATACTTTTCAGCCGTCGATAAAATATGCGTCGACATTAAAATAGCCGCGCCTTCTTTTTTACGCGCATGCATTTGATCAAGCAGCGACTGTATGCCAAGTGGATCTAGCCCAACAAACGGTTCATCGATAATGTAAAGCGATGGATTGACTAAAAAGGCACTCATGATCATTACTTTTTGACGCATCCCTTTTGAAAAATGCGACGGGAACCAATTTAAGCGTTTCTCCATGCGAAACTCTTTGAGCAGTGCTTGTTGACGTGTTGCTAGTGTTTGTTCATCTAAGCCGTATGCCATCGCCGTTAATTCCAAATGCTCACGCAGCGTTAATTCCTCGTATAACACAGGTGTTTCTGGAATGTATGAAAAGCTTGAGCGATATTTATTCATATCTTCCTGCAACGTTACACCGTTCAAGCGAATGTCACCGCTTTGTGCGAGCAACGTCCCAATAATATGTTTAATTGTCGTACTTTTCCCTGCGCCGTTTAAGCCAATTAAGCCGACAAGCTCACCTTTTTGAATGTCGAATGATAAATTTTGAATGACAGGCTTTCGGGTATAGCCACCTGTTACATTCGTAAGCTGTAATACTGTCATATTTCCCACTCCAATCTAGTTTCTAGTGTACCAAAAATTATGTATTCATACAGCGTTCGGTGTTACAATAATTGTAGATGACACCATCTCACCATTTCGTAAAGCGGTTTTACACGTCGAAGCACGCTTTTAGGCGAATAGTGGCGTTTACCGCCTTACTTAAGTCATTCGCTTGTCCAATGGCGTCTTTCGAACAACTACTTTATAGTATTCATTTCTTCCTGCACACATCATGTGTGACACATTACTTACTGGAGGTTATACATATGACAGATTGTATTTTTTGTAAAATTATTAACGGCGACATTCCGAGCGTCAAAGTGTACGAAGATGAGCACGTATTCGCGTTCATGGACATCGCTCCTTTAACGAAAGGGCATACGCTACTTATTCCGAAGCAGCACGTAGCAGACTTGTTCGACATGCCAGAAGATGTGGCACGTAACTTATACGCAAGCGCACCGAAAATTGCAAACGCGTTAAAAAAAGCGTTCAACCCACAAGGTATGAATACGGTCAACAACAACGGCGCATTCGCAGGTCAAACAGTGTTCCACTACCACTTACACTTCATTCCTCGTTACGATGAAAATGATGGACTGCACGTAACATGGGGGGCACAGCCTGGCTTATTTGCGCCAGAAGAAATGCAGCAGCTCGCAGCAGAAATTAATCGTCACTTATAAAATAAACTGACAAAAGGCAGAGGATGCAATTCCTCTGCCTTTTGTCAGTTTTTCATCTTCGGGTCCAGCGCATCACGCAGCCCATCGCCCATTAAGTTAAAGCCAAGTACCGTTAACATAATCGCCACCCCTGGGAAGACGATTGTCCACGGCGCATTCAGTAAATAAATGCGTGCATCCGCTAACATTTTTCCCCACTCCGGCGTTGGTGCTTGTGCGCCGAGCCCTAAAAACCCAAGTGCAGCTGCTTCAATAATCGCCGTCGCAATCGCAAGCGTCCCTTGTACAATGACCGGCGTCATCGAGTTTGGCAAAATATGCTTCCATAAAATGCGCTTATTTTTCATGCCGATTGCACGCGCGGCCATAATGTATTCCTCTTGCTTGACGCTCAGTACTTTCGAGCGCACGAGTCGCCCGAAGTTCGGAATGTTAATAATCGCAATGGCAATGAGTGCGTTTTGCAGCGATGGGCCTAAAATTGATACGATCGCAATCGCTAATAAAATGCTTGGGAACGCCAGTAAAATGTCAAAGATACGTGAAATGATCGTATCTAACCAGCCACCATAGTAGCCAGCAACAATGCCTAAAAACGTGCCGACAATAATCGATAACATGACCGAGAAAAACCCGACCGCAATCGAAATACGTGCCCCTAAAATAATGCGTGAGAAAATATCGCGACCAAAGTCATCCGTGCCAAACCAATGCTCGGCAGAAGGTGGCAATAAGCGCTGCGATAAATCTTGTTCATTAATGCCTTGTGGTGCAAGAAGTGGCCCAAAGATTGCGAGGAACACGACGAATAACACAATGGCTGCACCAACTAATGCGACTTTGCTTTTTTTATAGCTACGCCACGCTTCTTTCCATGGTCCAACTTCCTTTTTCTCCACTTGCTCCGTTGTCGTTGCTTGTACCATGCTCGTCGCCTCCTTTAATCATATTTAATGCGCTTATCAATGAGCGTGTATAAAATATCGACAATTAAATTAATCATAATAAACATAAATGCGACGATTAAAATACCGGATTGAATAACCGGATAATCACGGAAGCCAATCGCTTCATAAATGTAGCGCCCAATGCCCGGCCAACTAAAGATCGTCTCCGTTAAAATCGCGCCACCAAGCAGCATCCCCGTTTGTAAACCAATAACGGTTAATACCGGAATAAGCGCATTTTTTAACGCATGCTTATAAATGACGATGAACATTTTTTGCCCTTTTGCACGCGCTGTACGAATGTAATCCGAACGCATTACTTCAAGCATTGATGAACGCGTCATACGTGCAATGATCGCCGTTGGAATCGTTGCAAGCGCTACCCCTGGCAAAATCAAATGCTTAATGACCGTACCAAACTGATCGAAGCGTCCTTGTAATAACGTATCGAGTAAATATAGATGCGTAATCGGTGAGATTGGATCGCGCACTTCCTCACGACCAGACGTCGGTAACCAGCCCAACTCAATACTAAAAATCCATTGCTCCATTAACCCAAGCCAGAAAATAGGCATCGATACCCCGATCAATGCAATAATCATCGCCATGTAGTCAAACCATGAATTTTGGAACCATGCTGAAATAATACCTGCGTTCACGCCAATAATAATCGCGAGCACCATTGCAAAAAATGCCAGCTCCATCGTCGCCGCTAAATACG
>JAHAYH010000026.1 GCA_018384745.1 Caryophanon sp. | reverse complement strand
AAGGTCCTTTGCCATGACCTCCTTGGGCACCATCAGCTCCATCTTCAGAAGCGGGCTGTCCTGCTCGTCGCAGAAGGCGAGGGAGACGGTGTAGGTGCCGTGTACGGGCTCCATGACCTCAACTTCGTAGTTGGCCAGATCTTCCTTGGTCATCAGTCCGCCGTACTCAGGATCCTCCTAGGTGCTTTCCAAATTTCGTCTACGGGGTTTTTACCCTCTTTGACGGACTTTTCCAAATCCTTCGACTATCTGAAAAAACTACCATATCGGAGTCCTACAACCCCAACAAGCAAGCTTGTTGGTTTGGGCTGTTCCCGTTTCGCTCGCCGCTACTAAGGGAATCGAATTTTCTTTCTCTTCCTGCAGGTACTTAGATGTTTCAGTTCTCTGCGTCTACCTCTAATCAGCTATGTATTCACTGAAAAGTAACATCCTATAAAAGATGTTGGGTTTCCCCATTCGGAAATCTCTGGATCAAAGCTTACGTACAGCTCCCCAAAGCATATCGGTGTTCGTCCCGTCCTTCATCGGCTTCTAGTGCCAAGGCATCCACCATGCGCCCTTATTCACTTAACCTTCTCAACCTTACGGTTGGGTTTTTGACGTTGTTTCTAGCGATAGAAACGCGATCAAAGATAAAATAAATAAAGTAATTGGAATCATGTAACAATCATCCAACACAATGTTCTTGGTTTGTTTTATTTCTTTTCTTCAATATCCAGTTTTCAATGAGCAAAATACAATTAAATTGAGAGTAAACCTCTCAAAACTGAACAAAGAGCAAACGATGTGTAGTTTCCGTGATGTTTGATTGGCAAATGATGAAACATCATTGCGTCAAACAAATTCCTTAGAAAGGAGGTGATCCAGCCGCACCTTCCGATACGGCTACCTTGTTACGACTTCACCCCAATCATCTATCCCACCTTAGGCGGCTGGCTCCTTACGGTTACCTCACCGACTTCGGGTGTTACAAACTCTCGTGGGGTGACGGGCGGTGTGTACAAGGCCCGGGAACGTATTCACCGTGACATGCTGATTCACGATTACTAGCGATTCCAGCTTCATGTAGTCGAGTTGCAGACTACAATCCGAACTGAGGCAACCTTTTTGGGATTTGCTCACTCTCACGAGGCTGCTTCCCTTTGTAATTACCATTGTAGCACGTGTGTAGCCCTAGTCATAAGGGGCATGATGATTTGACGTCATCCCCACCCTCCTCCGGTTTGTCACCGGCAGTCCCATTAGAGTGCCCTTTCGTAGCAACTAATGGCAAGGGTTGCGCTCGTTGCGGGACTTAACCCAACATCTCACGACA
>JAHAYH010000016.1 GCA_018384745.1 Caryophanon sp. | reverse complement strand
TAAGATGTTGTCAACAACTATTTTAAAAAAGTTTTTCAACTCGTTTTCAAGTTATCGTTTTGTTTGCGTCACCTTAGCGACTTCATAAATAATAACATGTGTATTTTATTACGTCAACACTTTTTATCATTTTTTTATTTCACTTCATTACATCGATTGTTTGAACACAATTTTTTATACTACATATACATAGAAAAGTAGACGTAGCTATACATACTACATCTGCTGATCCTCTTACTTCTTCTAGTAATCATACAGCTCGGTATGAGGTCCCCTTACTAATCCTCTTTCATATCTCTATAGAAGAAGAACATCCTCTCGCCTCATACCGTATGATTGTTTATTTTAAAACACGTGTAATATATATAGAACGTCGCTGAGATAAATCCAACATTTCACCTGTACTTAATACTTTCACTAAAGGACGCGTTAATGCGTATTGATTAATAAACATCACTTCTGCAATTTCAAAGTTCGATAGCTCTACCTGTGTATTGAGTGGTAAATCTGCTACAACGTTAATGAGTGCCTTCACAACATCGATATCAAATTTACCAAAGTCGGCTTCTCGAATCATCTCAACTACTTTAAAAGCAGACGAGCGTGAACGATATACACGTTCTGATGTCATCGCATGGAACACGTCGGCTACTGCAATAATTTGCGCAAACTTTGAAATCGACGCTACTTTATTTCCTTGAGGATAGCCACTACCATCAAGTCTTTCATGATGTTGGAAAATGGCTAGCTTCATCGCATCTTTTAATACGGGAATCATTTTAATCATGTTTAAACTATGATGTGGATGACGCTGCACTTCTTTAAATTCACTTTCTGTAAGCATATCTGGTTTATTGCGAATGCGACGATCCACTTTCGCCATCCCACAATCCGCTAACAAGCCTGCTAACCCCATTTGAATGACGATGCCTTTTTCATAATTTAGCTTTTGGGCAATCACAGCTGCGATTAATCCCGTTGCAATACAATGATGATAAATATAGTCATGTGGATTGCTATAGGAATTTAAATCATAAATAATCGTGCGGTCTTCCAACACTGTATGTAAAAGTGGTAGGAAGAAACCACGTACTTTTGTAATATCGATCGGCGCACCAGCTTCCCAATTAAAAAACTCTTTCTTTAATTGTTGAATCGCGTTGTGATAGTTACGTTCAAATACACTAGAAAATGACTCTTTGTAGTACATCGGTGGTGGCGTACTTGCCGATGGTGTTGGATTCTCATCACCTTCCGTAATTTCTGGATCTTTCACTAACACTTCCTTCACTTGAAAAGCTTGTAATACAAGTAAGTGAACTGGACGAATAACGGTATTTTTAGCGATGATTGGCATTTTTGTATTCGCAAAGACATCTTGTGCCACAATGCGACCTAATTGAATGTTTTCAAAACGTGATAATGTGATTTCCATGTACATACCACCTTCTTAATATAGATTATTCCATTAATGCAATTCTATCGTAATGTATCATTGTCCATATATAGGCTAATGCTCTATATTATTTATTCAATTATTAACAACTAATTCCCTTTAAATATAGAAAAAGAGCGGTAGGAATAAATACCTACCACTCTTTACATTATTGTTCGTCGTCTTCTTGATCGTCTTCTGTCTGTTCATCTTTCAGCACTTTTGCAACTGAAGCAACACGCTCTTCATCTGCTAAGCGAATTAAACGAACACCTTGTGTGCTACGGCCGATCACCGAAACATCATCGATATCCATACGAATAATCATGCCGTTAATTGTCATTAACATAATGTCTTCAGAACCGTCGACTGTTTTTAACGCTACCATCTTACCGTTTTTCTTTGTCACGTGGATCGTTTTTAAACCGACACCGCCGCGGCTTTGAATGCGATACTCTGACTCTGGTGTACGTTTCCCGTAACCATTTTCAGTAACGACTAATATTTCTTGTCCTGCTTCGACAACTTCCATGCCAACAACATGGTCACCTTCGCGAAGCTTAATACCTTTTACGCCCGCTGCGTTACGTCCCATTGAACGAATTTGCTGCTCGTCAAAGCGAATCGCCATGCCGTCATGCGTACCGATAATAATTTCTTTTGAGCCGTCTGTTAAACGGACAGAAATTAAATCATCATCTTCATGTAAACCGATCGCAATTAACCCGTTTGTACGGATGTTCGCAAATTGTGAAACGGATGTACGTTTTGTAATCCCTTGTTTCGTTGTGAATACAAAGAATTCCTCTTCGTTGTAGCCATTAACACGAATCATCGCTGTTACATGTTCGCCTTTTTCAATGTTGAGTAAGTTTACAAGTGGCAGACCTTTTGCTGTCCGACCAAACTCTGGTACTTCATAGCCTTTTGCTTTATACACTTTTCCTTTTGATGTAAAGAATAAAATGACATCATGTGTTGATGTATACAGTAAATGTTCTACGAAGTCGTCTTCGTTCGTGTTCATCCCTTGAACGCCACGGCCACCGCGTTTTTGGCTGCGGTATGTGTTCGCAGCTAAACGTTTAATATACCCTTTGTGCGTTAACGTAATAACGGAGTTTTCTTGTGGAATTAAATCCTCATCCTCAATCATTTCTAAGCCGCCGACTGTAATTTCTGTGCGGCGTTGATCGTTATAACGGTCTTTAATATCTAATAGTTCTTCACGTACAATCGCCACAACTTTTTCCTCGTCGTCTAAAATAGCACGTAATTCATTAATAAGCTTTTGTAGCTCATTATACTCTTCTTCAATTTTTTCACGCTCTAAGCCGCTTAAACGCACAAGACGCATATCTAAAATTGCCTGTGCTTGCTTTTCAGATAAGCTAAAGCGCTCCATTAATTGAGGTTTTGCTTCTTCACCGTTACGAGAACTGCGAATGATGCTAATAATTTCTTCGATATGGTCTAACGCAATGCGTAAGCCTTCTAAAATGTGTGCGCGCGCTTCCGCTTTTTGTAATTCAAACTTCGTGCGGCGTACGATGACTACTTTTTGATGCTCTAAGTAGTGGAATAACATTTCTTTTAGCGCTAGCACTTTTGGCTGTCCATCGACAAGCGCAAGCATATTAATCCCGAAGCTCGATTGCATCGGTGTTTGTTTGTATAAGTTGTTTAACACGACGTTGGCATTTGCATCGCGACGCACTTCAATAACGATGCGCATCCCGTTACGATCCGACTCATCACGTAAGCCCGTAATGCCGTCGATTTTTTTATCGCGCACAAGCTCTGCAATTTTTTCAATGAGCTTTGCTTTGTTTACTTGATACGGTAATTCGTGTACTAAAATCGTTTCACGACCGTTATCTTTTTGTTCAATTTCAACGTTCGCACGCAATATGATTGAACCGCGACCTGTTTCATACGCACGACGAATACCGCTGCGTCCTAAAATAAGCGCACCAGTTGGGAAGTCTGGGCCTGGCATAATGTCCATTAATTCCTCAGTCGTAATCGCTGCATTGTATGATAATGCGATGACTGCATCGATTGTTTCCCCAAGCTGATGTGGTGGAATGTTTGTTGCCATCCCAACAGCAATCCCTGATGAACCATTTACAAGTAAGTTCGGATAGCGCGCTGGTAAAACAAGTGGCTCACGTTCACTGCCATCATAGTTGTCGCCATAATCAATCGTGTTTTTATTAATGTCACGAAGCATTTCCATTGCGATTTTTGACATGCGTGATTCTGTGTAACGCATCGCTGCCGCTCCGTCACCATCGACCGAGCCGAAGTTTCCGTGACCATCTACGAGCATGTAACGGTAGCTGAAGTCTTGCGCCATACGCACCATCGCGTCATAAATAGACGAGTCACCGTGGGGATGGAATTTACCCATTACATCCCCGACGATACGCGCACTTTTTTTATAAGCTTTATCTGACGTATTTCCAAGCTCCTGCATGCCATATAAAATACGGCGATGTACAGGTTTTAAACCATCGCGCACATCCGGTAAGGCACGCGATACGATTACGCTCATTGCGTAGCTTAAAAATGACGTTTTAATTTCAGTCGTAATATTTCTTGTTTCAATCTTGCCATGTTGCATATCAGACAAAATAAGGACCTCCCATCGCTTAAATATCTAAATCTTCTACGTATACTGCATTTTCTTCGATAAAGTCTCGACGTGGTCCTACTTCGTCACCCATTAATTGCGTAAAGATTTGGTCTGCTTCCATCGCGTCGTCTAAATCTACACGAATTAACGTGCGGTGTTCAGGATCCATTGTAGTATCCCATAACTGCTCTGCATTCATTTCCCCTAGCCCTTTGTAACGTTGCACGTTTGGCTTTGGTACTTGTGGTAAGCGCGCTAAAATTTCTTGTAGTTCCGCATCTGAATAACAATACTCCACGTTTTTCCCTTGCTTCACTTGGTAAAGTGGTGGCTTCGCTGCATATACGTACCCTGCTTCAATAAGCGGACGCATAAAGCGGAAGAAGAATGTCAGCATTAATACACGAATGTGTGCACCATCGACATCGGCATCCGTCATAATAATAATTTTGTGATAACGCGCTTTGGCGATATCAAAATCTTCACCGATTCCTGTACCGAATGCCGTAATCATCGCACGAATTTCAGCGTTCGACAAAATACGATCTAAACGCGCCTTTTCAACGTTCAGGATTTTACCACGTAACGGTAAAATCGCTTGGAAATGACGATCGCGACCTGATTTTGCTGAACCGCCCGCTGAGTCACCCTCTACGATATAAATTTCACATTCTGACGGATTCGTTGATGAACAGTCTGATAGTTTCCCTGGTAAGCTCGATACTTCTAACGCAGATTTACGGCGCGTAAACTCACGTGCTTTTTTCGCTGCCACGCGAGCACGAGCTGCCATTTGTCCTTTTTCAAACACTTTGCGCGCAATCGATGGGTTCTCCATTAAGAAACGCTCAAAGCCTTCTGAGAACAATGAGTTTGTAATAGCACTTACTTCAGAGTTACCTAGCTTTGTTTTTGTTTGCCCTTCAAATTGTGGGTCTGGGTGCTTTACCGATACGATTGCTGTTAAGCCTTCACGTACGTCCTCACCCGTTAAGTTTTGCTCTGAATCTTTTACTAAACCAGCTTTACGTGCATAGTCATTAATGACACGCGTTAGCGCTGTTTTAAAACCAGATTCATGCGTACCACCTTCATACGTGTTAATGTTGTTCGCAAATGAGAAAATGTTTGATGCAAAGCCTTCGTTGTACTGCATTGCAATTTCAACATAAATGCCATCTTTTTCACCTGAAACATCAATTGCTTCATGAAGCGGACCTTTCGATTCGTTCATATCCTCAACGTATGATTTAATCCCACCCTCGTAGTGGAACAGTTGTGATTTTTCTTGACCTGCACGCTCATCTGCAATCGTTAAACGAATGCCGCGGTTTAAATATGCTAATTCACGAACGCGTTTTACTAAAATATCGTATTCGTAAACAGTCGTTTCTTTAAAGATTTCTGGGTCAGCTTTAAAGCGCGTTCTTGTACCTGTTGTATCCGCTTCGCCGATCACTTGTAACGGTTGCACCGTATGTCCACGTTGGAACACGATTTCGTGCACATGACCATCACGGCGTACTTGGACATTCGTCTCAAGAGATAATGCGTTCACGACTGACGCACCTACACCATGTAGACCACCTGATACTTTATAGCCGCCACCGCCGAACTTACCACCGGCATGGAGCACGGTCATAATAACTTCAACAGCTGGTTTGCCCATCTTCTCTTGATTGCTAACTGGGATCCCTCGTCCATTATCTTCAACGCGAATCCAGTTATCTTCTTCAATTGCAACGACAATATCTGTGCAATAGCCTGCTAATGCTTCATCAATACTGTTATCAACGATTTCCCAAACTAAATGGTGTAGCCCTTTTGAACTTGTAGAACCGATGTACATACCTGGACGTTTACGTACCGCCTCCAAGCCTTCAAGTACTTGTATCTGGTCTGCATCATATGCTTGCTCTACTTTAGAATTTTCCATAGCCACCGTGTTCACCTACTCTTTCTAACTTCAGTCTTTATATTTTATGCATCGCTGCATATTCATTCACTCAAAAATAGCCTGAATATTTATTCAGGACACATAATTTCTCCTCGTTCCACGTGAAACATTTTTGCATGCTGAATCGTCTCATGGTGAATGCCCTCGACGCTTGGAGTTGTCACAAAAGTTTGCACTTCCCCCTGCATAATATTCAACAAATGCGATTGACGATATTCATCAAGCTCTGACAATACATCGTCCAACAATAAAATGGGCGCTTCTTTCGTCTCCTGCTTAATTAACTCAATTTCAGCAAGTTTCAATGAGAGCGCTGTTGTACGTTGTTGTCCTTGTGAGCCATACACTTGTACGTCATAGTCATTTACAAAAAATTGTAAATCATCACGATGTGGACCTACGAGCGTCACGCCACGTTCAAGCTCTCGTGACATTGCCTCTTTCGACTTCAGGCGTAAATGATCCTTCATGTCATCAGCTGTCCAATCTGCTTGCATGCCTGTGACTGTTTTATATTTAATTACAAGCTTTTCGCTTTGCTGCGTAATGCCTGCATGAA
The DNA here is from genome assembly GCA_018384745.1 of Caryophanon sp. Taxonomy (GTDB): domain Bacteria; phylum Bacillota; class Bacilli; order Bacillales_A; family Planococcaceae; genus Caryophanon. The sequence continues at coordinate 37,168 of JAHAYH010000016.1, read as the reverse complement.
TTGGTTCTGCCCATTCTTGCAGCATCTCAATGAACTGATAACGCTTGCGAATAATTTTCACAGCCGCTTCAACAAATTGGTCTGTATATACATCAAGCATCACTTCATCAATTTTTTGACGACCTTGATGCTTTTTCAAAAATACATTACGTTGCTTTAAAATTTTTTGATATTGCAATAAATCATGTAAATAAACGGATGAAATTTGACCAATTTCCATGTCGATAAATCGGCGTCTTATTTGCGGGCTGCCCTTCACGACATTTAAATCCTCTGGTGCAAACATGACGACATTCATCTGCCCAATATATTGGCTCAATTTACTTTGCTCGATATGATTGACGCGCCCTTTTTTGCCCTTTTTTGATAACACGAGCTCCATCGGAACAGCACCATATCGTCGCTCAATCACACCTTCTATTTTACCATAATCTTGTTCCCAACGTATCAATTCTTTATCATTTGCCGTACGGTGAGATTTAGCCATCGCAAGTACATAAATGGCTTCCATCAAGTTCGTTTTACCTTGTGCGTTATGCCCAATGAAGACGTTAATTTTTGGCGAAAATTCAAGCTCTAATTGTTCGTAATTGCGGTAATTGGAAAGTTTGAGCTGTTGAATGTGCATTATTCACCAGCAAGAAAAGCATCAACAATTTTGAAGCGCCCTGTACCTGGAATGTTGATAACATCCCCGTGACGTAATTTACGCCCGCGACGATCTTCCTCTTCACCGTTTACAAACACTACATGTTCGCTTAAAAACCACTTTGCCATGCCGCCTGAGCTGATCGTATCCGTTAACTTCAACGCTTGACCTAATGTTATATATTCTGTATCAATGATTAAATCATTCACGTAATTTTGCCTCCATTATTCCAAACAAGTATTTCTCTATCATACCTAATTTTCGATATAAAGTAAAAAAAGATAGCCACGTCCTGTGACTATCTGATTTGACAATTCAGTATATAAATTTTAACATGCGAACATACAATCGAACAAGTAGGACGACTTACGAAAAAATATGTGGGTGTTCCCGTGAATATGTGGATATGTTTGGGGATAACTCGCGTATTTTTAATCGGTCTTGAAAAGTTATACACAATTTCGCACTGACGATGCTGCAATGTTGTTTTGGATGCTCATCTATCCACATTCAAGCGAAGTTATACACATAAAGCTGTGTGTAACTCCTTCAAATTGTGGATCGTTCTTGTACGCATATTCAGTTATGCACAAAGTTATCCCCACTATCCACAGCTTTATCCACAATTTTCTTAATTTTCGGTATAAAGAAGCGTAAAATATTTTTTTACCCACAACCTTATCCACATTATTCACACTTTTTTAAAAAATTAGTTATTTAATGATTAAAAAACATGCTTGCACACAATGAGTTGTGCACAAGCATGTGGATAAGCTGTGTGTAACTTAGTACGTACGCACAGGTAAAATTAATTGTAAAATCGCATCGTCGTGAATTGAGCGTAAAATAAATGGTTTCATCGTGCCTGTAAATTGAATCATGACATCTTGACCATCGATCGCTTTTAATGCGTCCATCATGTATTTTGCTGAGAATGAAATTTTTAATTCATCCCCCTCTAAATTTTCCACCGCAATTTCTTCGTTTACTTTTCCGATCTCTGGTGAGTTTGATGAAATTTCAACCGTGTTATGTTGCAGCGTTTCAAAACGAACAACGTTGTTGCGATCTTCACGTGCTAGTAATGATGCACGGTCAATTGCTTGTAATAACGTTTTACCGTTAATTGTGACGTTTGTTAAATAGTCTTCTGGGATAAGACGGCTCGTATCAGGATAGTTGCCCTCTAATAAGCGTGAGAAGAATAATACTTCATTTGTTTTAAACAGCACTTGTTGGTTTGTTAATGCGATGTCTACTAAGTCTGCTGCATCATCTAAAATTTTGTTTAGCTCGTTTAAGCTTTTACCAGGAATGACAACGTTTTGACCTGCTGGTACGTTTTCAACTGTTACTTTACGACGCGCTAAACGGTGACTATCTGTTGCAACACATACAAGTTCGTTTTCTTTTGTTTGCCAATGAACGCCTGTTAATACTGGACGTGATTCAGACGTAGCAACGGCAAATACCGTTTCACGAATGACCGTTTTTAATAAATCGCTTGGCATTGAGAACTGCTCGTTGTTTGATAGCTCTGGTAACTGTGGATATTCGTTTGCATCTGAGCCGATTAAGTGGAATTCAGATTTACCAGAACGGATTACGGTTTGTAAGCCTGCACCTACTTCGATTTCAACATCGTTTGTTGGTAGCTTACGTACGATCTCATGCAGCATACGTGCTTGGATGACAATGGAACCTGGTGCATCGACGTTAATGATTTGTTTGCCATCTTCCTCGGTTTTAATAAACGTTTGGATTGTAATGTCTGCATCACTACCTGTTAAGCGTAATCCTTCTGCTGTTACGTCAAGTTTAATACCCGTTAAAATTGGAATCGTTGTTTTTGAACTTACTGCACGCATTGCATTGTTTAAACCGTCTAATAAACGGTCTCGCATAATATCGAATTTCATGGAAAAAAGACCTCACTTTATATATATTATTTTATTTATTTTTTAATAGATATAGTAATAGGGGCTGTGGATACTGTGGATAAGTGTCTTGAGCCCTTGTATATCAAAGGGTTTACCTGTAGATAACTTGTGAATAACTCAGTGGATAACTCGGCAAGTTGTCCACAGGCTATTTTCCAAGCACCGCTCGAATTTGTTTAATATCTTGCTTCAATTGTTTATCGTTTTTTAACAGCGCTGAAATTTTTTCGTGCGCATGAATGACGGTCGTATGATCACGGCCACCAAATTCCTCACCAATTTTCGGCAATGAGTACTCCGTTAGCTCACGCGATAAATACATCGCGATTTGACGCGGATAGGCAATCGTTTTTGTACGCTTTTTCGCCGCAAAGTCCTCAAGGCGCACTTGATAATGCTCACCAACGGCATTTTGAATATCTAAAATCGTCACAGCACGCGGCTTTGAGTTCGGCATAATATCTTTCAGCGCCTCAGCAGCAAGCTCGATGCTAATTTCTCTACTCACTAAAGAAGAATACGCTACTACGCGAATTAATGCACCTTCTAGCTCACGTATATTGGAATCGATTTGATTGGCAATATAGAGCATTACTTCATTTGGAATATCCTCTAGTTTTTCAGCTTTTGCCTTTTTACGCAAAATCGCAATACGCGTCTCTAAATCAGGCGGTGCGATGTCGGTAATCAATCCCCATTCAAAGCGCGAACGTAAGCGATCTTCAAGCGTTGGAATTTCCTTTGGTGGACGGTCGCTTGAAATAACGATTTGTTTTGATTCCTCATGCAGCGTATTAAACGTATGGAAAAACTCCTCCTGCGTGGATTCTTTCCCAGCTAAAAATTGAATATCGTCAATTAATAGTACATCTACGTTGCGATATTTATTGCGAAATTCAATCGCTTTATTGTCACGAATTGAGTTAATGAACTCATTCGTAAACTTTTCAGATGATAAGTATACGACTTTTGCTTTCGGGTTATGTTCGAGCACGTAATGACCAATTGCGTGCATTAAATGCGTTTTCCCAAGCCCTACGCCACCGTAAATGAAAAATGGGTTGTACGCTTTTGCTGGCGCTTCTGCAACGGCTAAGCTTGCTGCATGTGCAAAGCGATTACCAGAGCCAATAACGAATGTATCAAACGTATATTTTGGATTTAACATGCCAGATGTAATGTCGTAGTTTTCTTCTACTTTCGGCAATGTGACAGGAGGGGGGAGGGCAATATCATCGTCGTCATCATCTTTTTGTACAACAAATTTAATCAATAAATCCTCGCCTGTTAAGTCTATTAAAATACCCGCAACTAAATGAATGTAATGTGTTTCAAGCCAATCGCGTGCAAATGAATTGGGCGCTGCAATTGTAATTGTTTGCCCTTTATAGGTTAAAAGCTTCGTCGACTTTAACCATGTTTCAAAACTTGGCTTTGAAATCTTTTGCTCAACTTGAGACAGCACTTGATTCCAAAGATCCTCTAAATTTTTCAAATGTGTCGCTCCTTTTTTTTATTTTTTATGCCAACACGAAAATACACGCCGTACAAAATGACGCGTTTTGTAAATATTTTTATATGTCGTAAAAGGGCCGTTTTTTAGTCCCTCTTTTTAAGGCTAAAAATGAAAGTTATAAACATATTCACAGCCTGTGTATAATAGTTATCCATAGGCTGTTGATGAAATTATCCACAGGCTGTGGATAGTGTGGATAATTATTTTAAGTATTGAGGTTTTCCACAAGAGAAAACAAGCTAATGATAGCAGAAAAACACAATAATATCAAGGGTTTAAAAAACTTATCCACAGAATTATCCACTATTCACAAAACAGTTATCCACACCCTATGGATATGTGGACAACCTGTGCATAAGTACTGTGGATAAAAAAATTTCGCAAAATAAATATCCACAAGTTATCCAGAGAAAAATCACAAAAATGTGGATAAGTGTGGATCGACAAAATAGCGGTTTTTTGAGTAAGTAAAACACATATTTTTGTCGTTGTATAGCGTAATCTTTTTTCTGAAAGGATTGACAAAATAGTGAGGTGTAACTTATACTATTCAAGTCTGTATGTAGAAAATAGATGAAATTTATATTACAGGAGGTGTATAGTAATGAAACGTACGTACCAACCAAAAAAACGTAAACATAGTAAAGTACATGGCTTCCGTGCACGCATGGCTACTAAAAACGGTCGCAATGTTTTAGCTCGTCGTCGCAAAAAAGGTCGCAAAGTATTATCAGCATAAGTCCACTGAGCCACATCAGTGGTCTTTTTTTTCGTTAGATACGAAGGAAAAGAGTTTTAAAACGGGCGATTTGTGTGTTTCACGCGGATCGCCCTATATTTTTATGTAAAAGTTCGAATTAAGCAGGTGAAGAAGATGAATAAGCGCCAGCGTATTAAAAAGAATGAAGATTTTCAAAAGGTGTTTAAAAAGGGGAAATCATTCGCAAACAGACAATTTGTTGTATATGTCATGCCAAAACAAGACCAACAACATTTTCGCGTAGGATTATCTGTTAGTAAGAAGCTTGGGAATGCTGTAAAGCGTAACCAAATTAAACGCTACATCCGTCAATCACTATTAGAATTACGTGATGAAGTACGACAAGATGTGGATTATGTTATTATCGCCAGACATGGGGCGGCCGCGCTGGACTTCCATGAAACGAAGAAAAGCTTAATACACGTCATGAAAATTGCGAAAGTATTAAAAATCAAGAAATTAAAGAGTGAATAGATGCTAATTTCGTCTAGCATCATATAAAATAAATATATCGGTTTATAAGATGGCTTTTTATGTATAGTAGGAAGTTGTTTTCGAACATGATAAAATAACGAAAAACTAAATAGTGTTTCAACGTAGGAGGAAGAAGCTTGAAGAAAAAACTTTGGGTACTTTTAACGCTTGCGGTTGCAATGCTTGCATTAGCAGGTTGTACAGAGTACGATCAGCCGATCTCTGCCGAAAGCGAAGGCTTTTGGAATAGCTTCATCGTTTGGCCACTTGTATCACTAATCGACACATTTGCAGGTTGGTTAGGCACGTATGCATTAGGTATTATCGCGGTAACGATTATTATTCGTCTTATTATTTTACCGTTAATGATCAAGCAAACGAAAAGCGCAAAGCAAATGCAGGAAATGCAGCCGAAATTAAAAGAGCTACAAGCGAAATATTCATCTAAAGATGCGCAAACGCAGCAGCAATATCAGCAAGAAATGATGAAATTAATGCAAGAGTCTGGTGTAAATCCGTTAGCGGGTTGTTTACCGATCTTCATTCAAATGCCAATTTTAATTGGTTTCTATCATGCGATCAGTCGTATGAATGTTTCACCTGCGTATGACTTAGGTTATTTCTTAGGTGTACATTTAGCGGAGCCAAGCATTATTTTCGCGTTCTTAGCAGGTTTAATGCAGTTAGCGGTTCTTTTAACGGGACCTCCACTTGGAGATAATCCACAAATGAAAATGATGATGTACATCATGCCGGTCATGATCATCGTGTTCGGTGCGTTTTTACCAGCAGCACTTTCATTATACTGGATCGTAGGTAACATCTTCTCAATCGGTCAAAACTTAGTAATTCACAAACCTTGGTTAAAGAATAAGAAGTAACGAAATGACTCTTTTTAGGGGGGCTTTACGTGAAACAAACTACGCAAATTGCTGCTACTTCAGAAGAAGCGATTGCACTAGCGCTTAAAAAGCTAGGGAAAACGCGTGAGGAAGTGGACATACAAGTTTTACAAGAGGGAAAAAAAGGCTTTTTAGGTATTGGAGCACGCTCGGCGCACGTTATTGTACGTGTGAAAGAAGAGCCTAAGCCAGTAGCACCACCAATTGCTGAGCCAGTTATCGAGGAAGTTAAACCTTCGCAGCCAATCGTTGAACAACCGATTGTTGTAGAGGAGCTACCGACAACGCCCGTTCAGCAAGAAGTGGTGGCCGAGGCAGAAGAGGAGCCTGCTGTACAAGCAGAGCCGTCGATCGTCGAAGCACCTAAAAAGATCGATGATACACCACTTGTAAAAGAAGTGACAGAAGCGTACTTAAAAGGGATTGCAGAGGCAATGGATATTCATGATTTACACGTCGATATGCACAAAAAAGGGAAAACGTTATACGTCGACCTTTCAAGCAAAAAGGCGGCGCTTCTTATTGGGAAGCGTGGGCATACGTTAAATGCGCTACAGCAATTAACGCAGCTCGTTGTGAATAAACAGTCGAATCAATACATTACAATTTTATTGGACGTTGAAAACTACCGAGATCGTCGTGAAGAAGCGCTTGAAACATTGGCGTCACGCATGGCGGAAAAGGCAGTGCGTACCGGAAAAAAAGTAACGTTTGAGCCGATGCCATCATATGAGCGAAAAGTTATTCACAATGTATTATCTGGACGTGTGGATATCGAAACGTTTTCAGAAGGTGCAGAGCCAAATCGCTACTTAGTCATTCAACCAGTGAAATAACGAATACGGACTATTTAAGCCACGTGCTTAAATAGTCTTTTTTTATTGAGTTGTCCGGACAAGTTGTGTGAATATTTCGTAACATATCCACAAAATCTGTGGGTAACTTGTGGATAGCTGTTTATAACTTGTTGTCGCTACGTTGTTACTTTAGATTTTAAGCAAATTATGTTAGTCTATGTAGTTAGTGAGTAAAAGAGCGGATAAGACTTTTCCACATGTGGATAAGTTTTTATTTTAGGAGGAACTAGTATGGAATTTGATACAATTGCTGCGATTTCCACTCCGATGGGCGAAGGTGCTATTGCCATCGTTCGTTTAAGTGGAGATCAAGCAGTCGAAATTGCAGACCGCGTGTTTAAAACGCCAGGTGGCAAAAGTTTAACGGAGCAGCCGTCACATACAATTCATTACGGTCATTTATATGAGCCGAAGTCTGGTGAAGTTGTTGAGGAAGTTATGCTGTCGTTAATGAAAGCACCGAAAACGTTTACGCGTGAAGATGTTGTCGAAATTAACTGTCACGGTGGGATCGTTTCGGTCAATCGTGTATTACAGCTTGTGCTTGTGAACGGTGCACGTTTAGCAGAGCCAGGTGAATTTACGAAGCGTGCCTTTTTAAACGGTCGTATCGATTTATCGCAAGCAGAAGCGGTAATGGATTTAATTCGTGCAAAAACAGACCGCGCGATGAACGTGGCACTTGGTCAAATGGACGGCAAGCTCTCACGTTTAATTGGCGATTTGCGTCAAGCTTTAATTGAAACATTAGCGCAAGTTGAAGTCAATATCGATTATCCTGAGTACGATGATGTTGAAGAAATGACGGTGCCGGTTTTATTACAGAAGTGCTCATGGGTGCGCGATGAAATCGATAAGTTATTACAAACATCTTCACAAGGGAAGATTTTACGTGAAGGTTTATCAACGGTTATTTTAGGGCGTCCGAACGTTGGGAAGTCATCGCTTTTAAACAGCTTAGTGCAAGAAAATAAAGCGATCGTAACCGATATTGCCGGAACAACACGCGACATTATTGAAGAATACGTGAACGTGCGTGGCGTACCGCTTCGCTTAGTCGATACAGCTGGTATTCGTGAAACGGAAGACATCGTTGAGCGCATCGGTGTAGAGCGTTCGCGCCAAGTTTTAAAAGAAGCGGATTTAATCTTACTTATGTTAAACTCTGCAGAGGAGCTTTCAATTGAAGATGAGCGCCTATTTGAAACGATTCAACATATGGATTATATCGTTGTCGTAAATAAGACGGATTTAGAGCGTAAAATCGATTTAAACCGCGTCTACGACTTAGCAGGAAAATCTCGTGTTGTGACAACATCGCTATTAAAAGAAGAGGGCGTTATTGAGCTGGAAGAAGCGATTGCGGCATTATTCTTTGAAGGGCAAGTGGAACAAGGCGATTTAACGTACGTATCAAATGCACGCCACATTGCATTATTAAACCAAGCGCGCGACGTTATTACGGATGCGCTTGACGCAGCAGAAGAAGGTGTGCCGGTAGATATGGTGCAAATCGATGTAACACGTACATGGGAAATTCTTGGTGAAATTATTGGTGATACAGTGCAGGAGAGCTTAATTAATCAGCTGTTCTCACAATTCTGTTTAGGGAAATAGATTTATAGATAAGAGAGGAATTTGATTTATGCCAACACAATATGAGGCAGGTAACTATGATGTAATCGTCGTCGGGTCAGGACATGCAGGTGTCGAAGCGGCATATGCAGCTGCAAAAACAGGTGCGAAAACATTAATGCTTACAATTAACTTAGAACTGATCGCATTCATGCCATGTAACCCGTCAGTTGGTGGTCCTGCAAAAGGGATCGTCGTACGTGAAATTGACGCTTTAGGGGGTTTAATGGGGCGCGTTATTGATAAAACGCACATTCAAATGCGCATGTTAAATACAGCGAAAGGTCCAGCGGTACGCGCATTACGTGCACAAGCAGACAAACAGCTGTATCAACGCGAAATGAAGCGTTTATTAGAGGAAGAACCAAACTTACAAATTAGCCAAGCAATGGTCGAAGAATTAATCATTGAAGATGGCGCTGTCAAAGGTGTGATTACGCAAGTTGGCGCGATTTACCGTGCGGATGCGGTTGTATTAACAACTGGAACGTTCTTACGCGGTGAAATCATCATCGGTGACTTAAAATATTCATCAGGTCCAAACAACCAACAACCATCTATTCGTTTAGCGGATAACTTAAAGGAACTAGGTTTTGACTTAGTGCGCTTCAAAACAGGTACGCCACCGCGCGTGAATAGCCGTACAATTGATTATTCAAAAACGGAAATCCAACCAGGTGATGAAGAGCCACGTGCATTCAGCTTTGAAACGACAGAGTTCATTACAGATCAACTACCTTGTTGGTTAACATATACGAGTGAAGAAACGCATGACATCATTAATGCGAACCTACACTTATCACCGATGTTCTCAGGCATGATCAAAGGTACAGGTCCACGCTACTGTCCATCAATTGAAGATAAAATTACGCGCTTTGCGGACAAGCCACGTCACCAAATTTTCTTAGAGCCAGAAGGACGTGATACGCAAGAAGTTTACGTACAAGGTTTCTCGACATCACTTCCTGAGCACGTACAACGTAAAATGGTCGCATCGATTCCAGGGTTAGAAAACGCAGAAATTATGCGTGCTGGTTATGCGATTGAGTATGATGCAATCGTGCCGACACAGCTATGGCCAACGCTTGAAACAAAAGCTATTAGCGGTTTATATACAGCGGGTCAATTAAACGGTACGTCAGGTTATGAAGAGGCGGCTGGTCAAGGGTTAATGGCTGGTATGAACGCTGGGTTAAAAGTGCAAGGTAAAGAAGAAGTGATTTTATCACGTTCGGATGCGTACATCGGCGTATTAATCGATGACTTAGTAACGAAGGGCACAAACGAGCCATACCGTTTATTAACGTCTCGTGCGGAATACCGATTATTATTACGTCACGACAATGCAGATTTACGTTTAACAGATGTAGGGCATAAAGTTGGCTTAATTTCAGACGAACGCTATGCACGCTTTGTGAAAAAACGCGAGCAAGTTGAAGCGGAAATCGAACGTTTACGCAGCATTATCGTGAAGCCAAATGAAACGACACAACAAGTGGTACGTTCAGTTGGCGGTGCGGAGTTAAAAGATGGTATTCGTGCATCTGACTTCGTAAAACGTACAGAAATGACATACAATTTAGTAGCAAGCTTAATTGAACCAACTGAAGAAGCGTTAAGTGAAGAAGTACGCGAGCAAGTGGAAATTCAATTAAAGTACGAAGGGTACATTCAAAAAGCAATGCAACAAGCAGAGAAGCTAAAACGAATGGAAGATAAAAAAATTCCGGAAAACATCGATTATGATGCAATCGGTAGTATCGCAACAGAAGCGCTACAAAAGTTAAAGCAAGTGCGCCCATTAACGATTGCACAAGCATCACGTATCGCAGGTGTAAACCCAGCGGATATTTCGATTTTACTTGTGTACATTGAACAAGGGAAAATTGCGCGTGTAAGCGGCGAGTAATCGCCAAGCAGACAATGGCAGAGAAAAAGCGTCATTTTTCTCTGCCATTTGTTTTTGCAGTTATACACATTATGCACAGGAAATTGTGGATAAGCGGTGTAAAGAATTTGTGTAAATGATATACTGTGGACAATATTTTGTGTCATAAGAAGAGAGGGTTTTAATTTATGAATGAACAACAATTTATCGAAGCGTTAAAGGAAAAAGGCATTGTGTTAACAGAAGCGCAAATTGCTCAGTTCCGTAAATACTTCGAGCTGCTTGTTGAGTGGAATGAAAAGATGAACTTAACGGCGATTACCGATTTAGAAGGCGTGTACTTAAAGCATTTTTACGATTCAATTAGCGCATCGTTTTATTACGACTTTAACAGCACGACGTCTGTTTGTGATGTAGGGGCAGGAGCAGGTTTCCCAAGCTTACCAATTAAAATTTGTTATCCACATTTACACGTAACGATTGTGGATTCGTTAAATAAGCGCATTACGTTTTTAAACCATTTAAGCGAACAGCTTGGCTTAGAAAACGTTAACTTCGTACATGCACGTGCCGAGGAGTTCGGTCAAAACGCAGCGTACCGCGAGCAATTTGATACAGTAACAGCGCGCGCCGTTGCACGTTTAAGCGTATTATCAGAGCTTTGCTTACCGCTTGTAAAAGAAGGTGGCAAGTTCGTGGCGCTAAAAGCAGCAGCTGGTGCAGATGAATTTAAAGAGGCGAAATCAGCGATTAACACGCTTGGTGGCAAGCTGCAAGACGAGCATCACTTCCTGTTGCCAGTAGAGGAAAGCGAACGTTCATTATACGTGTTTAATAAAATAAAGGCGACGCCGAAAAAGTATCCACGTAAACCAGGTGTACCGAATAAATCACCAATTAAATAACAACAAGTTATCCACACCGTTGTCCACAGTTTGTGGGTAACGGTGTTTTGTTAGAAAGGACGTGAACAAATGGATTTTCAAAAGTTAGCGCAAGTGATCGAAGGGCAAGATCAAGTGGAGCAGTTGCCGCTGTCGATTATTCGAGTCAATCCGTTTCAACCGCGTAAAGTGTTTGATGATGAAGCACTGCAGGAATTGAGCGATTCGATTCAAGAGCATGGCGTGTTACAGCCAATCGTTGTACGCAAAAAGGTAAGCGGCTATGAAATTGTTGTTGGTGAGCGCCGATTCCGCGCATCAAAGCGTGCGAACAAGACACATATTCCGGCAATTGTACGAGAGCTGACAGATCAGCAAATGCAGGAGCTTGCCATTTTAGAAAACTTACAGCGAGAAGATTTAACGCCCATTGAAGAAGCAGAGGCGTACCAAAGCTTAATGCACAATTTACATTTTACGCAAGAAGAGCTCGCTGTTCGCCTTGGAAAAAGCCGTCCACATATTGCCAATCATATTCGTCTTCTTAGCTTACCAGCGGATGTGCGAGAAGCGATTACGAGTGGAAAGTTATCAATGGGACACGGGCGTTCTCTGCTCGGTTTGAGAATTCCGCGCCAAATGTCATTGATGGCACAGCGCGTGATGAAAGAAGGGTTAAGCGTTCGGCAGCTCGAGAAAATTGTGCAGGAGCGTACAGCCGTTTCACGTGGAACAAAAGCACTAAAACAAAAAAACATCTTTGTACAAGAGCGTGAAGCACAGCTACGTGACGCATTGGGCACGAATGTACAAATTCAGCAATCGAAGCATAAAGGGAAAATTGAAATCGAATTTTATTCAGACGAAGATTTAGAGCGTATTTTAGCATTACTGCAGCTAAACGATATTGAATAATTGCGCATGTTCATGTCATAGTAAAGACGTAACGAACAACATTGAAAGGTGAATAACATGGAAATACAAAAGTTTGCACAAAAGTGGGTCGACTACTTTTCAAATCCTGATTTTTGGGATAAAGCGATGGGCGCGCTATTTGAAATTACGCTCATTTTAATTATTTCAGGCATCGTCGTCCGCGTAGCGAAAGCGTTAATCGCACGCGTCTTCCGCATTCGTCGACGCACACCGTTACGCGGCAATGATCGCCGTGATACAACGATTTTACGACTGCTACAAAACATCGTCGTCTATTTAGTATACTTCTCAGCAATCGTTGGGATTTTATCATCGCTTGGCATTCAAATTGCCGGTTTACTGGCCGGAGCCGGTGTCGCTGGTTTAGCCATCGGTTTTGGTGCGCAAAGTTTAGTAAAGGATGTCATTACAGGCTTCTTTATTATTTTTGAAGATCAGTTTGGTGTAGGTGACTACATTAAGCTAGCAGGTGGCGAAGGAACGGTTGTAGAAATCGGCTTACGCACAACGAAAATTCAAGGACCGACTGGAGAACAATACATCATTCCAAACGGTGGGATTACAAACGTTACGAACTACTCGGTAAACAATACAAACGCCACGATTGATTTAGATGTGCCGGTAAATGCGGATATTGAAGCGGTACAAAGTGCTGTTCAAGAATATTTAAATACACTGCCATCACATCATGAAGAGCTTGTACGTGCGCCGCAATTTATCGGCGTTGTAAACTTTACAAAAGAAGAAGCAACGGTGCGTATTACGTATGAAACATTACCGCGTCAAGCAGCAGCTGTTGGCCGTGTCATTCGCCGTGACGTTATTTTAATTTTTGCGCAGTTTGGCTTTATTGCGACGGATTCAGATGAGGGAGAGGAATAACAAATGGAACAAAAAACATTTGCTTTAAACGATGTTGTGGAAATGAAAAAGCAGCACCCTTGTGGCACAAATGCATGGAAAATTATTCGTGTAGGTGCTGATATTCGCATTAAATGTGAAGGCTGTGGTCATAGTGTCATGCTGCCACGCCGCGAGTTTACGAAAAAAATGAAACGCATTATTGAATCGGCACAACAGTAAATAGACTTTTAGCGTGCAAATCAATATAATAGACAAGGTTATATTTGTAACTTCATGATTCGGAACGTACGAGAAATTCTCGATCAAAAACATAAAAGGAAGGTCGTGACTATACATGGCATTAACAGCTGGTATCGTCGGTTTACCTAACGTTGGTAAATCAACATTATTCAACGCAATTACAAAAGCAGGCGCACTTGCAGCGAACTACCCATTCGCAACAATCGAGCCAAACGTTGGGAGCGTAACAGTTCCAGACGAGCGTTTAGACAAATTAACGGAGCTTGTAACACCAAAGAAGACAGTTCCAACAACATTTGAATTCACAGACATCGCAGGGATCGTAAAAGGTGCTTCTACAGGTGAAGGTTTAGGGAACAAATTCCTTGCACACATTCGCGAAGTAGACGCAATTTGCCAAGTTGTGCGTTGCTTTGAAGATGAAAACATCACGCACGTATCAGGCACTGTAAACCCAATCGACGACATCGAAGTAATTAACTTAGAGTTAATTCTTGCGGACTTAGAGTCTGTTGACAAACGCATCGCACGCGTCGCAAAAATGGCGAAGCAAAAAGATAAAGAGGCAATGGTAGAAGAGCCGATTTTACAAAAAATTAAAGAGGCGCTTGAAGCGGAAAAGCCAGCGCGCTCTGTAGACTTATCAGACGATGAGAAAAAAATCATTAAAGGTCTTCACCTATTAACGATTAAACCAACATTATACGTAGCAAACGTATCAGAAGATGAAGTAGCAGATACGTCTGATAACAAGTACGTTAACATGGTGCGTGAATACGCAGCAGCAGAAGGCGCTCAAGTCATTACAATTTGTGCGAAAATCGAAGAGGAAATTTCTGAGTTAGAAGATGACGAAAAGAAAGAGTTTTTAGCAGAGTTAGGCATCGCTGAGTCTGGTTTAGACCAATTAATTAAAGCATCTTACAGCCTTTTAGGTTTAGCAACATACTTCACTGCAGGTGTACAAGAAGTACGTGCTTGGACGTTCCGTAAAGGCATGAAAGCTCCTCAATGTGCAGGGATCATCCACTCTGACTTCGAGCGCGGGTTCATCCGTGCAGAAACAGTAGCATATGATGATTTAGTAGAATTCGGCTCTAAGCCAGCTGCAAAAGAAGCAGGTCGCGTTCGTGCAGAAGGTAAAGAATACGTTGTACAAGACGGCGACGTAATGGAATTCTTATTTAACGTATAAAAAGCAAAAAACGTATATGAGACAAAACAAGTGGCATCAGGAAATGCAATATTTTCTGATGCCACTTTTCTGCTTTGTCGGTCACTTTGCTTCGAGCAAGCAATTCTTTCGGGAAAAGAGGTAAACGATGTGGCGTCCATCGCCTTGTTGTTGCAAGTATCTCGATACATTCTTTTCCCCATTCGCCGTTTCATAAGCAGAGTCCGCACATTTTTATAATGAACTTCCTCCGCTGAACAACAAAAAATCCCTTCTGTCCCACGCTCTTTTTCGTTGTTTATTATTCCTCCACGTGCTTCGTGCCAGCGGGATATATGTAGAGCGTCGGTTCCTGTGGGTCATCTTTTACGACCGCATCTTTTGGAAACTTGCGCAGCGCTTTGTACATCGCAAAATCTCCAACGGCGCCTGCGAGGAGTAACGCGCCAACGGTAATCCATAAATAGCTATCGACATAAAAGCCGTACACAGTTGGTACAACCCCCGTTAACCAAAACGGCAATAATAACGCTTTTTTCATCGCATGATTTTCAACAAGCTCCGATGTTGTTGCATAGGCGATTCCCTTTTCCATGTCGAGGCCGTAGCTAAGCGACGACCAACGTACGCCACCGTAGACGACAAATCCGATTAAATGACATGCTTCATGCGCAATGATCAACATGATGTATGCGACAAAAAACCAGCCGATGTAGCCGACGATTGACCAAAACGAAAAATCCCAATACATGCGTGGCTGTACGATGTAGTTTAGAAGCGGCAACGCGATCACGAGAACAACGGACCATATTAAGTTTTGACGCATAAGCTTTTGAACGTTTAACGCAATCGTTTCGTACTGCATAACAACCTCCTATTTGTTTTCTTTTAGTATAGCGTATGAGGTGCAAAAGTAGCGCGTATTCGGTATAATGAGAATATACGTTCGATAAAATGAACTGTTAAATACATGAAAAAATAAATGATTCAGCAGTATTTTCAAATATATTTCTTGAATGTCGGAACTGTCTATGTTACAATTCATTGATGTGAGTAATATTGTTACTTGCTCCTTGCTCCTCATCTGAAGAGTGAGCCAAAGACCATAAGGAGGTGCAATCTATAATGCGCAAATACGAATTAATGTACGTAATCCGTCCAAACATCGAAGAAGATGCAAAGAAAGCTTTAGTTGAGCGTTTCGCTGACATCTTAACTTCAAACGGTGCTGAAATCGTTGAGTCTAAAGACTGGGGTAAACGCCGTCTTGCTTACGAAATCAACGACTTCCGCGAAGGTTTCTACCAAATCGTAAAAGTTAACGCTGGCAAAGAAGCGATCGACGAGTATACTCGTTTAGCTAACATCAGCGAAGACATCATCCGCTTCATCGCTGTTCGCGAAGAAGAGAAATAATTTTTGAATTAAACTGCTGATAAGGAGGTTGTATACGAATGATTAATAACGTCGTATTAGTTGGAAGACTAACAAAGGATCCAGAGCTGAAAATGACACCATCAGGCATTGCAGTGGCACGTTTTACAATTGCTGTGAATCGTCCATTTACAAGCCAAGGTGGCGAAAAGAAAGCGGATTTCATTAACTGTATCGCGTGGCGTAAGCAGGCCGAAAACCTCGCAAACTTTATGCGTAAGGGCGGTCAGATCGGTGTAACTGGTCGAATCGAAACAGGTTCATATGAAGGTCAAGACGGTAAACGTGTTTATACAACTGAAGTCGTTGCAGACAACATCCAATTTTTAGAGCCTAAAAATAGCGGCGGTCAAGCTGGCGGTTATCAACAACCACCAATGAACAACCAAGGCTATGGCGGTGGGCAACAATACGGTCAACAACAACCTTATGGTGGTGGTTACCAACAAAATGCACCACAGCAAGCTCCATTTTCAACTCCGGCTCCAATGCAACAGCCGCCGACTCAGCAAAACTATACAAACATGAACGATGACCCGTTTACAGATAACAACGGTAAAAACTCTGTCGATATTTCGGAAGACGATTTACCATTCTAAAACGGGACACCAAAAATTATATAAAGGAGGAACACGATAATGGCACCACGTCGCGGAGGCCGCAAACGCCGTAAAGTTTGCTACTTCACTTCAAACAACATTACGCACATCGACTACAAAGATGTAGATCTTTTAAAGAAATTCATCTCTGAGCGCGGTAAAATTTTACCACGTCGCGTAACTGGTACTTCTGCTAAATACCAACGTAAGCTTACAACAGCTATCAAAGTTTCACGTATTATGGCATTATTACCATTCGTTGCTGATGAGAAATAAGAACGAATTAAAAACTGTCTTGTAAGTTTACTTACAAGGCAGTTTTTTTCTATATATGTGCATAATGACGAGTAGCACTTTGTCATGTATGTCAGTTTGATTGCGTATGTAATAATGGTACAATGTTTAAGTAAAATGTTGGACTATAAAGGAAGGTTTTTTATGCCGAACAAACAAACGAGCAAGTTAGCGCACGGAGCGATGATGATTGCTCTGTTTACAGTATTGTTAGCGCTAGCTTTTTACGTACCGTTAATTGGTTCGATCGCGTCTCTTTTTGTGGCGTTGCCGATTCTTTGGTACAGCGCGAAGTATGCTTTGAAAGCATCGATTTTAGTCGGTGTGGCAGGCTGCGTACTATCGCTTTTAATAGGTGGTTTATTAGCATTGCCGTTTGCCTTATTATTTATTGCACTAGGTATAGTAATGGGCTATGGCATTCAGCAAAAAAAGAGCAAGGAAATGATTTTTTTATCATCGAGCGTTGCTGTTTTAATTACATCTGCCATTCAATACATCATGTCGATCAAGCTGTTTGAAATTGATTTTATTCAAGATTCATTGAAGCTTGTGAAGGAAAGTTATACAGAGTCGCTACAGATGACGAAAGAAATGACAGGGCAAGAGATTTTCACAACGGAGCAGTTACATACAATTTTTGAAACGATTGAATTAACGATTCCAGCAAATGTGACGATTGCGGTGTTTTTAATTACGTTCATTGTGATGGCGACAAATTTACCGATTTTAAAGCGTCTTGGCATCGAGGTGCCGAAATTTGCACCATTCCGTGACATGCGTTTACCAAAATCGATTTTATGGTATTACTTAATCATTTTAATCATCAATTTTGCAATGCAGCCAGAAGTCGGCTCAACGTTGCATATGGTGACGTTAAACGTGTCGATGATTTTATGGATTTTACTTGCGTTACAAGGTGTTTCGTTCGTACATTTCTTTATGAATGCGAAAAAATTACCGAAGGCACTCGCATGGATTGCAACAATATTAGCAATACCATTTTATTCATTGTTCGTGCTTTTAGGCATTGTAGATTTAGGTTTTAACATTCGTTCATTCGTAGAGCCAAAGCAAACGAAAGAGTAGGGGTTGAGACAATGGGGGCTTTTCGAAAAAGACCAATGCGTTATCCGATCGTCTTCTTTATGGTGCTATTTGTCATTGCAGCATTTGCCATAAGCACAACAAGCATTCTCGCAGCTGTTATTTTTACAATAGCAACCGTTATCGTTGCGCTATATGCATGGCAGACAGAGCGTATTTTGTATGTAAATACAGAGGCGCATATTGAAGCGCTGTCGTATCGGATGAAAAATGTCGGCGAGGAAGCATTTTTACAAATGCCAATCGGAATTGTATTGCTAAATGAGGAACAACAAATTGAATGGGTTAACCCATACATGATGAACATTGTGACGGAGGATACGCTCATTAATGAGGAAATATCAACCATCGCAATGGAGCTGACGAATTTTGTAAAGCAAGAGGAGCAAACTGAGCGCACCGTAACAATCGGTGAGCGAAAATATCGCGTACTTTACAAAAAACATGAGCGCCTACTGTACTTCTTTGATATTACAGAACAGCTTCAAATCGAAACGCAATACTTTGAAGATCGTACGGTGCTCGCCATTTTATTTATTGATAACTACGATGAAATTACATCGATGATGGACGACCAAGCACGCAGCTTGACGAACTCGACGGTGACATCGATTTTAAATGAGTGGGCAAAGGAACAAGATATTTTCTTAAAGCGCGTATCATCAGATCGCTTTATCGCCGTGTTAAATGAATCAATTTTAGAAACGCTCGAACAAAAGAAGTTTGCGATTTTAGACGATGTGCGCGAAAAGACGCAGCAACGCAATTTGTCGCTAACGCTGAGCATCGGTGTTGGGGTTGAGTCGAATTCATTAACAGAGCTTGGACAGCTTGCACAATCAAGCCTGGACTTAGTGCTTGGGCGTGGCGGCGACCAAGTGGCGATTAAAAATCCAGAAGGGAAGCTGCGCTTTTACGGCGGGAAAACGAATCCTGTTGAAAAGCGTACACGCGTCCGCGCACGCGTCATTTCACATGCACTGCGCGATTTAATTCAAGACAGCGATCGCGTCTTCGTCATGGGTCATAAAATGCCGGATTTAGATTCGATTGGTGCGTGTATCGGCGTGCGAAAGATGGCGAGCATGAACAAAGTGGACGGTCATATTTTAGTGAATTTTGACGAACTAACAGGTAGTGTCGGTCGCTTAATGCACGAGCTGACAGACAATGAAGATGTGTATAAATCGTTCATTTCTGCACAGGATGCGACAGCGCTCATTACTGAGAAATCGTTGCTTGTCATCGTTGATACGCATAAACCAAGCTTAGTTGTAGAGCCGAGCATTTTAAAGCGCTTTGATAAAGTGGTCGTCATTGACCATCATCGCCGCGCTGAGGAGTTCATAGCAAATCCAACGCTTGTGTATATGGAGCCATACGCTTCATCGACAGCGGAACTTATAACAGAGTTGCTTGAATATCAACCAAAGCATGATAAAATTACAATGATTGAAGCAACAGCATTGCTTGCTGGGATTATCGTCGATACGAAAAGCTTTACGCTTCGTACCGGCTCACGAACGTTTGAAGCGGCGTCGTATTTACGGACTGCTGGAGCGGATACGGTGCTCGTACAGCGCTTATTGAAGGAAGACATCGATACGTACATCGAGCGCTCACGCATCATTCAAACGGTTGAATTCGCAGCACCAGGCATTGCCATTGCTCATGGTAATGAAGGCGAGGCATATAATTCTGTACTCGTTGCACAAACGGCTGATATATTATTAACAATGAAAGATATTTCGGCATCGTTCGTTGTCGCATTGCGTCCAGATGGGCAAATTGGCATTAGCGCACGCTCGCTCGGGGATACGAACGTTCAGCTTGTAATGGAGCGTCTCGGTGGGGGTGGACATTTATCAAATGCCGCAACACAATTGCCGAAGCAGCCAATTGCTGATGTCATTGAACAACTAAAACGAGCCATTTTTGATGTGATGGAAGGGAGTTCGGAAACATGAAAGTAGTATTCATTAAAGATTTAAAAGGTCAAGGTAAAAAAGGTGAAGTAAAGGAAGTATCAGAAGGCTACGCACAAAACTTCTTAATTAAAAAAGGCTATGCGAAAGAAGCAAACTCACAAGCGATGAGCGAGCTACAAGGTCAAAAGCGTTTAGAGGAAAAAAATGCAGCAGCTGAGCTACAAGCAGCAAAAGATTTAAAAGAGAAAATCGAAAGCTTAGAAGTTGTCGTAAAAGCAAAATCAGGTGAAGGCGGTCGCTTATTCGGTTCAGTGTCAACGAAGCAAGTGGCAGCTGAGCTACAAAAAGTACACGGCATTAAAATCGATAAGCGCAAAATGGAGTTACCAGATGGCATCCGTTCATTAGGTTATACAAACGTACCTGTAAAATTACACCATGATGTAAAGGCAACGTTAAAAGTACACGTAAAAGAAGAAGCGTAAAATTCAAGAAGGAGGGAAATCTATGGCCGAGCCAATAATGGACCGTGTCCCCCCGCATAATCATGAAGCTGAACAAGCTGTCATCGGGGCGATTTTCCTTGATTCATCAACGCTCATTACCGCATCTGAAATTTTACGCCCAGATGATTTTTATCGCTCGGCGCATCAAAAAATCTTTGAAACGTTCATTCGTTTAAGTGACCAAGGAAAAGGAATAGATGTCGTTACCGTAACAGAGGAGCTGTCTTCTAAAAAGGAACTAGAAAACGTCGGTGGAGTTGCATACATTATGGAACTTGCCAACGCTGTTCCGACCGCTGCAAACGTTGGCCACTATGCCAAAATTGTAGAGGAGAAGGCGCTCCTTCGTCGTTTAATCCACGTTGCAACGAAGATTGTCGAAGATGGGTATACGCGTGAGGATGAAGTAGAATCGCTATTAGGCGAGGCGGAACGTAAAGTGATGGAAGTCGCCAATCGTAAAAACGTTAGTGACTTCCGCCATATTAAAGATGTATTAGTAAATACATTTGATAACATTGAACAATTACAAGGACGCACAGGTGACGTAACCGGTATTCCAACAGGCTTCACGGCACTGGATAAACTAACAGCAGGCTTCCAACGCAACGATTTAATTATCGTAGCGGCGCGTCCGTCTGTTGGTAAGACGGCATTTGCATTGAACGTTGCGCAAAACGTTGCGGTGCGTGCCAATGAAAACGTCGCAATCTTCTCGCTGGAGATGGGTGCGGAGCAGCTGATCATGCGTATGCTTTGTGCGGAAGGAAATATTGATGCGCAAAACTTACGTACAGGTGCATTAACACCGGAAGATTGGAACAAGCTGATGATTGCGATGGGCACATTATCGGATGCTGGCATTTTCATCGACGATACACCAGGTGTACGCATTAGCGAAATTCGTGCGAAGTGCCGCCGTCTGGCAAATGAGCAAGGCGGATTAGGCATGATTTTAATCGATTATTTACAGCTCATTCAAGGCAATGGCAAAGCGGGCGAAAGTCGTCAGCAAGAAGTATCGGAAATTTCACGTTCACTAAAAGCATTAGCGCGTGAATTGAAGGTACCGGTGATCGCATTATCACAGCTTTCACGTGGTGTAGAGCAACGTCAAGATAAGCGTCCGATGATGAGTGACTTACGTGAGTCAGGTTCGATTGAGCAAGATGCTGACATCGTCGCGTTCCTTTACCGTGAGGACTATTACAACAAGGAAGAAGGCGCGCCAGATCAAGGTTTGATTGAGATTATTGTCGCGAAACAACGAAATGGTCCAACTGACACGGTGAAGTTAATGTTTAAAAAAGAATATAATAAATTTATCAATATGGACTATTCTGCAGAAGGTAGCGCGCCACCACCGATGTAGAACGGTCATATTTGATTCAAACACGAACATTTTTGTTTATTAAAACATTACATGTTCGTGTTTTTATTTGACATGGATTTGTATTAATTGCTACAATATTATTTGTTGAGGAATTAAATGGTAAATAATTTGCAGTGGAGGTGCTCTTGCATGACATCAGTAGTTGTAGTAGGTACACAGTGGGGAGACGAAGGGAAAGGAAAAATTACAGACTTTTTATCAAAAAAGGCAGATGTAATTGCGCGTTTCTCAGGTGGCGATAACGCAGGACATACAATTAAATTTGATGGTGACACATATAAGCTTCACTTAATCCCATCAGGTATTTTTTATAAAGAAAAAACATCGGTAATGGGCAACGGCATGGTCATTAATCCAAAGTCGCTTGTGACGGAATTAAAAGGATTAATCGAACGCGGTGTCGATCCAGCAAATTTACGTATTTCAAATCGTGCGCAAGTCATTTTACCGTACCATATTTATCAAGACCAGCTGGAAGAAGAAGCGCGTGGCGACGATAAAATCGGCACGACGGTTAAAGGCATTGGTCCTTGTTACCAAGATAAAATTGCACGTAACGGCATTCGCATTGCGGACTTGTTACATAAGGACACATTCGAACAAAAGCTGCGTGCGAACTTAGCGAATAAAAATCGCTTATTCGAAAAATATTACGAGGCAGCACCGCTGAACTTTGACGATATTTTCGAGCAGTACTACAACTACGGTCAAGAAATTGCACAGTACGTGACGGACACATCAAAAGTGTTAAACGATGTCATTGACGAAGGTGGTCGCGTATTATTTGAAGGCGCACAAGGTGTTATGTTAGATGTTGACCACGGCACATATCCGTACGTAACGTCATCTAACCCAGTGGCTGGTGGTGTTACAACAGGTACTGGTATTGGTCCTTCTCACGTATCGCACGTTATTGGTGTATGTAAAGCGTACACATCTCGTGTCGGTGACGGGCCATTCCCAACGGAGCTATTTGATGAGCAAGGGCATCACATTCGCGAAGTTGGACGTGAATACGGTACAACGACAGGTCGTCCACGCCGCGTTGGTTGGTTCGATGCCGTTGTTGTGCGCCATAGCCGTCGCGTATCAGGCATTACACATTTAGCGTTAAACTCGATCGATGTTTTATCAGGGTTAGAAACGGTAAAAATTTGTACGGCCTACAAATATAAAGGCGACATCATTACGGAATATCCAGCGAGTTTAGATGTCTTAAACGAATGTGAAGCGGTATACGAAGAGCTTCCAGGTTGGTCAGAGGACATTACAGGCGTACGCACGTTAGAAGAGTTACCACAAAATGCGCGCAATTATTTAGAGCGTGTGTTAGAGCTAACGAACATTGAATTAATGACATTCTCTGTTGGTCCAGCACGTGAACAAACAAACGTTGTCAATGACATTTGGTCGTAAGTACGACGCCATGTCATACATAGGCAGCATATAAAATGAAAACGAATGGTAGCGAAGAAATGTCACAATTTCTCGCTACCATTCCTTTATGTAGGGCTTCTTTTTACGCGGTGTGGCGTACGCGACAATCGGCTCATAAAGGTAGCGAAACATGCAGAGAATAGAAAACCATGTTACAGTTAAGGGTAAAGTCTAAAAAGAAAGTACGAATTTCGAGAGGAGATTTTTCAACATGAATAAAAAGATTTTAGTTGTCGATGATGAAAAGCCAATTGCAGATATTTTGCAGTTTAATTTAATAAAAGAAGGTTACGACGTTGTATGTGCATACGATGGGGAAGAAGCGTTACAAAAAGTTGAGGAAAGCCAGCCGGACTTAATGCTGCTCGATATTATGTTACCGAAGCGTGACGGTATGGAAGTATGTCGTGAAGTGCGCAAAAAATACGATTTCCCAATCATTATGCTAACAGCAAAAGGCTCTGAAATTGATAAAGTGTTAGGGCTTGAAATGGGCGCGGACGATTATGTGACAAAGCCGTTTAGCACGCGTGAATTGATCGCACGTGTGAAAGCGAATATGCGACGCTTAAATGTTTCAGCACAAGCCGAAGATGCAGGGCGTGAAACGAATGATATCGCAGTGGGCGCTCTTGTCATTCAGCCGGATGCGTACTTAGTGCAAAAGCGTGGTGAATCGATTGAGCTTACACATCGTGAGTTTGAGTTGCTGCATTATTTAGCGCAGCACATCGGTCAAGTGATGACGCGTGAGCATTTATTGCAAACGGTTTGGGGCTATGATTACTTCGGTGATGTGCGCACGGTGGACGTAACGATTCGTCGTCTGCGCGAGAAGATTGAAGATAATCCGTCGCATCCGATGTGGATCGTGACACGCCGCGGTGTAGGCTACTATTTACGAAATCCTGAACAGGAGTAGGCGCGATGCAAAAAGTAAAATTTTTTAAATCGATTCACGTTAAAATCGTAATCATTTATATTTTACTTATTTTATTGGCGATGCAAATTATCGGATTGTATTTCGTGAAAAAGCTAGAGGAAAACTTAACGGACAATTTCATGGAATCGATTACGAACCGTGTGGAGCTTGTAAAGTATAACGTAAGTGAAGAGATGCAGCGTGAACGTGATGAAACGACCGTCTCAACGGAATCAAGTTTAAATGAAGTGCTGTCAGGCTTCGCATCAAATGACATTTTAGATGCGCGCGTGTTAAATGATCAATATCGCATTTTAGCAACAGCGAAAAACAGCTCACGTAACCGCGTTGGTCAATACATTGAAAATGAAGCGGTTGAAAAAGTCGTCAAGTCTGGCGAAGAATACGATGTCATTACGCTCGATGAAAATACGAAGAAGCGTGTATGGGTACTCATTCAACCGATTATTGCGAATGATAAAGTGATCGGCGTATTATACATTGAATCGAATATCGAAGCGGTATATGACAACATGAATCAAATTAACCGCATTTTAGCGCTCGGTACGTGTATTGCCCTTGCGATTACGATCGTGCTCGGTACGTTAATTGCGCGCACGATTACGCGTCCTATTTCAGATATGCGTCAGCAAGCACAAGCACTTGCAAAGCGTAACTTCTCACGAAAGGTACGCGTCTACGGATCGGATGAAATCGGGCAGCTAGCAATTGCGTTTAACCATTTAACGAATCGTTTGCAAGAGGCGCATTCAACGACGGAAGCTGAGCGACGTAAATTAGCGTCGGTATTAACGAACATGACAGATGGCGTTATTGCGACAGACCGAAAAGGACGCATTATTTTAATTAACGACCCTGCGCTTCAGCTGTTACAGCTTGAGCGAAATGAAACGTTGAACCGTCCAATCATTAGCGTGCTTGGACTCGATCAAGACTATGAATTTGAAAACTTAATTCATATGAAAGACTCGGTAAACTTAAACTTTAGTACGCATGATACACCGTACGTATTGCGTGCAAACTTCTCGGTAATTCAAAAGGAATCAGGCTTTGTGAACGGCTTAATTACCGTCTTGCATGACATTACCGAACAGGAGAAAATCGAGATGGAGCGCCGTGAATTCGTTGCAAATGTATCGCATGAATTACGTACACCATTAACGACGATGCGCAGTTATTTAGATGCGCTTGCAGACGGTGCATGGAAAGATGAAAACATTGCACCGACGTTTTTAAACGTTACGCAAACGGAGACAGAGCGCATGATTCGTCTCGTGAACGATTTATTACAGCTATCGAAAATGGATAGCCAAGATTATCAGTTTAATAAAGAGGTTGTGGAATTTAACCGCTTCTTTGAACGCATTATCGATCGCTTTGAAATGTCAAAATCACAAAATGTCGAGTTTATTCGCCTATTGCCCGATCAAACGTATTTCGTGGAAATCGATACCGATAAACTGACGCAAGTAATTGATAACATCATTTCAAATGCGATGAAATATTCACCAGATGGCGGCTATATTCGCTTTGGCTTTACGGTGCAAGATACGTTTTTAAAAGTGATGATTTCCGATGATGGTATGGGCATTCCGAAAGAAAATTTAACGCGTATTTTCGACCGCTTCTATCGCGTCGATCGTGCACGTGCGCGCTCAATGGGCGGTACGGGACTTGGCTTAGCAATCGCGAAGGAAATGATTCAAGCGCATGGTGGTCAAATTTGGGCAGAAAGTGAAGAAGGACAAGGAACGACAATTTTCTTCACGCTACCATATGAATTAGAAGACGAAGTAGGTGAGTGGGATTGATGCGCTACATTGAGCCAATCAAATCATGGCTATTAATTTTACTCGTTGCACTAAGCTTATTTTTCACATTCCGCATTTGGACATACACACCAGACTACGGCGTGATTGAAGAGAAGGAAGTAGAAGAAATTATTATCGATGAACAAACGAAACTATCAAACGTCATTCGACCATATAAGCTCGTATTCCGCGGAGAAAATGCATGGCGCGGTACCGTATCAACGACGAATATCGATAACGTTTTACATTCAATGAAAGATTGGCGTTTATCGGACGTGTCGCTTGTGACCGATACGTTTACACCGGATTTATTAAATGAGCTCGTACGTACAGAAGACCACTTAACGATGATCTTTGCGGAAGAAGTGCCGATGACATTGTTTGAGGAGTTTTTTGATATTGATTTACAGCGCATGCCAAACGTGAGTTTCGACCGTTTCGTTGTCGAATGGAATGCAGATACAAAAGTAGCGCGCGCGTATTTCATTAACGTCGCTGAGCAGCAAATGTATGAAGCGGCGATTTCAATGACAGCGCCGTCAAACAATGAGCGCGTGTTACATGAAGTCATTATGAATGCGACCGAGTATACAGAAATTGAACGTGACAACACAACGTCGCTCTATGTTATTAAAAATAATGTAGAGACGGTACACTACACATATCACACAGGTGAAGTGTCGATCGATAAGTTTGTACGCTCACTGTTCTCGGATTACTCAAGCATTAATAAGCAAGTAAACTCAGCAGCGAGCGAGCAGTATGAAGGCGCATCTGAAAAAATGGATGTAAACCCGCTGCGTCGTGAGTTTAAGTATGTGAATCCACGTGGACAAGATGAGAAGTTAACCGATACGGAGCTAATTCGTGAAACGTACCGCTTTATTAATGCAAGTGGCAGCTTCACAGGTGATTTCCGCTATGTGTACGGTGATGGCTACGAAGCAAAATACCAGCTGTTTGTACAAGGTTTCCCTGTGTACAGTGAAGATTCAACGACGATGATTTCATTAGCGATGCGTAACGGCAAGCCATATAAATATGACCGGCCGTACTATACGCTCGATATTTCCGATATGAAAGTAGAAGCGTTAATTTCAGGAACGCGAGCGATTAATATTTTACGTGATCAAAACACTGAACTGTTGCAGCAAATGGATGATTTGGTTGTTGGTTATATGTTGCGTCATACAGAAAACAGTCGTATTTTCGTGCTGGAGCCATCATGGTTTGCACTCCATGGTGGGCAATATGTGCGCATTGACCCGATGGTAACGGGAGGT
The DNA here is from genome assembly GCA_018384745.1 of Caryophanon sp. Taxonomy (GTDB): domain Bacteria; phylum Bacillota; class Bacilli; order Bacillales_A; family Planococcaceae; genus Caryophanon. The sequence goes on along the minus strand of JAHAYH010000016.1, from coordinate 9,714 downwards.
GCTTTAAGTGGATTGGAGTAAAACACAAACCATTTTCATCGTTATTTTTTTCGTGCTAAATGTAGCGCTCTATAATTTATATCGCGAGCGTACAGAAGGAACGGAAGGGTTAGACGTCATTGCTGATAAATCGATTGAGCTGCGTCTAAAAGAGGATGAAATTACAGTGGAACAGTTGCCAAATATAAAAGAAGGCGATTTATACATTTCAGGGAAGCCACATACATTTATGTTACATGAAGTGGCAGACATCCCAAATCAAAACTTTTACGTTGAAGAGGATGGACATACGCTTGTAAGTTCATTAACACAGCCTGTAAAGCTCGACAATGTATCGACAGAGTCGTTAAAATCATTTGTTGAGCAATATGTATATAAAGGCGAAGAATACATGCTATGGCAAATTGACGAAGATGAAGAGCAAGCAATCTTTTTCCAAAAGACGAGTGAGCGTCCGATTTATTATGATGAATATGCGATGTTGACGGTCGAATGGAATAAGGAACAACTTGTACGCTCGTATACGATGACGATGCTTAGTGAGATGGAGCCGTTTGAGCACCAAGCACCGCTCGTTGAACCAATTGCCATTATCGAAAAATTATACTTACAAAAATTACTTGAGCCAAAGGACCACATTGTAGATGTTAATATTGGCTATACGTTTATGTCGGAACTATCGCAACGTGAAGTATTCGTTGCCACATGGGAAATTCGTGTCGAAAATGATAGTTTAAAGACGGAGGAATCGTTTTTCGTCAACGCGGTAGACGGTACGATTTTAACGGTACCTGCTAAAGACGAAGAGGATGAGAAAGAAGAGGATTAGGACAATGCGTTTTAGTGTGTTAGCAAGCGGCAGTACAGGCAATGCGGTGTACGTTGAAAACGACGAGCATGCATTTTTAGTCGATGCCGGCTTAACAGGAAAGAAAATGGAGCAGCTGTTTGCGCAAATTGACCGCGATATGAAAAAGCTATCCGGTATTTTAGTGACACATGAGCATAGCGATCATATTAAAGGTGTCGGTGTGCTCGCACGTAAATATAAAGTGCCGGTGTTTGCGAATGCAAAAACGTGGGATGCGATGGATAAAGGTGTTGGGACGATTCCGTTAGAACAACGTTTTCATTTTGATATGGAAAGCATTCATACATTCGGCAGTTTAAGCATTGAATCATTTGCGGTCAGTCATGATGCAGCAGATCCGATGTTTTACATTTTCCACGAAGGTGACCGCAAATTATCGATCATTACCGATACAGGCTATGTAAGTGATCGCATGAAAGGACATATTCGTGGATCTGATGCGTTTGTATTTGAAAGCAATCACGATGTCAGCATGCTGCAAATGGGGTCTTATCCATGGAACACGAAACGTCGTATTTTAAGCGACGTAGGCCACGTATCCAATGAAGATGCAGCGATTGCAATGAGCGATGTCGTCATGGACAAGCCAACGCAAATTTATTTATCGCATTTAAGCAAAGATAATAACATGAAAGATTTAGCGCGCATGAGCGTTACGCAAACGCTTCAAACACGCGGCATCATTTGTGGGGAATATGTACATTTACACGATACCGATGCGAACGAGCCGACATTATTAGTGGAAGTGTAAACGATGCTAGGGAGGACAACCTCTCTAGCTTTTTTATATTTTTAAACAATCGTTAAGGCATTTTCATGTAATTTTAATGTTGCTTGCGTATAGTAAACGTATACACATCGAACGAATGGGAGGAACGCATATGAGCTACTTTGATGAAGAGAAAAAGGACGGTGAGCAGCTAACACCGTTGCAACAACGTTTAGCTGAAGATGAAACGCGCATGACAAAGCCGAAGCCACATAAAAAAGAAAAAAGCAGCATCGGTTATTTTTTTAGCGCACTGATCGGTGTCATGATTGGGGCATTGCTCGTTTGGTTTATGATGCCGAGCATGATCGATGATATCGATACGAACACACAGACAAATGCGACACCGACACAAAATGTCGCACAAACAGCAACATCGGTGACGTCAGATATTACGACAGCCGTTGAAAAAGCATCCCCAGCCGTTGTTGGGATTTCCAATTACCAGCAAGCAAAAAGTTCACTTGGCGGCTTTGGTTTCTGGTTTGGTCAAGGTGAGCAAGAGCAAGGTGAAGGCGAGCTACAAGAAGCGGGCACAGGCTCAGGCGTTATTTATAAAATTAACGGTAAAGAAGCATATATTGTGACAAACTATCATGTGATTGAAGATGCACAAAAACTAGATATTACGCTTGCAGACGGTACGAAAAAAGAAGCGAAACTAGTTGGTGGCGACGTATGGACAGACTTAGCCGTTATTAAAGTGGACGCAGAAGGTATTGAAACTGTCGCAAACTTTGGTGATTCAGATACGTTAAAACAAGGGGAGCCAGCCATTGCGATCGGGAACCCACTAGGCTTTGACTTTTACGGCTCTGTGACGACAGGTGTTATTTCAGGTACGGAACGTTCAGTGCCAGTGGACTTAGATGGTGACGGTTCAGAAGACTGGGAATCAGAAGTATTACAAACAGATGCAGCGATCAACGGTGGTAACTCAGGCGGTGCGCTTGTGAACATTCACGGTGATTTAATCGGCATTAACTCGATGAAAATCGCGGACGAAAGTGTCGAAGGGTTAGGCTTTGCGATTCCAATTAATACAGTCATTCCAATTATTGAACAGCTTGAACAAAACGGTAAAGTAGAGCGCCCACAAATGGGGATTTCGTTAATGGATTTAACGGAAGTACCATCGTTCTACCAACAAGAAACATTAAAATTACCGGAAGATGTGACAACAGGTGTCGTTGTAACAGATGTTGTTGCAAATTCAGCAGCACAACAAGCCGGTATGCAAAAATACGATGTCATCGTCGAACTTGACGGTGAAAAAGTGGAAAGTGTCATCGACTTACGTCAGCACCTGTATACAAACAAAAAAATCGGGGATACGATGAATGTAAAAGTATACCGTGCAGGCAAAATCGTTGATGTAACGATGAACTTAACAGCTGGACAAACATTTTAAAATGTAAATGAGTGACTATGAGAGCGGACATATTCATGTTCCTTCCATAGTCGCTTTTCGTTTGCTACAATGAAGGATGATTATAACAGCAGCCCGTTTACGTAAGTTGTATGAAAAATTGGAAATTTTAAAGGAGATATATGATGGAAAAGTATAGCTGTGAGCAGCACATCGATCATGCGTTAGACATGTTCGTAGCAGAGGAAAAAGTGTTCCCAACAATGGATTTTTTAACGGAGGAGCAAAAGTTATCCACAACTTGCTCATATTGCGACGAACACGCGGTATATATGGTATCAAGATAAAAACTTTACACAATATATAGCGTAATTGTGGATAAGTTTGACGAAATTGTGGATAACATTTTCGCCTAAAAAGAACGGAGGCACGACAGGTGAACATCAGTATTATTACGGTCGGCAAATTAAAAGAAAAGTATTTAAAAATGGGAATTGATGAATACGCAAAGCGCTTAGGCGGCTATGCAAAAATTGATTTAATTGAAGTACCAGACGAGAAAGCACCAGAGCAGCTGAGCGATGCGGAGATGGAAATCGTTAAGAAAAAAGAAGCCGAGCGCATTTTAGCAAAAATTGGTCAAGACACATATGTGGTAGCACTAGCGATCAACGGCAAGCAAAAAACATCGGAGCAAATGGCGAAGGATATCGAATCATTGATGACGTACGGTCGCAGTAAAATTGCCTTCGTTATCGGTGGCTCACTTGGCCTGCATGATGATGTGTTAAAGCGTGCAGATGAGCAGCAATCATTCGGGAAAATGACGCTACCACATCAGCTGATGAAGCTTGTGTTAATTGAACAAATTTACCGCAGCTTCCGCATTATGAAGGGCGAACCGTATCATAAGTAAGTGCGGTGTTTAATAAACCATCGATTACGTAATTTTATTGTGGTTGGTGGTTTATTTTTTGTTTGTTGAGGATTGAAAATTTGTAGATGATTTAGAGGAAGGCATAACATATTCTAAATAAATATTTAAGATGAGGGTTCCGAAAAAAGAAACAACTAAGGCTGATTTTCTATAAAAAGAAAATCGGCCTTTACAAATCATTTACGGATTTTTCATGAACTTTATTAGATGTTTAATATGTCTTTAAATATAAGATAATTACATTCTGCATCAGTGATAATTCAGCATTTACTGAGGGTCCGGCAAAATGTGGAGAAATCTTTAACGATGCAATTAACTTTGTTCTAGGTGTTTATAATTAATTTTTTTAACCATTAAATATATTGATAAAGCAATCCGTCTTGTGTATCAAACCAAAGTAATTTCGCATGTTTTTTCTTTGGGATATTTGCTTGTAACGCCCATTCCGGAAACTGTTTATATAATTGAATTTGGTCTCCTGTTGCAAGTGCAATAAATGATACATAATGATCTTTTGTCATAGGATGCTCGGCTGAAATCGAATATTGCATATCAATTTCTTCTATTTTTAATTTTTGTTCATCATTTGCTTTTGTTGCTACTAAAGAGTCTAATTTTCTTCCACAACAAGAAACAACGAAATTTCCTGTTGCTATGCCTATATTTAAACAGCTTGGACATACATAATAACTTGAGTTTTTCATATTTCCTCCTACTATATCTACTTTTTTGATTTCGCCAGTTAGTAAATTTTCTATTGGAATATCAAGGAGGGTTGCTAGATGAGGAAGAAGCTTAATATCGGGGCATCCAATTCCTCTTTCCCATTTTGAAATGGTACGATCCGATAAATATAACGCCTCCGCTAATTGCTTTTGCGTCATGTCCTTTTCCTTCCGTAATGTATAAATTAATTGACCAATTTTTTCATTATCCATTTGTTTCCCCTCCTACTTCCTTATCATAAGAGCAATCGTGATTTGTGACAACAAACGGAGAGTAGAGTTTTTAAGAAGGCATTTGAAAAGAAGAAAAAACTAAGGCCGAATTGCTGTATTAAACATGTGGAGAAATAAAAATCGCATTTAGAACTAGTGGGGAGAACCGTATCATAAGTAAGTGCGGTTTTTAATAAACCATCAATGACAGTGGTTTTACTGTAGTTGGTGGTTTATTTTTGTTTGTAAGAGATTGAAGATTTGCAGGTGATTTAGAGGAATCCATATCATAAATAGAAGCGATTATAAAGCAGTTAAAGCATCGATCCGTGCTTTAGCTGTTTTTGTATATAATTTGATTGATGTGACTACTTCATAAAATTTATATTTAGTACGATATATTTACTATAAGATGATGATTTCATCTATATGTAGGGATAATTTCATATACATACGATGTTACTAAATGAAGATCGAAAAAGGGGAACAAGCATGCACACACATTACGAAAAAGAATTAGATACGACGCTGCAATTTTTTGTCGAGCACGCACAAACAATTAAAGAGTTATTTACAGAAGATGTTGATGTGACGATTACGAGTAAGGAAGAAGTGTTAGAGCAATTGTTATCGGCGGAACTGCCAGTGAAAAGCTCAAAGGGACGCACGTTAAATAGTAGCGAGCCGATTATGGAAATGCTGCGCAAAAATAAAAAAGAAGTGATGTATGTGCCAAAAGAGTTTTACGGTACACCATTTACAGCAACGATGGTACCGATTCGCAATAAGCAAGGTCAAGTTGTGGGCGGGGTCGCGATTAGTAAAAGCACATCTAAGCAAATGATCTTAACAGACGTCGCAGAAAAGTTCGCCGCATCGTCAGAGGAAATCGCTGCATCTACAGAGGAACTATCTGTCTCGACAGCGGACTTTAACGACTATATGACACAGTTATCGAACGCGCAAGATGAAATGAGCAAGCAAGTAGAGGCGACGACAAAAATTTTAGAAATGATAAATGGGGTTGCCAAAAATACGCGTGTGTTAGGATTTAATGCTGGGATTGAAGCGGCACGTGCAGGTGAATATGGCCGAGGTTTTGGTGTCGTTGCAAAGGAAATTACACGACTAGCGGACCAAAGTGCACAATCGGTAAGTGAAATTAAACAAGTCATCGATGAACTGAATCATCGTGTTGAAAACGTAGCAGCAATCGTGCACAATACATTGCAAATATCCGAAAACCAAAGCTCGGTAATCAATGAAATTGCATCGGCGATTCAACAGCTGACAACGGGCGCAGAAGAAATTGAAAATATGGCCAAGAAAATATAACGATGATACGTCAAGAAGACCATATTTATAAAACAGCACCCTCTATTATTCGAATATTCGAATAATAAATTGGTGTAGGGAGGATTATATGTTTCGGAACTTAACGTTTTTTACGAGAAATATTTTAGTGACGATTGGGAGTATTCTTTTTGTCGGAATCGCATTAATTACGACGAGCTACTTCATTCAAGGGAAGCTGCTTGAGCAGCAGCTTCATAATCAGACGTAGGACATTTCAGCTTCATGGTATGAGCAAATTGATGGCAGTGAAGTAGCGCAGCTAATGGAGGACGACGATTCTACTAGTACGCTCCATCAAAAATATACGGATATGTTTAATAAGATGAGTCAATACAATCCAATTGTGTCACAAGGTTATATTTTCGGAGTAGAGCTGTCGGGCGAACGTCAAAATGAGACGTCTGCGATTTCATTTAACAGCGAACTTTGGGAAGTGTTACAAGCGGAAAATATTATGCCAAATGCGATGTATGAGCAACTGGATGTTGTCGTTGAAGCATTGAACGTTTTGAAGGAAACAGGTAATGAGCAGTTTACAACGATTTATTCAGACGATTACGGCACATGGTTGACGTTTATGTATCCGATTTTTAACGATCAACAACTCATTGCTTACTATGCGATCGATGTAGACGCATCAAGCATCGGTGCAGGACAAATGGGCTTGCTGAAATGGTCGGCATTTATTTTAATCGCGCTTATTCTCATTGCGAGCATTTTGCAATATTTCAGCGTAAAACAACAGCTGAAACCATTGCATTATTTACTTGATGGTATTCATGAAGCGAGTAAAGGGAACTTCGCGCTACAGCTGCCAGAAGGAAAAGATGAGCTAGGTATGGTGAATAAACGATTTAACGATATGACGGCCTCACTGAATGAAATTGTACAGCAAGTAACGCATTCAGCAGTTGAAGTGAAAGATGATGCACACAAATTAGAGCAAACATTCACAACGACATACGCGTCTTCACGTAACATTTCAGACGCTGTACAGCATATTGAACAGACGTTAAAAGGGCAAGAACAAGCGATTCAAGAATCTGCACGTACAGTGGAGCATATGTCGACGCAAGTCATTCAAATTGCCGATGAAAGTGCGAATATGTATACGCATGCGAAGGAAGTGACAACGTTCTCAGAAGAAGGGAAGCAGCTTACTGAAGATGTCGTTGGGCGCATGTCGACGATTGTTGAAGATGTACAGCAATCTAATGACCATATACAAGGACTTGTGAAGCTATCTGAAGAAATTGGCGCGATGCTATCGATCATTACAGATGTTTCGTCGTCGACAAACTTACTCGCATTAAATGCCTCAATCGAAGCGGCTATATGAAAATTTGTCGGTCGTTTTTAATATTATTGTGCTGACAGGTATGAATGTGTTTACGGCTTGGGGAAAGCGATTCAAAACGGCAGGCTCATTTGGTCCGTGTATTTTATGTGACCGCGAAAGTTACGTGGCAACAGGTGGACATGAAGCGGCAGAAGAATCGATCATGGACGATTTCGCACTCAGTGACGTATTTGTTGCCAAGCAGCTACCTGTTACGAATTATGTCGGACAAGGTGTGATGAACATGCGCATGTATGAAGAAGGTGTTGGGCAGCTTGTTGAAGGCTGGACGAAAAACTTAGCGACCGCTTCTCAGTCGACGCATCCGCTCGTGATGACGCTCATTCAAGGGTGGATCTTCGGTGTTATTGTCGTCACGCTTGCGCCAGTTGTTGCGCTGTTTACACAACCATTGTGGGTGTTCGTAAGCGTAGGGATGTATGTGCTATACGGTGTTCATGTATACATGCTTGCACGACGCGCGGGTAGTTTTCATATCGCAGTGATCGTGCTGTACCCATTGTTTGTACTGTTTTTTACGGCGATTTTTTTATACTCGTTGTACTGTACGCATGTACGGCATAGCGTAACGTGGCGCGGACGAAAAATAAATGTGTGAGGACGGTTGCGTATGACCATTACGGAAGCACTTTTACTAATTGGCATTAACGGCGTTGCGTGGCTTATGATTCACTTTAGTATGTCTGCACTTTGCATTTATATGCCGCGCTCGTTTTTTATGAAGGATGTGCCGTTTTTACGCATCGCAGCGTGGGAGAACGACGGTGAAATTTGGCATACGCTATTTGCCGTGAAATCATGGAAAAAACATTTAATCGATGGGTCATCCATCGTGAAAAAAAGCTATAATAAAAGCCATTTACACGGCACGAAAGCAGAGCAGCTGCACATCTTTGCGGCGGAGACGAAGCGTGCCGAACTTACGCATTGGCTCATTATGTTGCCAGTGCCGCTATTTTTCCTATGGAATCCGCTATGGGCAGCGTGGATCAACGTTGTATATGCCATCGTTGCAAACGTACCATTCTATTTCGTGCATAATATCGGCACATTTATGCCAATCGCGCTTTGCATAAAATAATAAAAACGCGTAAATATTGTGCATGAAACGCGTCATTTTATTCGGGCAGTCATAGCGCTCAAGCAGCTCAGTTAATTGCTCATAAAGCTCAATGCCTTTATCAATTTCATCCTTCTCACAATACGTATAAAGCAAGTTACTGCCGACTAAAAATAAAATCGTTGGCTCATCGCCGGTACGTAAAATTTCTTTAAATAGCTGTTCAAATTGCGACATCGTATCGCCAATAGCATAAAAATTATTAAAAATCGTTTGTTGGAGACGGAAGAAGAAATATTCCTCTTGCGTGCCATATTGCGTAATGAGCGATTCTAAAATCAAAATGGACGTATATACTTCTTGAATTTGTGCGGTATTAATGAACGTGCGATTTAGCCAAATAAGGGCACTAACGTACGTATGATAATCGTTATTTTGAAACGAACTTTCAATGACAAGACGAAGACGCATCTCTGCTTCTTCATAATGACCATTTAAAAAGGCCTCTTTCCCTAATGCAAATTCCTCAGTTTGTTGTTCAAGTGTAAATAACTTTTTCATAGTATTCATATCCGTTTCTCCAGAATGAAAGGAAGAAAAATTCGCAGAAAAGTTTGGTTATCCTATAAAATAGTTATACTTTTGCAGGCGAAACAAAACAGGGTACCTTGACCGAGTGGTTAGGTAGCGGTCTGCAAAACCGTGTACAGCAGTTCGAATCTGCTAGGTACCTCTACTAAATCAGCCGCGAAGCAATGCTTCGCGGCTGATTTGTTATCGACAGAGATACCGTTCTCCTTATTTCACTTGCAGCGTCAGCGTGGCCGGGCGCAAACCTTTGGCCGAAGCCTTGACTTCAACCTGACCGGGCACTTCGCCCGATTGAACAACGGCCGTCAGCATGCCGCTGAAGAGGTGCATCCGAGGCTCATGGAACAAGTCCAGGCAGGCGGGGTCGCCATTGGCGCCGGCCCGATAGCTGCCTGCACCCGACACCTCGAACGAGACCATACGACCATCGGCAGGACACAACCTTCCCTCCTTATCCACCACC
>JAHAYH010000011.1 GCA_018384745.1 Caryophanon sp. | reverse complement strand
GGTTATTATCGACGGTGCGCCAAGCATGGGTCTTTCGGATTCTATCGTGGCTTCGCAGCTTGTTGATGGCGTGGCAATTGTCTGCAGAGACGGTAAGACGAATCGTGCTGATCTCACGGCGGTTGTAGAAGATTACAAGAAAATTAAGACACCATTCCTCGGTGTTATCATGAACGATATTAAGCGTAACAGATGAGAATTATGACGCAAAGGTTCAAATTCTTGATGCAAAGATTCATAATCTTACACTTACAATGAAACAGCTCAGTATGACTACTGAGCAAAGAATTGCAGCACAAAAAGCGGTTGATAAAGATAAAGGTATTGATGCGGGCGATACCAAGATCACCAACGTTACAGCTGGTGAAGTGAGTGCTACATCTAAAGATGCAATCAACGGTAGCCAGTTGTATAAAGAAGCATCCAAAGCCAAGACTGAAGTGACTGAAGGCAAGAATGTTACCGTGACTTCAACGATGGGAGCCAATGGTCAGACTGTTTATAACGTTGCGACCAAAGATGATGTTGATTTTGAAAAAGTCACAGTAGGTAAGGTCGTTGTTGATAAAGATAAAGGTATTGATGCGGGTAATACACAAATCACGCATGTTACTGCAGGTACTAAAGTTACAGATGCAGTAAATCTTGGTCAATTACAAAGTACGGTATCTATTTTTGGTGGTGGCTCTACTATTAATTCGGATGGCTCAATTAAAAACCCTACCTACAATGTAAATGGCGGAACCTATAACAATGTGGGAGATGCGTTAGGTGCACTCAATCAAGTAGATATTGATTTAGGTAATCGCATAACAAATCTCCAGCAGACATTCAATAAGCGTATCGATGATGTCGAAGATAAGCTCAGTGCAGGTGTAGCTTCTGCATTGGCACTGGAATCAGCACCTTATGTAGCAGGTAAATATACTTATGCAGCAGGAAGCGGATTTTATAATGGTCAATCTGCTCTTGGGGTGAGTTTACGTAAGACAGCAGATAATGGTCGTTGGTCATTAACAGGTGGTGTGGCAGCAGCGAGCCAAGGAGAAGCAAGTTTCCGGATCGGGATCAATGGTGTCATTGATTAACTTCGTTGCAATAAAAAACTTTACCTTTATAAGAGTTTATACTCGAGAGTATTAGCATGAATTTTTTCGAAAAAACATTGATTCTAGGTGTTCTAAGTGCGGTCACGGTAACAAATCTAAATGCAGACGATCAGGTAGAAGCATCAGAAACACAAGAAGTGCAGTTTCCAAAAATTGAAAAAAGCTATTTAAAGCAAGTACAGCGTTATGAATATGATGATATTGCTCGTTTACAAGTAGGTCTAAATAAAGATCAATTTAGAGCATTATTAGGGAATTCTCAATTTAATGAGGGTGTGTTTATCAATAAAACATGGAACTATGTTTTAGATATTCGAATTCCTGAAACTCAAGACTATAAGCATTGTCAGCTTCGGATAGATTTTGAAAAGGGCATCGCTCAAACTTTAAATTGGAAAGGTCAAGATTGTGATCAGTTTAACTATCCTCAACCAAAACCAATCGTCAAAACAGTGACCCAACCGGTAATTATCAAACAAAAAGAACAGGTTGATATAATTAACTTGTCAGCAGATGCCTTATTTAAATTTAATGGATCTGGTCTAAATGATTTATTGCCAAGTGGTCATGAAGAGCTTGAACGTTTGAGTAATGCTATTCGAAATAATTATATTGTAGTAAGCCGTATTCATCTGATAGGTCATACAGATCGAATTGGTTCTGAATCATATAACTATAACTTAGGCTTGAAACGTGCCCAAACAGTTAAAAATTATCTGGTGAAAGATGATATTCCTGCAAAAATGATTAGTTTTGCAAGTGCAGGTAAAACACAACCAATTAGTAATGGCTGTTTGGATATAACAAATATGGAAAGTCTGAAAGAATGTCTTCAGATAGATCGTCGTGTGAGTGTTGAAATTACTGGAGTTAAAAAATAATTGTATATATTAATTGAACCTGCAAATTATTGTGTAAGTTCCATTTCTATAAATGACCCTTTTAATCAATCATTGAGCTGAATTATACTGTTTAATTATTCAATCATATGACCATAAAAAACCTCGACAGGATGTCGGGGTTTTTTTATTGCTTGTATTTTTTAGATCAGGCTTGGATGTGCATCTAGAATACAAACTCAAGTGACTGAACCGTACCGGGTTTGTCACCTGGGCGAATTTCTGTCTGAAATAGTTGAAGAACCGTTGTGGCTTTTCCGAGAGCACGGCCAGAGGGGTATCGTCGCCCATTGCGTACAGGGGTTCCGCGCCGGTTATGGCCATAGGCTTGATTATCTGTTCTATGTCCTCGGTGGTATATCCGAAGCCGGAAAGTCGTCTTTGGAAATCATCCACATCGTGCTCCACCTTTCTTCCGCTCTTGATGTCCCTGAGGATGATTCGTCCACGGTTGAGCCAGTCCGTATATGGCTGTTCGGAAGAAAGTGCAGCTTTGATGGTGTCATTGTCCAGAATAGTTCCTGTTTGGGTATCCACCATCAGGATTTTACCTGGGCAAAGGCGTCCCTTGGATGTAATCTCGCTTTCGGGGATGTTGCAAACACCTGCTTCAGAAGCCATTACGAGCAGTCCGGACTTGGTAGTGAAGTATCGGCAGGGACGAAGGCCGTTTCTGTCCAGCATTCCGCCTGCATACCTGCCATCGCAGAAGAGGATAGTCGCCGGTCCGTCCCAAGGCTCCATGAATATGGAATGATATTCATAAAAACTCTTCAGGTCTTGTCCCAGAGGATTGCCTTCCTTGTAACTTTCAGGCACCAGCATTGACAACACGTGCGGAAGGCCCATTCCGGCCCTCACGAAAAACTCCAGAACATTGTCGACAGAAGCGCTGTCGCTCATCCCCGGCTGAATAATGGGGCTGATGTTTTCCGCTATGCTTCCAAATTCCGGAACTTTCAGAACTGCTTCCCTTGCCTTGATCCAGAGCCTGTTGCCGCGGATTGTGTTGATTTCG
>JAHAYH010000147.1 GCA_018384745.1 Caryophanon sp. | reverse complement strand
GCATTGTCGATCATCATACCGCTGCAACGCAATTTCAATTGTTTGAGCAAAAAGAGCAACAGGCAGGACGAGCGGTAACGGGCAATTGGACGTGGCTCATTCCACCGATGAGTCCTGCGACGACGCACGTTTTTCATCGCCCGTATAACAATGACATAAAATCACCGAACTATTTTTATACGAAAGATGTGCTCAATGTCGACAAAAGGAGCATGGGACAGACGTAATTTTTGATTGTTCAGTGGAGGAAGTTCATTGTATGGCATCGTCCTGATGACAAATATGCACCACTTTTGCCTTCGTTCCCGAAAGGATTGCGTCCGCAAAAAAGCGTGATCGGAAACATACAATTTTCCGATCACGCTTTATTTTGTCTCACGTACTCTTTTTTAACGTGTTTGCTGGATGATGCTTAATAGCTCATCACGATCGATTAAGCGCACATCGTTATGTTTTGCTAACGTTTGTGCTTGCTTTGTAAAGTAGCTGTTTGTGACAACCCAAGCGCTGTCAGCATCATACATACGAATGGCTGCGATAATTTCTTGCACCGCTTTAACACCGACAGACGATTTATAGCGCTTTGCTTGAACAACAATTGTTTCGCCGTTTCCTTTTACAACTAAATCAGCGCCGAAATCACCAGATGTTTTCGTCATCGTTGCACGGTAGCCTTGCTTTTTAAAAAGGCGCACTAAAAACTCCTCAAACTCAACGCCGGTCATATCGTCAATATGATGTGTCATCGTGTGAGTTGCAGGTGGTTGAACACGCACTTTTTTCCAAACGGCCGCGACGATCATGGCAAACGCAGTCCCGATTACGGCATAAAGCGTCACGTCGACATTACGCGTGAAATAAAACGTCGCTACTCCGATGAAAAAGAGCAGCGTCATTTGCCAAGAAAAACCGCCTTTTTGTTTCTTTTTTGATTTACCCTTTGCCACAACGAACCTCCTACACATTGTTTTCCGTTTATTATAGCATAGTTTTAGTACGTATGTTTGGTTCTAACGTCCTTGAAGTGATTGTTCGACGGTGCGATTGCGTGAACCGTATAAGCCGCTTATAAATAGCACGATCGCGCATGCTAAAAAGGCGATGCACGTGGCGAACCAGCTGTCGGTTGCGTCATGTAGCCAACCAAATGTGACCGGTCCAATCGCTGCGAGCAAATACCCTGTTGATTGGGCAAAGCCTGATAGCTCTGCTGACGTGAAAATACTTTCGGTGCGCATCGTAAACAGCATCATAACTAAGCTAAATGATGCACCACCTGCTAAGCCGATACAAATCATCCAAACAGCTGCAAACGCAGTCCATTCAAATGTTAAACCTAAAAATCCAACAATGTACAGCGTGGAAAAGCCAATTGTAATTGGCACGTGTAACGTTGCTTTGCTTGCTAAAATAGGAATAAAAAACGTCATCGGTAGTTGGGCAAACAACATAACCGAGCTTAACCAACCGGCTTCGCTTGCAGAAAAGCCTTGTGCCATTAAAATCGCTGGAAACCACGCAGATGATGAATAAAACAGCAAGCTTTGAATGCCCATCATACATGCGATTGCCCAAACAAGTGGCGATTTATAAAGCGGTAGCTGTGCTTTCGTCGTCGGTGTATGCAACTGTGCACGAAACGTTAATTGTGGCAGCCAACAGATGATCGCGATAATGACGAACACAATGGCAAAGCTAACAGCGCCTCGCCAGCCGAATGTCGTCTCAGCAAGCGGATAGCTAATGCCTGCTGCAATCCCTGCAGAAATGTTCATGGATACCGAATAAATACCCATCATTAAGCCAACTTTTAGTGGCATGCGTAATTTTAAGTAGCTCGGCATTAATACGTTGCCAAACGAAATAGCAACGCCAATGAAAAACGTGCCGATGATGACGCCGTTAATACTTGTAAAGGCACGTAATAAAATGCCCGTTGCGAGAATAAACAGCGCAAATAGCAATGTGCGTTCGATTGAAAATTTGCGTGCTATACGCGCAACGAACGGTGAAATAATCGCAAATGCAAGCAGTGGAATCGTCGTTAAAAAGCCTGCAAGTACGTTTGAAATGCCTAAGTCATCGCGCAACAGCGGAATGACAGGACCGACAGCTGTTAACGGCGTGCGCAACGTCATCGCAATAAAAATGACGCTAATGACAAACAATAGTACCGCTGTCGTTGATGTTTTTGAAGATGAGTGATTGGTATGTGTCATAAAATGCCTTCTCTTTCTATTGAAATGGGAATGATTAGTGTAAGCATAGCATACAATCGTTTTAGATGATTTTTTGTTAGAATTATTCGAATAAACAAACTAATTGATCGTTGTTGAAAAGCATGTAATGTCCATGTTAAACTCTAAAGCATTGACAATTAAATGATTCATTACCTCTTTAAAAGGAGGTAGAGGTCGCGAACATGAATAAGTACGTCGCTTGAAGGTCGAGCCTGATGAGAGCGTTGGAAAGGTCATATTCGCCGAAGTGTGCAGCAAACATCGATATGCGGCATGCTGGGGCTGGGGCTGAAGAAGACCAGAACTGGCACATAGAAATATGTGTTGTGCTATCTTTTTTTACATGGGGTTTTACGTATAAATCGTTACTTCTATGTAACGGTTTTTTTTATTTTTGTGAGAGCGCCGAAATAAAAGTGAAACACACACATGTAAATGATTACAACATGAAGGAGACTTTTTTTATGAGTAGGCAAAACGACGAGCCGCAATTACAGCGTGGCTTGAAAAGTCGTCATATTACAATGATTAGTCTTGGCGGGACAATCGGTACAGGGCTATTTTTAGCAAGTGGTGGTTCAATCGCACAAGCAGGTCCAGGTGGCGCACTATTAGCATATGCGTTAATCGGGATTATGGTGTATTTCTTAATGACGAGCTTAGGGGAAATGGCTGCATATATGCCATCAGCTGGTTCGTTTAGTACGTACGCAACGAAATTTGTAGATCCAGCACTTGGGTTTGCGCTTGGCTGGAACTACTGGTACAACTGGGCAATTACAATCGCAGCAGAAATTGCGGCTGTATCACTCATTATGAAATATTGGTTCCCAGATAGTTCATCCGCAATGTGGACAGTGATGTTCATCGTTGTCGTGTTAACATTTAACTTCTTATCTGTAAAAGCATACGGCGAAGCGGAATATTG
Organism: Caryophanon sp.; assembly: GCA_018384745.1. Taxonomy (GTDB): domain Bacteria; phylum Bacillota; class Bacilli; order Bacillales_A; family Planococcaceae; genus Caryophanon. Next base: position 1,148 of record JAHAYH010000147.1, on the reverse strand, counting down.
GTTTGCGATGATTAAAGTCGCAACGGTAATCGTCTTCATCATCGTATCGTTCTTAATGATTTTCGGTATTTTACAAGGGGAAGACCCAATTGGCTTTGAAAACTTCTTTGCAGGCGATGCACCGTTTAACGGCGGCTTCCTAGCGCTGTTTGGTATTTTCTTAGCAGCTGGTTTCTCATTCCAAGGGACAGAGCTTTTAGGGGTAACGGCTGCTGAAACGGACGACCCAGGAAAAAGCATTCCAAAAGCAGTACGTTCAGTGTTTTGGCGTATTTTAATTTTCTACATTTTAGCGATTTTAGCAATCGGGTTAATCATTCCATATAACGACCCACGCTTATTATCAGAAGACATTGCGACGTCACCATTTACGTTAGTATTTGACCGTTTAGGCATCGCATTCGCAGCATCGTTAATGAATGCCATCATCTTAACGGCAATGCTTTCAGCAGGTAACTCAGGTCTTTACGCGGCAAGCCGTATGCTATATCAATTAGCAGTGGACGGCAAAGCACCAAAAATGTTTATGAAATTAAACAAACGTGGTGTGCCAGTCATGGCGTTACTTGCAACGTTGGCGGTTGGTTCACTTGCATTTTTATCATCGTTTTACGGCGACGGTGTTGTATACATTTGGTTATTAAATGCTTCTGGTTTATCAGGCTTCATTGCATGGTTAGGGATTGCGATTTCACATTATCGCTTCCGAAAAGCATACGCGAAGCAAGGCCGTGATATGAGCAAGCTTCCATATAAAGCAAAATGGTATCCGTTTGGACCACTATTTGCGTTTATCGTCTGCATGATCGTCGTGTTAGGTCAAAACTACACAGCGTTCGTTGGCGACATTGACTGGGAAGGAATCGTTGTATCATACATCGGTATTCCGTTGTTTTTAGCATTATGGATTGGCTATAAAATTAAGCATAAAACAAAAGTCGTGCGTTTAGAGGATGCCGATTTAGATTAATGAAACGTGTCAGAGAAAAGCTTCCTTTTCTCTGGCATTTTTCTTTTTGTACGAACAAAATGACATGCATGTATAGCATCACATCATGCGACAGCTAATGGCGAAATGTAACAACCAAGTTATGGGGGACATACAACTTAATGGTTCATCACCGAAAGCTGGGGTTGACACCTGAACC
>JAHAYH010000142.1 GCA_018384745.1 Caryophanon sp. | reverse complement strand
ATTAATATGATTCAACAAGTGAATGTGATGCAACAAACAACACAACCAGCTGTCAAACAAACTACTCGCTCAACTAATGATGATTTCGAGAAACATTTAGTAGGTGTAAATGGTGAGTCGGAAGAAATTACAGTTGATAAATACGGAGATAAATGGAAATTTGGGATGTCGATTGGAAATTCAGAATTTGGCGAGTACTTTACGAAAGAACAAATCGAAGAATGGAGAAAATCAATTGATAATGTGGACGCTCCATATAGTGCATTTTTAACGTTTGTATCGGATGCACAGAGACGTGAAAATATTCCAGGTAGTATATCTATAAGTTATTATGATTTTCGCTATTTACTTGAGCAAGGCGAAATTGTGAATGAACAAAATGTAGGCTTTACCGAGGAAATCATCAAGGACCGAAATTGGGATTTTTCGGTGCTGTTAACGGAAACATTCGGTGTTCGGAATGTAGAGAAAAATAAACAACAGCTAGATATTATGCGTGCGGTAATGGATTTAGGGATGGTATCAAAGGATAAAGGGTTAATGTCGCCTGAAGATGTCCGTGAACTTTTAGCAAAGAAGAAATTCAAAGAGCAACAATTAGTATTGGAACGCGCTTTTGAAAAAAAGCATTTATTACAGCAGCAATTACAGACTAACGTATAATAGGTAAAGGCACTAAACGAGTTCGAATAGTGCCTTTTTTTGTTACCAAAGTGTCATTTGGGAACGTTTTTTGTATGAGCTTGTATAGCCTAACTTAAATGTGCCAAATTAACCGATAAAGTTGCTGCTATGTGTATCTATCAAAATCATTGTATTCATTTAAGGTAATTTATTTTTTGTTTTTTAAATCGAAAAGTACAGGTGCTATATTTAATAAAATAGAAACAATTGTCAAAAACCAAAATGCCCTAGACATACCGGGTACTACATCAGATAAAGCTGCCCAATCCTCCACTTTTATCCACGTATTTAGATAACTGTAATCAGCACAAACTGTTAATGCTGTAAATGATAACCCCATTGCCATCGCAAGTTTGTAATCTTTGCCTGTTGCATACATATAAAGGTTAATAAAAGTTGCTATTATTGCGATAAGACCTAATATGACCCACATAATGATGCCCCCATTAAACTTTCAATTTTCAATATAGACATAAAATGGAATAATAAAGTTCCCTAAGCGCTGTTTGGGAATCTTTGTTTGCTCAATTCTTGTTTTAAAAACTCTAATTGTAGTATATTAATAGTAATATATGAGTGAAGGAGGAGTTTTTATGACTACTATTGAGCATGTGAATGAAAAAAAACGTGTACAGGTTCAAGTAGATCGTCAATTAGCTGAACAGGTAGAGCATATTCTAGATGCAATTGGCTTAACGCCGACAACTGCGTTAACGGTTTTTTACAAGCAAATTGTCAATCATGGAGGCATTCCATTTGCACTGGAAGCGTCAGAACGTGACAAAGCGACTGCAAAATTAATGGCTGCCACTCGAAAGCAACCTGTTACAAGAATGAACAAAGAACAATTTGAAGCGTGGTTAGAAGAAGATGAATACTAACGATGTGGGCTTTGCCTTTGTGTCATTTAAGGGGGCAAAGGGTGGCAAAGAAAGACCGATTTTTATCGTTGAAGTGACCGAACAAGACATTGTGTTTTATTCGATCACTTCTCAGTATGAAACGAAATCACCGGCTATTCAGCGTCAGTATTATCAAATTGTGCAATGGCAAGAAGCTGGGTTAAAGAAGCCAAGTTGGATTGATATCGGTTCGAAGCGAATGGTTGAAAAATCGATGTTGGCATTTGATGTCGTAGGGGAGTTAAGTACTGAAGACATTCAAGGACTCGCTGATTTTATTGAGCAGTACACGCGTATTCATTAATTTGAAAATAATAAAGCCAAGGGATTGAGGGCATATGGAAAAGTGGAATTCGGTGATTGTTTATCGTAAAGGGTTGGAAGTCAAAGCCTTAGATTCGTTGGATAAATCGGCGAAAACAAAGTTTAGCACACTCATTAACGAATCCATTAAAGAGGTCATTCAACGAGAGGGATATGAGTTATTTCAATCGTTTAATGAGGTTGAGAAAATTGTGCAGCTTGTAAGTGAGGCATTAAATGTGCAGTTAGCAAGTGGTGAGTATGACCATGTATTAAATTTCAATTTTAACGTGAATGCAGAAGAATTTTTGAAACTGATTGAATTACGTTTAAAGACGATGCGTAAGAAAAAACCAACCGAGAAACAAGTTGCCTTTTTTGAATCATTAAAAAAGGAATTGAACGTAACCGACTTAGTTTTACCAGAGGATTTTTTATTGTTTGAAGAGTATTTGGGGAACTTATTGAGTTATTCTAAATTAATTGGGAAACCGACGGAAAAACAAGTGAATTCGGTTGTCAAGCGATGGGAATATCGCTATGGAGAAACGCTTTTTCAAAGACATTGTACAGATCGAGAAGAAATTTCGATGTTCTTCAAAGCATTAGAAATGACACCTAGTAATGGGGAAGCGTTTATGTTGAATTACATGGAATCCAGAAGAGCAAGGCTTGAACGGGTCTTAAAAGCGAAGAAAAAAAACGTTGAATTGAATTTCTTAGATGCTTGGTATTTACGTAATGATGAGCATTATTGTTTCATGAACGGCTTTGTTTTATTTTGTGACGCTGAAGAAGTGGATTTAATCGAACCGTTCGATTTTGACGATGACGAGGAATACTTCACTGCGATAGAACCCGATAATTCTTTACAAATCGCACGTGCTCTTATCAAACATATCAATCAGAATGTCGAACTGTTGCCGGTTTATGTAGCGTTAACTTATTTACATCAGACAGAAAAAGAGGATTTCTATTCCAGTACAGCCATTAACGAGTTAGTAGGTTTATCTGAGTTAACATTCAAACGAGCGATGAACTATTTAACTAAACATCATTTCATCACGCAAAAGAGGTTCAGGGACGCAAAAGGGCTTTTTTATGCGTTGAATAAAGGAGAAGAAACGTATGATGCGCTCTTGATTGATGTTCAGACGGTTAACTTACTTTTATTGGAGTATAAGCAGAAAGAAATCTCGTTAAATGCCTTCGAAACATATGTATATTTACATTCATTGCCGCCAGAAGATATCAAAATGAACGGGAAATATGAATCGGGGGATTTGAGCTTTGTTTCGACGTCTGTTTGGGAGGAATTAAGCAAGTTAGACAAAGTACAACGGGTGAAAAATGATGAATTTGTTGAAATTGTCATTAAGTAGCCATTGTGTTGCAAAGATAACATAAACAAAAACGGAAATATAAAAAGCAGCTACACGATTGATTGGCGTAGCTGCTCTTTTTTATGAAAAATTATTCGTTCAATAGTGGTCTTTCACCGAATAAATATACATCGTATTGTTCTCTACACGATAAATTAATCGATGTTCATCGGTGATTCGACGCGACCATTTGCCCGATAACTCATACTTTAACGGTTCAGGTTTACCGATTCCTTCGAATGGATTGCGGTCAATGTCTTTAATTAAACGATTAATTTTTTTGATTGAAACAGCAGGAATGAAGTTATTGCACTATTACTTTAGTATAGTGAAATACTAAAACGTTAGATGGGTACCTTGTTAGATTAAGAATGTATTTTTAGATAAAAACGTTTAAAGCGAATGGTTTTTACTTTAAAAGTAGAAAATTATTGAATAATCGATAAAAATATGTGGCATTATAATTCTT
>JAHAYH010000126.1 GCA_018384745.1 Caryophanon sp. | reverse complement strand
CTGATTTCTTTATACATTGTAGAAGAAAAAGACAAAAGAAAAGGAGCTAGTTGAAACAAAAATCTGTTCCAACTAGCTCTTTTATAAATTATAAGGACTTTTTCAGTGCCCTCGATAGTATGCCCAGTCCTTTTTGGCGTCGCCAATTTCATCGTTCATGTTATAAGATCGGTGACAGCAATCGTGAAATGGATTCTTTCATTTTAATCATCACAGTGCGCGCATGGTAGCGCTCAATCGTTAGCTCTGAGCAGTCGAGCATATCACGCTCAAACAACTCCGCTAAATGATGTGACACGGCACGGTCGTATATGAAAGCGTTCACTTCAAAGTTTAAACGGAAGCTGCGCAAGTCGATATTTGCGGTACCGACCGTTGACACTTCATCGTCGACAACAATCATTTTGGCATGAATGAAACCGCGGTCGTAATGGAAGATTTTCGCACCAGCTTCCAGCAACTGACCGACATACGAATACGTCGCCCAATACACAAACATATGGTCCGGTTTATTCGGAATCATAATGCGCACATCAATGCCACTTAAGCACGCGATGCGAATGGCATCCATAAAGCTTTGATCGGGAATAAAATACGGTGACTGAATGTATATGTATCGCTTCGCCATCGAAATCATTTTTAAATAGCCGTTTTTAATTTGCTCAAAATTAGAATCAGGTCCACTTGAGACAATTTGCATACTAACGGTCCCTTTTCGTGGAATGATCGGGAAGTAGCGGTTCGCATAATGGATAGTATGTGCATTTGTCGCTTGGTTCCAATCTAAAATAAAGCGCGTTTGCAGTGGATGAATGGCGCTCCCTTGTAAGCGCAAATGTGTATCACGCCAATAGCCAAACTGCTTTTTTAAACCTAAATATTCATCGCCAACATTGAAGCCACCAATGTAGCCGATTTTGCCGTCGATGATGACGATTTTACGGTGATTGCGATAGTTCATGCGCGGATTAATGAGCGGCAAAATGGATGGGAAAAACACTTCCACCTCACCACCTGCTGCGATGAGCTCTTTAAAATGGCGCTTTTTCGTTGTGCGCGAGCCCATTTCATCGTACAAAATACGCACCTTTACTCCTTGATGCGCTTTTTTAAGTAATGCGCGGTATATGCGCCGCCCGAGTTGATCGAGCTTGAAAATGTAATATTGAATATGAATGTGGTCGCGCGCTTGGTCGATATCTAACAGCAGCTGCTCGAATTTATCCACACCGTCATGGAATATTTGAACGGCATTATCTTGCGTTAATACAGCATCGTTATTGCGAAGCTGCATGAAAATCATTTCGTCGTATTTTTCAACTTGAGGGTTTCGATATTCAAACGTGTCATTTGCAATCGCGTCTATTTGATAGTGAATGAGTTGGTCGATGCCGATATCTTTTCGACCATCCCAACGGAATAAATGCTTTTTTCGAAGCGGTCGTCCGAGCAGCAAATACAAAATGAAGCCTGCAAGCGGCACGAAAAATAACACTAAAATCCATGCCCATGTAGACGTTGCATCCCGACGTTCTAAAAAAATGATGGTGATCGCTAACAAAATATTGACGACAATAATGATCAGTGCAGATACGCTTAGTTCTGCAACATTTAACACGGCATTCACCTTCTTTTTCTGCATTGTCGAAGTCGCACAGATGTAGGCGACACTATTGCTAGTATATACAAATAAATTAATGAAAAGAAAGGGAAAGCGCATAAGCGAATATAAAAAAGGCATGCGAGAATAATCGTCTCCAATGCCCTTTGATCTTTATTCGTAATGGTCCCAATGATATAAAATATCCGAAAAATCACGGCGTAATAAGTCGTCACGATTGATGAAAAAATTCGCAACGCCACAATCGCCCCACATAATGCCGTCTTCATCATTGGATTCAATTTGTAAAAGCAGCACATCGTATTTTTTTAAAAACGGAAAGCGCTGGCGAGGGTCTTGCTTTGTAAAATAAGGGTAGCCGCCCACTTTATGTCCTTGCCCTAAAGAATGCTTCATATAGATATCATATAAATTGTTGCCATCGCCGTTAAACAATAATGATAATGGCGTATCAAACGTATCGTAGAAGCGATAATCCATAATAGAAACAATTTCCTCCTCCACTTCAAAGTGTAACTTCAGCTCTTGCTGGATTGGAAATTGCACCGGGTTGTGCGCATTTATAAATGAAAAATCAGTTGTGAGTTGTTCAGCAGGTACGAGCTTTTCATAATAACGCACTTTAAAATTTTGCTGCCAAATCTCTTCATGGCTTTCATAGCAATGGAACTCAGTTGTGGACGGAATGAAAAATTGCAGCATACCTTCTGTCGGGAAGAGCGATAATTGAAAATCGCGACAATTAATTTGCGCGAGCAATTTCATATATTGTCCGCTGCTATCTTTTGGATAATGACGCGTATTCGGTAAATACGGATCCCCTCCGAATTTACTGTCATATAACGATGTATCGGTATTAATCGGAATAATACGTGAAGTAGGCATTATTGTTTGCTGTAATCGTTGTCTAAACGGTGCTAGTTCTCTAGGTAGCTGAAAATCTTTCGTCATGCCCATATAAATCCTCCAATTCATGTTCAACGTTCGTAGTATTTGTATTGCCACATTTTGTAATACATAAACCAATGTAGATGTTAGGATATAAACAGCATAAAATGGCATTGTTGAAATATATTTGTCAAAATCGTGATGACTTTACTTGACTTTTTAAAATGTTTTCAAAATTAATGGTTCAAATGCACGAAAACGTGGTATGATGAACATATATATTACTTGTCAGACATCTAAAAATGGAACTTTTATGACTACTTATGCGTATGTATAAATGTACACATATCATTGTGAGGTGGAATTAGATGACGAAAGAAGTAGATGTGAAAAAATTAATCGCAAACTTGACGAAGCTTGGTGTAACGGCAAGCATGACGAAATCACGACTGGAGTTATTAAAAGTGTTAGCGCCTCCAGCTCAAACCCCATCCACACAAGCATAACTGTGGCTAAGGTCGATTGCGTAAAGAATTTATCGATAAATTCTTTACGCAATCGACCTTTCGTATAGAAACAAGGAAAAAAGCGTTCAAGAAAAAATAAAGCGTGATCGGAAAATTTCATATTTCCAATCACGCTTTTTGGCTATTTGACAACGCTTCGTTTCGGGAACAGAGGTAAAAATGGTACATGTTTGTCGTAAGGGAGATGCCATACGATGTGGCGTCCATCGCCTTACGAGAGTCTTCCTATGGCAAGTCTCTCGACACGTTCTTTTCCCCTAGGAGTCGCCGCTGAACAACCAAAAATCACTTCTGTCCCAGGCTGTTATGTTTTGTAATTATTCGTCGTCACCAAACATGTACGAACGGTGATGGAACTTCATGCTAAAGACGAGCCCGAGCGCGAGCGAAATCCCCATCATCGAACTACCGCCATAACTAATGAGTGGTAGCGGAATACCTGTAATTGGTAGCAATTGAATCGTCATGCCGACATTTTCTAATACGTGGAACGTAATCATCGCGATAATTCCGGCACATACGTATGTGCAAAACGAATCTTTCATCTCAAGGGCAATTTTCGTTAAATGATAAACGAGTAAAAAGTACATACAAATGACGAAGCTTGCACCGATGAAGCCCCATTCTTCGCCAATTACGGCAAAAATGAAATCGGTATGGTTTTCGGCAACGTATACTTCACGACCGCCGTAGCCTTTCCCGAAAATTTCACCTGAACCGATCGCATTGAGCGACGTAATGAGGTGATACCCTTCTGAAGCGGCATATGAATACGGGTCAAGCCACGAGTATACGCGCGCTAGCTGATAAGGGTCAAAGCCAAGCGTGTTTTGGATAAAATCTTGCTTGTAAATAGCCATCCAAAGTAACGACGCACCAATGCCTGCTGCAGCGATGAAGACAGGTAAAATAATTTTCCATGTAACGCCAGCAACGATAATAAGCGCAGCTGTAATCGCAAAGAATACAAGGGCTGAACCTAAGTCTGGCTGTTGCATAATGAAAAATAAAGGAAGTGCAAGTACACCGAACATTTTCACAAGCAGCATCAAGTCTGTTTTGACCGTTTTAATAGGCGTTGTATCATGGTGTTTACTAATTAACCATGCAAGACCTAAAATGTAAAACGTCTTCATAAACTCCGCGGGCTGAATGTTCCCAATCGGCGTTTTAAACCAACTTTTCGCCCCGTTAATTTCAACGGCAAAGCTACCGGTTGGAATGATGAAGAGCATGACAAGTAAAAACACCCCGAAGCCATATAAATACCATGTAAACTTTTTATATTGGCTCGGCTCAAAAAACATGACAAACGCGACAATAAATGCCCCGATGATATACCCGCGGAGCTGTAAAAATACATAGTTCGCAGAGTATTGTCCTGATGTTTGTGCTGACGAAATGGCGGTTAAACTAATGCACATGAAAATAAAGATGATCATTGCGAGCGTCCAGTCAAAACGCTGCGTAAAATTACGACTAGTTTCCAATTTGAAAGCCACCTATTATGAATGAATTTAAATGTATGTGCATACAATATTGCTTATTATAACGCAAAATAATGAAACGTGGATATTTTGTGTTGCAATAAATTGTAGGAATGCCGAAATAAATGCACTTCAAATTTATGACGAATGAGAAGTGAAATTGTTTCAATTTTAACAGGTGAAGTTTTATAATGAAAAGGATAGAAGGGGTGAGTGGATGTGGTAAAGAAAATGAGGGCTTTAGATGATTATTTGTATCATTTTTATGTGCATATGGATGAGATCGGGAAGTTCGTTATGTTTAGTGAGTTATCCATTCAGCAATTTATCACATCCATCGAACAAGAAAATCATCTTTTGCTGCTGAAATGTCCGTTTGAAGGACCAGCATATAACGGACATACGTATTTTGATTACGTGCCAAAAACCGAGCTTGTATCGTTCAAAAAGAAGCTAGCAGAGCGGAAGGAAGATATTTGCTTCATCGACTTTCAACTTGAGCGTTCGTTGGATTTATTAACGCCTAAAGAGCAGTCGGAGCTATTATATTTGGCGCATAAACGAGAGCCGATTATTTCGCCGTTTTTTTATAAGTTAAACAATCGCTTCGTCGTTTATGCAGCGCCGTCTGAAAAGTTGACGAAAGTATTTTTGCGCTATTTAGACGATGCAGAGCAAATTGTCGCATCGGTGTTTAATCAACAAATTGCCGAGCGAGAAGGCACGAACAGCTTTTGGCGTCGCAAGCTTAAGACAAACGTACCGCTTTTACAAGCAAGCACGTTGAAAAATTATCGCCCGTATGCAACAGAAGGGGTGCTCGTATCGCTTGTGAAGCAAGGTGCGAAATCATCCTATGCGCTAGAGCTACGCGTACTTGGGGATCGCTATGAGTATCCGGATGAAATTTGGTTTGAGCTGCGCGATTTATTAACCGAAACAGCCGATGAAACAATTGCGATTAGCGGCTGACTAAAACAGACGTGGATGTGTGAACTACACATCCGCTTTTTATGTTGAAAAATGGCGATAAGTACGTGAAAATACGTATGTAGTTATGCAAATATTTCGAGGCAAATGTCCTACTGAAATTTTTCGATACAATACGATAATTAGTGATAAACTAGAGGTACTTAATTTTTGGAGGTCTTTTCATGAAAACAATTCTCGGGCTATTATATGGCGGTAAATCTGCCGAGCACGAAGTATCATTATCAACAGCACGCGCAGTAATCGAAGCGCTTGATTTTAACCGCTACGAAGTACATCCGATTTTCATTACGTTAGATGGACAATGGCGTAAAGGCGATATTTTAACAGCGCCGGTCGCAACGATTGACGAGCTACAGTTTGATGGTGAACATAAGCCAAACGATCTTTCAGCATTTTTAGCAGGCGACGTGACGTATGATGTTGTGCTGCCGCTTTTACATGGCACAAACGGTGAAGATGGCACAGTACAAGGTTTGTTAGAAGTGCTAAACATTCCGTACGTAGGAAATGGCGTTTTAGCTTCTTCAGCAGGTATGGATAAAGTAGTCATGAAGCAGTTATTTGAAATTGCAGGCTTACCACAAGTACCGTACGTGAATTTTTTACGCGCTGATTGGGAAAAGAACGAAGCGCAGCTTGTGGCACAATGTGAGCAAGCACTTGGTTGGCCGATGTTCGTAAAACCAGCAAACTTAGGTTCAAGCGTGGGTATTAGTAAAGCAACGACGACAGAAGAGTTAGTAACAGCGGTAAATTACGCGCTACAATTCGACCGTAAAATCGTTGTAGAACAGGGTATAGTGGCACGTGAAATCGAAACGGGTGTGCTTGGCTACAACGATCCACAAGTATCGGTTGCCGGTGAAATTATCCCAGTAACAGACTTTTATGATTACGATTCAAAATATAAAGATGGCAATACGGTATTGCAAATTCCGGCGAACATTGATGATGACGTGTATGCGAACTTGCGCGACATGGCGATCAAAGCGTTTAAAATTTTAGATTGTTCAGGCCTTGTGCGCGCAGACTTCTTCGTAACGGCAAACAACGATATTTTCATTAATGAAGTGAACACGATGCCAGGATTTACGCCGTTTAGCATGTTCCCGCTTATGTGGCAAGAATCAGGGTTACCATATACAGCATTAATCGATCGTTTAATTGAACTAGCAATTGAGCGTCATACAGAAAAACAACAACTGCAATATACGCAAAACTAAGTGAGGGTTACTCGTGAAAAAGACAGTTCAGCAATTAGCAGCATGGCTAAATATTGAAGACCAATCGTTTGGCGACGTTTTAGTAACAGGCGTGTCGATCGATACACGAACAATTGAAAAAGGCGATTTATTCATTCCGTTTCGCGGTGAGCAAGTAAACGGACATCGCTTCGTACAAAAGGCGTTCGAACAAGGCGCAGCCGCTTCTCTTTGGTTAAAAGATGAGCCAAACCCGCCAGCAGATGTGCCGCTAATTTTTGTCGACGATGCGGAGGAAGCGTTGCAGCAAATGGCACGTGCATACCGCGCTGAGCATCAAGCGACATTTATCGGCATTACAGGCTCAAACGGCAAAACATCAACAAAGGATATTTTAGCAAGTGCATTAGCACCGTTTTATAAAGTGCAAAAAACAATCGGCAACTTTAACAATCAACTCGGGTTACCGATTACGATTTTACGCCTCGATGAAGATACGCAAATTGCCGTGTTAGAAATGGGCATGAGCGGCTTTGGCGAAATTGAATTTTTAACGAAGCTTGCACGACCACATTTAGCGGTCATTACAAATATCGGTGAAGCACATATGCAAGACTTAGGCTCTCGCGCAGGCATTGCCAAGGCGAAGTTTGAAATTATTGAAGGTGTGTTACCAGGCGGTAAGCTATTCTTTGATGGTGACGAGCCGTTATTGCAACAACGTGTAGCAGAGGCAAGTCGCAACGACATCGACTACGTAAGCTTTGGTTTTGATGGTACGCATGCACAAACGGCATCAAACATCGTAACGGTCGACAATGGCAGTCAGTTTAACGCTGCTGGTGTAGTCAATGGTGAATTCTTTATCTCGGTACTTGGGAAACATCAGGTGAAAAACACGATGAGCACAATGCTTATTGCGAACCATTTAGGATTAAGCGATGCACAAATTCGCACAAGCTTAGCGCAAGTGGTGTTAACGGATATGCGCATGCAGCTTGTGGAAACGTCACATGCGCTATTTATTAACGATGCGTATAACGCTGCACCAACATCGATGAAAGCAGCCGTTGAGTTTATGAAAACGACGACGATTCGTCCAAACAAGTGGCTCGTGCTTGGCGATATGTTAGAGCTTGGCGATGATGAGCAAGCATTCCATGAATCGATTGCTGAAAGCATCGGTGCCGATGATTTTGCCGGCGTATGTTTATATGGACCACGCATGAAGTGGTTATATGACGTATTAGCGTCGACATTAGCGGAGCGCGTGTTGCATAGCGAAGACGTTGCCCCGATTATTGAACGAATTCGTACGCAAGCAAATGCGGATAGTGTCGTTCTTGTGAAAGCGTCACGTGGCATGAAACTTGAACGTGTCATCGAAGCGTTTCAAGCATAATTGAAAAAGGAAGTGGTAAAGGAGATGCATGTGCCTTTACCACTTTTTTTATCAATATATAAGCGAGAACACCCCCACCTCAACGCATGATCCGAGCGTGGCTCCAGGCGTAGGTGGGGGATGAATCGCCTTTTTTGTCGTGAC
>JAHAYH010000110.1 GCA_018384745.1 Caryophanon sp. | reverse complement strand
ATCTTAGAACATTCATCATTTGATTTTAACAATAAATACAGCATTAATCTTAACTTAGATTTAATTTGTTCTCTTTTGTATTCCATTTTTGTTTGTGCTCAATTACAAGCGTTTGTTACTGGTCTTGTTTTTATTGGATATGGTGAACTAGTCACAATAGCTTGGTTGTGACTTTTTTGAAATACAAATTGATTGACATATCGAGAAAGAACGATATATTAAAAAATAAAGAAAGGAGACATATTAGATGATGAAAAGAATAGATCACATTGCGCTGACTGTTCCTGATGTGGAGGAAGCGACTCGCTTTTTCGAGCAAGCTTTTGGAGCAGAAATTCTCTACGACGGGCATAGACCGAGTGACCCAGCGGTTGAAGGTCCGATTGCTGAGGCTGTATTTGGAATGCCAGAGGGAAGCTCGTGGATTCATCGGCGTCTGATTCAGGTCGGTGATTCTGTTCCGGTTGAACTTTTTCAGTATCAGGTTCAGGAGCAGAAAGAGGCGGCACGTACCTTTGATATTGGACTGCAGCATTTGGCGTTTCAAGTAGACGACTTACGGGCAGCTGCTCGACAGTTTCAGGAAGCGGGCGGAGAGCTCTATCCTACTTACAATCCTCAAACTGCTAGTCTGGGACAAGTATCTTCACAAAATGGCTGGGTCTATGGAAAAACGCCTTGGGGGACGATTATTGAGTTGGTGACTTTTCCTAGTTAGGCATGGAAAATATTTTATGAACATTTTTATTGACATATCGAGAAAAAACGATAATAGACTTATGAAAACAATAGAAATCTTCAAAGCTTTAGCGAATGAACATCGATTGCAAATCTTAAAATGGTTAAAATCTCCCAAGGATTACTTTGTAAATGAAGGTCATCCAGAGATAGATGTGGAAATTGTTGGCGTTTGTGTGGGAGAGATTCAGAAAAAACTGGGTCTGACCCAGTCGACAACCTCACATTACTTGGCTATCTTGCAGAAGGCAAATCTGCTAACGGCTACCCGTATCGGCAAATGGACTTATTATCGTCGAAATGAGGAGACCATTTCACAGCTCTGCCATTTGCTAGAAAAAGAGATTTAGAGTCAACTTTGGCTCTTCTATTTTAAATTTACATATCGATAAAGTTAGATATATCGTTTGGAGATTCTATATTTTTAGAAAAAAAGAGAAAAATTATGACACATCATTTGACAGACACTTTAACGCTTCGCCACGGGGCTCAATTGACTTCCTGTATCGCCATGGCCCCTATGCAAACTCATTCGGGTAAGCGTGGTGGCTTTGTAACCGAAGATACCATTCGCTACTATCAAGCACGCTCGCAAGCAGCAGGTTTGTTGATTTCAGAGTTTCATTATGTGAGTGAAAATGGTGGACCAGCCTATGTTCCAGGCTATCCAGAGCAACTTGGGGCTTATTCAGATGAACACTTAGAGGGTTTGACACGACTGGCTCAGGCCCTGAAGAAAGACGGCAATAAAGCCGTATTGCAGATTCACCACGGTGGTCGTGCGGCTGTTGGTCGTGCAGTGAGTGGGGAAGAGGTGGTCGCACCAAGTGCTATTGACTTCACATTCTTAGACTATCCTGTGCGTGAATTAACTCATGAAGAAATTTTGGACATTATCGCAGATTTTGGTCGAGCAACCAAGCGTGCTATTCAGGCAGGATTTGACGGAGTTGAAATTCACGGCGCCAATCACTACCTGATTCAACAATTCTTTTCTACCTTGTCTAACCACCGTACAGATGATTGGGGTGGTAGCCTTGAGAAACGCATGGCCTTTCCATTAGCAGTTGTGAAAGAAGTCAAGCGTGTAGTGGCAGAAGAAGGACCAAAAGACTTTATTATCGGCTATCGTATCAGTCCAGAGGAAATTCACGGAGATGCCATTGGCTATACTTATAATGAATCAACCCAGTTGATTGCTCAGGTGGTGAAACAGGAGTTGGATTATATCCATGTAGTTTTGTGATAGTATTGAAGTGTTCCGCAAGTACGCCGACAAGCGGGAGAGTGAGGAAGCCGGGACATAAGGTTTTCCAAACCCATCATTGATTTGCGGGGCTGCTGGCGGTATAATAGAACTGTCAGCAGCTCCGTTTCTTTTTTAAGAAAAGGAGCGACAATATGAACAATCGGATAGACGCAATCTATGCAAGACAATCGGTAGACAAAAAGGACAGCATTTCCATTGAAAGCCAGATTGAATTTTGCAAATACGAGTTGAAAGGCGGTAACTGCAAGGAATACACAGACAAAGGGTACAGCGGCAAGAACACAGACCGTCCGAAGTTTCAAGAACTGGTGCGGGACATCAAGCGGGGCTTGATTGCAAAGGTCGTGGTTTACAAGCTCGACCGTATCAGCCGTTCCATTCTGGACTTTGCCAACATGATGGAGCTGTTCCAGCAGTACAATGTGGAGTTTGTGTCCTCTACGGAAAAGTTTGATACCTCCACGCCGATGGGACGGGCCATGCTGAATATCTGTATCGTGTTCGCCCAGCTTGAACGGGAAACGATACAGAAGCGGGTAACGGACGCTTACTACTCCCGCAGTCAGCGGGGCTTTAAGATGGGCGGGAAAGCCCCTTACGGCTTCCATACGGAGCCTATCAAGATGGACGGTATCAACACAAAGAAGCTGGTGGTAAACCCGGAGGAAGCGGCCAATATCCGGCTGATGTTTGAGATGTACGCCCAGCCCACAACTTCCTACGGGGACATTACCCGGTACTTTGCCGAACAGGGGATTTTGTTCCATGGCAAAGAGCTGATACGCCCCACGCTGGCGCAGATGTTACGCAATCCTGTCTATGTGCAGGCAGACCTTGATGTGTACGAATTTTTCAAAAGTCAAGGTACAGTCATTGTCAATGACGTTGCCGATTTTACGGGCATGAACGGCTGCTATCTGTATCAAGGGCGAGATGTAAAGGCCAGCAAGAAAAACGACTTAAAAGACCAAATGCTGGTACTGGCTCCCCATGAGGGTATCGTCCCCTCCGACACCTGGCTGACCTGCCGCAAGAAGCTGATGAACAACATGAAAATCCAGTCTGCCCGGAAAGCCACCCACACATGGCTGGCAGGAAAAATCAAGTGCGGGAATTGCGGGTATGCTCTTATGAGTATCTACAATCCCTCCGGCAAACAGTATCTCCGCTGCACGAAACGGCTGGACAATAAAAGCTGTCCTGGCTGTGGGAAAATCATCACTTCGGAACTGGAAGCGGTTGTTTATCAGCAGATGGTAAAGAAGCTGGCAAGCTACAAGACGCTGACAGGAAAAAAGAAAGCGGCAAAGGCAAACCCGAAAATCACCGCCCTGCAAGTGGAACTTGCCCATGTAGACAGCGAGATTGAAAAGCTGGTGGACAGTCTGACGGGGGCAAACAATGTCCTGTTCTCCTATGTGAATGTGAAGATAGCGGAACTGGACGGGCGCAAGCAGGAACTTCTGGCAAGGATAGCGGAGTTGACTGTGGAGGCCATCAGCCCGGAACAGGTCAGCCAGATTTCCGGCTACCTCGATACCTGGGAGAATGTATCTTTTGATGACAAGCGGCGTGTGGTGGATTTGATGATCACCACCATAGCCGCCACAAGCGACAGCTTGAACATCACATGGAAAATCTGACTGGCGGCACCCCTCCCGTCAGATACCTACCCTGTGTAGTCCCTTGTAAACTGTACTTTACATGGTTGTAAACAACTGCTTCGGAAGTGTATCTGCATTAAGTGCAAACTATCAGGCGATTATTATGGATCAATCTAAATTTCGGTTGGTGACTGTTTAGTTCTTTTTCTGGAAGAGTCTATGATCTTCAGGAAGAAGTAGTCATCATCCCTGAATCCAAACGCTTTCCTCATGATCATCTTCGACTTATTGTTGATTCCTTCGATCATACCGGAAGAAATGTGGAACTTAGCATGGGAGACGATTCCCTCGGAATGCCTTTCCAGAAGATTTGCGAACTTGTTGAAGTGCGGGTCGCCGGTTCCTCTGCAGAAGCTGATCATGGATTCAAGTTTCGTCCTGGCCTCTTCCTCTGAGACCAGAGACCTGAAGTCCATGAGAAACTCCTTCATCATGTCGCAGGAAGCAAGGATTTCATTCTCTTCTATCAGCTTCCTGTAGCGTTCAACGTGTCCCCCCTGCCTCTTCACCTCATCCCTCCGGAATATGGTGCTTTCCTCGACGACAACCATTCCAGCCTTTGCCTGGCAGTCCTTCTTCTCAAGGGTCTTCAGGGAAGAGCATAGAAGATATTTTGAATGCTTCAGAGAAGTCGCATCTGCTGTCCTGCCGGAGGCCTTCAGCTTCCCTTGCAGGTCCTTGCGCACTTCACTGATAACCATGTCGGAGAAGTTCTTGCAGATGTGGAACATATCGTACACAATGGAGATCTTTGGATATCGTTCCAGGAACACAAGTTCATAGTTCGAATTCATGTCACAGGCGACAGCCTCCACTGCATTCATCCATTCATCTCCAACGAGGGCAAGGAAATCTTCAAGTGCCTGCTTCTTCTTGCCGTGGGCAAGGTAGATGACGGAGCCGTCGGAAAGGTCTATGACGATGGTGGCATAGATGTGTCCGCAGTGAATCTTGAATTCATCGACAGCTATGTGTTTCGCCTGCTTTTCCGGTTTGAGGAGATGGCCTCGGCCATCAGTGTACAGTGCAAGCAGCCTGGCCTTGTCTATGGCCTTCACGATGTTGGCGTCGACATGGGAGAGGATTGAGGTCTCCTTCAGAGTATGCCCACGTTCCAGGAGCCCATAGATGTAGAGGTTGAGGGCATTTGTAATCATGTGGTCCGGATTCTTGAAGGGGATGTCCTGACGAAAAGAGAATCCACATCTGTGGCACAGGAACCTTCGTCGGCAGAGGTTGATGGCGACCCCCTTGTCTCCATAGGGGATGTCGAGGATCCACAGCGTTGAGGATCCGTTCCTGATGCAGTCTTCGCTCCCGCATGCTGGGCAGATCAGCTGAGAGGGGGTCTCAAGTTGACCTGAGACAATGTGGAACCCCTCAAATCTTGCAGTGATGACTTCTGCATCAGTCTGGATGAACCCTTTTAACGGGTTCTTCAGTCTGATATAATCGGACATGGGATGTTTCCTTATTAATGGTTGTAGCTAACCTAAGGATAACATCCCATTCGTGTTTATGTTCTATTACTAAACTTCCACCAACCGTTTTTTAGATAGACCCAAATAAATAGACTAAGTTCCGTATACGGGATAAAAATGACAAAGAAGCTCAAGAGAGAGGTGAGAGAAATGTGTAATCTGGGTATGGCTTACGAAGCAGCTGGAATTGAGAAAGGAATGAAGAAAGGAATTGCGAAAGGAATAGAGAAAGGTAAGTTCGAGGAGCTTAATGACCTTGTAAGGAAAGGAATTCTCTCCATTGAGACAGCGGCAGAGACAAAAGGCATGACGGTGGAGGAGTTCAGGAGGAAGGTCGCCAGCCTTGGATTGTAGAGTTTTCATCTTTCAGATGTCTGAAGCTCAACGAAGAGTTTGTTGTCTTGAATGATGAAAGGGAGCAACATCTTTCTGGAGGATTGGAATGGATCAGGAAAAAGTCGGAAGAATCATCAGAACTTTCAGAAAAGATAAAGGAATGACTCAGCTTGAGCTTTCAGAGCTTCTTGGTGTAACAGACAGGGCTGTATCCAAATGGGAAAGAGGCCTTGGCTGCCCGGATGTCTCATTTCTGCCAAAGTTAAGTGAGATATTCTCAATAGACATCAGATCCATTCTTGAAGGCGAAATGGAAGAGACCGCAATGCGAAGCGGGAACATGAAGAAGACAAAGTTCTATGTGTGTCCCATATGTGGAAATGTCATATTGGCAGAAGGGAATGCCAATGTAGTGTGCTGTGGAAGAAGGCTGGAGGAAAAGGAAGAAAAGAAAAGTTCTGATAGCCAGGAGCTGAAGACGGAGAGAACTGACAGTACAGAGCTATATGTCTCCTCTGACCACTGCATGACCAAGGAGGACTACATCTCCTTCATCTGTTATGCCACATCTGATTCCATACTGCTGAGAAAGCTTTATCCAGAGTGGGGAATATCCTTCAATTTCCCTTGGCTGGGGCATGGAAAGATATTGTGGTATTCGGAAAAAGAAGGGCTAAAGTACCGCCTTATATGACTTTTTCGTGATTTTACGCCTGTGAAGGTAGTGACAAACCCTAAAGGAGTGTAGTAACCTCTCTTAGGATTCTTGAGCCTACGGGCAGAGGAGGTGAGATAATATATGGCATTCGTCAAAGTTGATGAAACAGAACCACTTGAGAAAGCGATTAAGCGTTTCAAGAGAATGGTTGAGAAGGAAGGCGTAATCAGAGATTACAAGATGCGCAGATACTTCGAGAAGCCATCTGCTATCCAGCACCGCAAGAATAAGGCTATGGCCAGAAAGCAGATGCTCAAGAATAAGAAGATGCACGCTTCCAAGGCATATTAAGCCTTACTCAAAGAATGAGCCCCCGATTTTTCGAGGGCTTTTCTTTCTAGATTTCTTTAAATAGGTCTTTCAATATTTCTTCCGGGCTCATTTCCAAATATCCGTCAGGGTCTGAC
>JAHAYH010000109.1 GCA_018384745.1 Caryophanon sp. | reverse complement strand
AGAGCCTTGAGATCTTCTTCCTTAACATTTATCTCGTTAAGCTTCTGAGGAATGTCAATAGAAACAGAGAGCTTGCGAACTGCTTCAATAGCAGCTTTTACGCCTTCTTCTTCGGTCATATTCTCTGTGCCCTGTACTCCCATTGCCTTAGCTATAGCCTTGTATTTAGCTTTAGCGGGGCTCTCTGCGTTGTATTCCATAACATAAGGAAGCAGCAGAGCATTTGCAACACCGTGAGGAGTATCATAGAATGCGCCGAGAGGATGAGCCATTGAGTGAACAATACCAAGACCAACGTTTGAGAAGCCCATACCTGCTATGTACTGAGCAAGCGCCATTGTCTCTCTTGCCTTGGGGTCGCCCTGAACGCTGTCGTAAAGAGAACCTGCTATAAGCTCGATAGCACGAAGCTCAACCATATCGGAGAGTTCCCATGCGCCCTTTGTTATGTAGCCTTCGATAGCGTGTGTAAGAGCGTCCATACCGGTCGAAGCGCAAAGGCCCTTAGGCATACCCATCATAAGATCGCTGTCTACGATTGCCACAACAGGAATATCCTTGGGATCAACGCAAACCATCTTCTTCTTGTTTGCTTCATCGGTTATAACATAGTTGATAGTAACCTCAGCCGCAGTACCCGAAGTAGTGGGAAGTGCAATCAGCGGTACGCTCTTGTTCTTTGTATCTGCAACGCCCTCAAGTGAAACAACATCTGCAAACTCGGGATTTGCAATAATTATTCCTACAGCCTTAGCTGTATCCATAACAGAGCCGCCGCCTACAGCAACAAGTGAGTCTGCGCCGATTTCTTTGAACTTAGCAACACCGTCGTTAACATTTGTAACTGTGGGGTTAGCCTTGATATCGCTGTAAATCTCATACGCAATGCCTGCCTTGTCAAGCTCTGCGGTAACCTTTGTTGCAACGCCACGCTCAAGAAGAACCTTACCAAGTCTTGACATCCCATTGACGAAACCTTAACCGGTTTTTCTCTTCGGAGCAATGGAGACAGGTGGTGCATGGTTGTCGTCAGCTCGTGTCGTGAGATGTTGGGTTAAGTCCCGCAACGAGCGCAACCCTTGTCCTTAGTTGCCATCATTTAGTTGGGCACTCTAAGGAGACTGCCGGTGACAAACCGGAGGAAGGTGGGGATGACGTCAAATCATCATGCCCCTTATGACCTGGGCTACACACGTCATACAATGGCTGGTACAAAGGGTTGCCAACCCGCGAGGGGGAGCTAATCCCATAAAGCCAGTCGTAGTCCGG
>JAHAYH010000105.1 GCA_018384745.1 Caryophanon sp. | reverse complement strand
TCTAACCGGAGGAACGACGGGGATCGCCTACTAAATAACGGACGGATACGTTTGTGATCGTAGGAAGCCCCCACTTCAAGCGAAGCTAAGTGGGGGTAGTTCAAGTCATTACAAAGCGTACTCGATTATTTTCGTACCGTAAATAAAGAGCAACATGTATTACAGCTTGAAAGCAGCAGCGCCACGGTTGAAGAAGCGGCCGTTGCACTCGGTGTAGAACCTGCACGCATCGCAAAGACATTATCGTTTCGCGCAGATGGCGACGGTGCGATTTTGCTTGTGGCTGCTGGTGATGCAAAGATTGACAACAAAAAATTCAAAGCGGAATTTGCACTAAAACCGCGCATGCTTGATGCTGATACAGTCGTTACACTGACAGGGCACCCTGTAGGCGGCGTTTGCCCGTTTGCGCTCGCTTCACCGATTCCTGTATATATTGATATTTCGGTGCAGCGCTTTGCGACGGTATTCCCTGCTTGTGGCAGTCGCAACTCAGCCATTGAGCTAACGCCGGAACAATTATTTACGCATGCGCAAGCCGTTCGCTACGTTGACGTATGCAAAGAATGGGCGACTGATTAATCGCAACAGCTAGAAAGGAATGTTTCACTTGAGTGCTATTACATTTCAAAATGTCTCATACGCCGTTGAAGATCGTCAGCTACTCACTAACATCACCGGTTCATTTGAACAAGGACGCATTACAACGCTTGTCGGGCCATCAGGTGCTGGGAAGACGACATTGTTAAAATTGTGCAACGGTTTGCTATCACCAACAAGCGGCACCATTACCGTACAACAAAAGCCGATTGACACGTTTGTCCCGACGACGCTGCGCCAAACAGTTGGCATGGCATTACAAGCAGCGCCGATGATCAGTGGCACGGTGTATGACAATTTATGTTTGCCAAAGAAGTTGCAGCGGCAAACGTTATCAATTGAAGACGCGCAAAAATGGTTAGAGGATGTCCATTTACCGGCTTCTCTTCTAACTCAGCAAGCGCGCGATTTATCGGGTGGACAGCGACAGCGCGTATCCATTGCGCGCACGCTCGTTAACCGATCACCGATTTTATTGCTCGATGAAATCACATCCGCCCTTGATCGCACCGCTTGTCGAGAAATTGAAACGCTCATTCAAAAAATTAACGACAAATATGGCACGACCATTATATGGATCACACACAATTTAGAACAGGCGATGACGATTGGACATCATACGTGGGTGATGATGGATGGGCAATTAATTGAAGCGGGTCCATCGTCGTTGCTTGAAACAACGACAAATGAACAGATCCAAGCGTTTGTGCGAGGTGAAGCGCGATGACGTATACCGCATTATCATTGACGCTCATTTTCGTCTTCATTCCGTTTATATTGTCAAAAGCATTACACCTTGGCCTCGAAAAAGATATTTTCATTGCGACAGCACGCTCAACCGTTCAACTGTTAGCAGTGGGCTATATTTTATCGTTCGTATTTGAAGCAGAAAGTGCGATTTTTATGGTGTTAATGGTGTCGCTTATGATTGTCGTCGCAACGCTTAATGCACGTAAAAAAGGGCGATGGCTGCGCGGCATTACATGGAAAATTGCACTGGCGATCATTGCCGTGGAACTCATTACACAAGGGGTGTTGCTCGGCTTTCACATCGTCCCTGCCACACCGCAATACATCATTCCAATTAGCGGGATGATGATTGGGAATGCGATGGTCATTTCGATTTTATTTTTAAATCGTTTTCGCGCTGAGCTTGATGCGCGCGCCGATGAAGTGGAACTGCTTTTATCACTCGGTGGCACACCGAAGCAGGCGATTCATCGTCAATTAATCGATGCCATTAAAGCGAGCATGATTCCGACGATTGAAAGCCAAAAAACCATTGGGCTTGTACAGCTTCCTGGGATGATGAGCGGTCAAATTATTGGCGGTGCGGATCCGATTCAAGCTGTACAGTTTCAATTACTCATTATTTTTGCACTCTTAACATGCGCAGCCGTTTCAAGTACAATTGTTGGGTTTACAAGTTACCGCACATTGTTTAATGAGCGCATGCAGCTACATCATTAAATTTTTCTGGAGGAATGAATATGCTTTTACGCAATACGCTTGTGAAGCTTGCTGAAAATCCACAGCTAAGCGCCACGGCACAAAAATACGGTTTACAGCTTGGTGCACAGCACGTCGTTGCCGGTACGAATGTACAGGAGGCAGCGCAGTCTATTCGCAGTTTACAAACTGACAACATTGAAGCAACGATGAACTATTTAGGTGAGCTTGTGACAAATGAGCACGAGGCAACAGCCGCAAAAACAGCGATTTTACACACCATCGATACGATTGTTGAGCAACAACTACGCGCACATCTTTCGATGAAACCGACGCAGCTTGGTCTGCTGATCGATGTCGATACGTGCTACGACAACATGCGTGATGTGATTGAATACGCAGCCGTACATAATATTTTCGTCAATGTCGATGTGGAAGATTACAACACGCTGCACATTACACTTGATATGGTAGAGGAGCTACAAAAAGTATTCGATAACGTTGGTACGGTCGTGCAAGCATCTTTACTTGAAGCACGCGAGATTACGGAGCGCTTTTTACATACGCGCCTTCGCTTTGTGAAAGGTGCGTATAGTGAATCGAGCGATGTGGCGTATACAAATAAGCTCGACATCGATATTCAATACATCGAGCTTGTGGAGCTGCATTTACTACATGGCGGTTTTACATCGATTGCCACACATGATACAAACATTATTGAGCATTTCAAACATTTCGCCGAAGCAAACAACATTCCACGCGAGCAGTTTGAATTCCAAATGCTGTATGGTTTCCGCAAGCCATTGCAACAACAATTAGCGCGCGACGGCTATACGATGTGTACGTACGTGCCATTTGGACAAGATTGGTACGGCTATTACATGCGACGCTTAGCGGAGCGTCCACAAAATATGTCGCTCGTTACAAAGCAAGTGTTTACAAAAAAGACGAATACAGCGATTGCCGTTGTCGCAGGAGCACTTGTATTGCGTCGCTTACTGAAAAAATAACGCAAAAAAATCCACGCGCTTACATGAGCACGTGGATTTTTCCTATTATTTAAACGTTGCACGGATGCGACGTTTTTGCCCTTTTTCTTGCAGCTTTATGCCGGTTGCAGTGCGATGTGCTTGCTGCATTTTTTCAAGCACGTCTTGTGCATCAACATTGTTTGATTTCGTTAAGTTGATTTGCACGTGGCCACCATTTTGCGCGCTCATTTCCGCCATTTTACGATGCATTTTCGATAATGAATCCCAGTAGCTTTGCGGGCTATGTAAATTCACTAAAATGACCTTCCCTTTACCGAAGTTCGCTAATTTCACCTCGCGTACATCGCTCCATGTAAACGTGTGCTGATCATATGAAAACCCTTCGTCCGTCACTTGTAAATACGGCGCGTTTTTCATAAAATCTTTGCCGAATACAATAACCATTCCCACAAAGAAAATAAGGCCGATGACACCGAAAATAATGTTGATCGTTTCACTTAGCTGATAGCCAACAACGATCGACATGACACTCATCGCAATCATTAAAGCTGACAGCGAAAACATCATAATTGGACGCTTTTTATCACGCTCAATTTGTTCAATTACGTTCATTTTTTCACCTCCTATTGTAGTATAACGAAGTGGACGCGAAAACGTGAATAAAACGACAAAACAAATGCGCTACGAAAACAAACAGTTGTTTTCGTAACGCGTTGTATACATATAAATCGCCAAGCGCGATATGGATGCTTTATTTGTTCCAACCTTTTTCCTTAAAGCGCGCGATGGCTTCGATACGATTGCCGACGTTTAGCTTTTCTAAAATAGTTGAAATATAATTGCGTACAGTACCTGCTGATAAATAAAGCTCCGCGGCGATTTCCTTTGTCGACTTTCCCTCAGCCACTAACTCCAGTACTTGACTCTCGCGCTCAGTCAATGGATTTTCACTGTCGTCCTCATACACAAAGTCAACAAGCTCCGGTGCGTAAATACGACGTCCATCCATAATGACACGAATTGAGTTTACAAGTTCTTCAATGGGACTATCTTTTAATAAATAACCGCGTACACCTGCTTTACGCGCACGCTCGAAATAGCCAGGGCGTGCAAATGTCGTTAAAATGATGACTTTACATGGATGCTTTTGGCTATGCAATACTTCCGCTGCATCCAGCCCTGTCTTCATTGGCATTTCAATATCCATAATGCACACATCGGGGTTGTGCTGCTCGACAAGCTGTAACGCTTCTTCACCGTTTTTCGCTAAGCCAACCACTTCCATATCATCTTCCATGCTTAGTAATGATTTCAATGCGCCAAGAAGCATCCCTTGGTCCTCTGCGATCACAATTTTAATCATGTTAGTCACTTCCTTTTTTGACGAGTAATTGCAACGGGAATACGGATGTGAATAATCGTTCCATTTTGATTCGTAAATTGCAACGTACCGTTAATAAATTCGAGGCGTTCACGCATGCCCTTTAAGCCGCTTCCACCTTGTATAATCGCCTCTTCATCAAAGCCATTCCCATTGTCTTGAATGCGTAAAATAATTTCGTCATCCATTTCGTGATACGTAATGTGACACATCGTTGCACCGCTATGTTTAACGATGTTGTTCACCGCTTCTTTCACACACATGCTAAGGACACTTTCGACAAATAGCGACGCTTTCACGTGCTCAAAGTCTGCATCGAGCATTAAATGAATCTCCGCTGCATCAAGCATTTGGCGAATGCGAATAAGCTCATCTTGCAACTTCACTGCACGCATGTCCGCAACAAGCTCGCGCACTTCCTTTAACGCAATGCTTGCCGTTTGACGAATTTCTTTAATTTCTTCAATCGCCTTTTGCGGGTCCTTCTCAACGAGTCGCGCAGCTAAATCGCTCTTTAAGCCGATCATCGACAGCTTTTGTCCGAGCGTATCGTGTAAATCACGTGAAATGCGTTGACGTTCCTCAATGACAATCAGCTCTGAAATTTTGTTGCGCGCTGTCGTTAATTCCCCTTGTAGGTTTTCACGCTTATTGCGGTTATACAATGTAAACGGCAGTAACACGACCCCGATCACCGATAACACAATAAACGGTAGTTGATTTAAAAACAGTTCAATATCGATAAAGAATCCGATGACAATCGAGATGACCGTAAAGCCGATATGTAGCCCGTACATAATGTAAAAGCCGACTGTATGCTTTAAGTTCCCGATGTAATACGCGGTAAATAACGCTAAATAGACGTACCCAAACATGAGCGTCATCGCGATATTAATAATCATTTCAAAGCTGATCCACATGTACATGAGACCCGGCTTTGCGCGCATCGATAATCGATAAAATAAAAAATATAATAATATAAATGAAATGCCAATCGAAATTTGCACCCACGATTGTGAGCGGAAAATAAAGAAGAATGGCAAAACACAAAAAGCAGCCCATACATAAATACTCACCCACGGGCTTTTTGTCGAAATATGTTGCCAAGTTTGCATAATAGCCTCTTTCATCGTTTTTCCCTCTATTATACCGAAAATTTCAAAACACGTCGGCTACTTGCCTCACTTGTCATAAAAAGAAGGCTCTCCAAGCAAAGTTGGACAGCCTCTTTCGTTATGCCTTCGCCGTATTACGCTTTTCCTTTAATACCGCTTCAACTTCTTTAAATGTAACGAAACGTTTGCGCTCTGGGTCATATAACTTGTAACGTAATGACTCTAAGCTCGTTTTTAACGTAATTGTTGTCGCTTGATGTAATGGTGGATTCGCTTCGTGTGCTTGCTCTAAGTTATAGTTTGGCACGCGTGGCGCTAAGTGGTGAACGTGGTGGTAACCAATGTTCCCTGTGATCCATTGTAATACTTTTGGCAGCTTGTAGTATGAGCTTCCTTCTACCGCAGCTTTTACGTAATCCCATTCTGATTCCTCTTCGAAATAAGAGTCTTCATACGTGTGCTGAATGTAAAACAGCCAAATGCCTAGTGCGCCTGCGATGAACATTGTAATACCGTGTACAAGTAATACTGGCATCCATCCAATTGTTAAGCCAAGTGCGATTAAGATACCAAATACAAGCACGTTTGTAATGTATGTGTTCATGCGCTCTTTTGATTTTGCATCCGAACGATTGATGCGGTTTGCTACTAACACTAAAAATAGCGGTCCTAACCCAAACATTACGAGTGGGTTACGGTATAAACGGTACCCTAAACGCTTCATCGGTGAAGCAGCTGCATATTCTTCAATTGTTAACATATCGATATCGCCAATACCGCGCTTATCTAAGTTCGAGCTCGTCGCATGGTGAATCGTATGCTCACGCTTCCATTTTGCATACGGGAATGATGTTAACACCCCTGTTAATAACCCAACCCAATCATTCGCTTTTTTATTTTTGAAAAATGACCCGTGTGTGCAATCGTGGAAAATGATGAATGTTCGTACGACAAACCCCGATGCTAGCACTGCACTTGCAACTGAAATCCACGGAGACACATTGTATAATGCGTAGCCTGCAATCCAAATTACAATAAGTGGTATAACGGTATTGAAAATTTGCAGTACACTTTTTCGAATGTCTGACTTCGCATATGGTGCAACGCCTTTTCGCAATTGCTTCGTTTTTTCCGCATGCGTTGTTGATGTTGTCATAAACCAAAAACCCCCTTATTTTTCTTATGACCTCATCATAATAGTATTGTGCTAATTCGTGTAGCGATATTTATCATATCGTCACGATGACAAATGCACATCATTTACATGACATTTGTCACTAGACAACAAAAAGAGCGCGCCCATTATGGACACGCTGTCGTTGTTAAATCATATATTCAAGTGCTTCATCTAACGGTTGCTTACTTAAACGCTGAATAACTTTTGCGAGTAAATACGTGCGCTCCGTTAATGTCGGAATGTCTAAATATTCATCGATGCTGTGCGCCCCACCACCAACAGGACCTAATCCATCGATCGTTGCAACGTGCACGCTTGATGTGAATGAGGCATCCGAGCCACCGCCTGTTGCGACGTCTTCAATCGGCAGTCCAATTTCTTCGCCAACCGCACGAATATGGCTTAATAGCGCTTCGGTTTTTTCATTTTTAATGACCGGATAGCGATTAATACCACCAACGAGCTCAATATTCGTCCCTTCAATATGCGGCTTGGTACAAATTTTACGGATCGCTTTATCGATATTTGCCCCTTGATGCGGCTCGGTAATACGTACATCGATTGATGCTTCGGCATACGGGGACACGACGTTTGATGCTTCTCCGCCGCTAATTAAGCCGACGTTGACATTGACACCCGCTTCAAGTTGGTTGAGCTTTTGCAGTTCGATAATTTTGTAGCAAATTTCTTCAATTGCACTAATCCCATCTTGTGGGGCGATGCCTGAGTGCGCTGCTTTGCCGTAAACGCGCAACATATAGGTGCCACCGCCGCGACGTGCTGATACGAGCGCACCATTCGCGCGTGCAGGCTCCATAATAAGGGCATAATCTTTCCCGAGCGCCACGTTTTCAATGACGATTTTCGAGCGGTGCGAACCAATTTCTTCATCGCTATTTAAAACGATATGCACGTTGCGATAGCTTTCGACGTCACCTAGTTCAATTAATGCGGATAGCGCCGTCAGCAACGCAACTTGGCTTGCTTTCATATCGATGACACCTGGACCGTATGCACGCGATCCTTTTACCGTAAATGGTCGCTCCTTCGCTGTCCCTTCTGGAAATACCGTATCCATATGTGCAACAATGACGATGCTCGGGCGAACGGTTTCTTTATGACGAATAATTAAATGATTGCCAACAACGTCCTCCGCCACTACATCGACGATAAAGCCGAGCTTTTCATATTTTTGACGCAGCATATGTCCAATTGCGTCGACGCCTTTTTTATATTTACTCCCTGAATCTTGGTTGACTAATCGTTCCAGTAACTGAAGCATTTCCTGCTCCCTCGCGTAAATGGCTTCCTTTAACATAAAATCTCTCCCTACATTCGCTACGAAAGTTATCTAAAAATTCCAACTTTTATAGTTCATTGTAAAATACTATTCCCATTTTTACAAACTTCAAAAAGATTTTCGCCATATTCATCATTTCTTTTTGTAAAATAGCGGTGAATGTCTTGAAAAAGAATATGCACATAAAGAAGAAAACAACATAAATCAGCACGGGATAGAAGTAATGTTTCATTGTTTGGCGGAGGACGTTCATTGTAAGCATGTGAGGACAAGCAGCGAAAGTGAAAACGAACATGTCAAGAGACTTGCAACAGCAAGGCGATGGACGCCACATCGTGTGGCATCGCCCTTATGACAAACATGCAACACGTTTGCCTCCGTCGTCCGCGAAACGAAGCGTTGTCCAATAGCAAAAAAGCGCAATCGGAAACATGGAATTTTCCGATTGCGCTTTATTTTGTCTCGAACTTATTTTTTAGACCGACGCTGCTTGTTAAACGTTAAAGTAACGCGCGTCTGGATGTGCAAAGACAATTGCCGTTACACTTGCTTCTGGCTCCATCATGAAGCCTTCCGTTAAGTGAACGCCGATATCTTCCGGCTGAATTAATTTAAATAATTTTGCTTGGTCTTCTAAATTTGGACACGCTGGGTAACCGAATGAGAAGCGCTGTCCTTGATATTTCGCAGCGAAGCGGTCACGCATTGTGAAGTCCGTCGCATCTGGGAATCCCCATTGGTCGCGAATTTCTTGGTGCAGACGCTCTGCGAAACCTTCCGCAAGCTCTAGCGCTGTCGCTTGTACCGCGTGACTTTCTAGGAATTTCCCTTCGTCCTTTAAGCGGTTCGCTTCGGCACGTACACCTTGCCCTGCTGTTACAACCATTAATGCTACGTAGTCCATTTCCCCGCTTGATACAGGGCGCAGGAAGTCCGCTAAACATAAGAACGGTGCTTTTTGCTGGCGCGGGAATGTGAAGCGTTCAATTTCAACGCCTTCATTTTCCGGATCGTAAATGACCACATCATCGCCATCTGCTTGCGCAGGGAAGAAGCGATAAATGCTTGATGGTTTAAGTAAATCCGATTTTAAAAAGCCTGTCGTTAGCTCCGTTAATTGTACCGCACGCTCATCGTTTGCTTTCAGTAACTCTTCTAAGTTCCCTTTTAAGCCTAAGTGATGTCCAATTAATGTACGCATGTTCACGTACGGCTGTAAATGCGCCACTGAGTATTCACGTGTAATGTGACGGCGTAAATCTTTCGGTACAAATACCGGTGCATCGCTAACCGTACGCACTGGCTTCTCTACAACAGCCACTGGTGCTTTCTCCGCACGACGCGCATCTGACTCCGCACGCTTCACTTGTGCCTCTTCAAGCTCTTGTAACAATGTTGGACGCGTTTCTGGATTTACAAGACGGTTAATCGTTTCAAGACCTGCCATCGCATCTTTCGCATACATAACAGGACCGTCGTAGTTTGGTGCAATTTTCGTCTCGGTAAAGCGACGTGATAATGCCGCACCGCCAACGATGATCGGTACATCAATGCCCGCTTCTTTAAAGTCTTGTGCTGTAATGACCATTTGCTGTGCAGATTTTACAAGTAAGCCCGATAATCCGACGATGTCTGGCTTTTCTTTCCGAATTGCCTCGATCAGCTCTGTTGGTGTCACTTTAATGCCTAAATCGACAACGCGGTAACCGTTGTTGCTCATAATAATATCCACTAAGTTTTTGCCGATATCATGCACGTCACCTTTAACAGTGGCAAGCACCATCTTCCCTTTGCCGGCCGACTCTTCGTCTTTTTCCATGAAGCGCTCTAAATGGGCAACGGCTGCTTTCATCACACCTGCTGATTGCAGTACTTCTGCAACGATCAATTGGTTTTCGTTGAACAGGCGACCAACTTCCGCCATCCCTTCCATCAGCGGACCGTTGATCACTTCAAGTGGCGTACCGTAAATGTCAAGCGCGGCATCTAAGTCTGGAATTAATCCTTCCTTCGTACCTTCTAAAATGTAATACGCTAAGCGCTCTGGCACTGTTTTTGGAATGTCATCTTCCGTTTTTTCCTTCTTTTTATCACGGTAAAAGTCTGTAAATACCGCAAGCGTTTCATCATTTGTATGAAAGATTAAATCATTTGCAAGCTTCACTTCCGCTTCTGGAATCGATGCGTAACGCTCCAGCTTTTCGGTGTTGACGATTGCATAATCAAGACCTGC
>JAHAYH010000063.1 GCA_018384745.1 Caryophanon sp. | reverse complement strand
GCTCTTTAGCGCCGATGGTAGTTGGGGGTTTCCCCCTGTGAGAGTAGGACGTCGCTTCGCACACACAAACCGATTAAGCATAACGCTTAATCGGTTTTTTGATGTTTTATTTGAATACAATATAGCATAATGGCAGCTTGACTAAGGTGGTAGATGAAGAAGATCGTGTTCGCTTCCATGACAGAGAAGAAGTCATTTTGAAAGCAAATAGTGCTTAGAACAGATCTCTAGCTCCAATGAAAGCTTGCTGGGCTACATGATCATAATTTGTTAATGCGTCCCGACACAAGCGGCAACTTCAGCAAAAATAACAACTGTTTTTTGCGACGAGTAACCGCAGGAGCATGAAACTACAGAGAAAGAGGAGCAAAGGCGAAAAGCGCTACGTCCTATATGGTAGCCCCTTTTTGACAGGCATTGTTCTGGTTATGTTTGCAAAACGCGACTGCTATGTGAAATAGCCCCATCCACAAAAAATATCCTTCAGCATGAAACGATGCTGAAGGATATTTGCTTTTGTCTCAAGGTCATTTTGTCCGAGACCCAATAGTTTTTCATTGGGTTTTCGGTTGTATGGTACATTCGTAGGCATACATTTAATGATGTAAGTACGGAGTTAACAATTTATTCAACCGTCACATCTGGACCTAAGACACTACGCACCCAATCTAAATTTCGAGGGGCAGCGTGTTCTACATTCGCAAGTGGATGAATGTTATAACGTCCATTTTCAACGATCATAGATGTTGCTTTGAAATGCGGTGAATGAACATCAATGTCGTCACCCGTTTTTGTAATTTCAACGCTTGCTGCACCACCGATAAATGTATCAGGCGCTGACGTGATTGTTGCAAAGAAGTTACCGATTGAGTAGAATACGTGTGTTTTTTCACCTTGTGTATTTGTAAGTAGCGTGTAGGGCTGTAAAATATGTGGATGACTACCAAATACAATTTCAACACCTGCATCATTTAATACTTTCGCAAGGCGACGTTGTTCTTCGTTTTCAGTTGTCACATATTCAGGACCCCAGTGCATGCTGACTGCCACAACGTCAACAAGTGGCTCTAAGTTCTCGATATCTGCTAACATTTTTTCTTCGACAATGTAGTTTACATTGTATGGTGAACCTTCTGGTAAGTAGTAGCCATTTGTGCCATACGTGTAGCCGAGTAAGCCAACTGTTACACCATCGATATCAATGATGCGTGGTGTGTAGCGATCTTCGTCAGATTTGTAAGCGCCAAAATAAGGCATGTTATGCTTCTCTAAGTTTTCAAAAATCGTTTGAACACCTTCTTCGCCCCAATCGACGGTATGATTATTCGCTAAGTTAACGATATCAACACCGACGTAATGAAGCGTGTCTAAAATACGCGGTGGGCTTGAGAAGCGTGGGTAGCCAATCACCCCGAATTTGTTCGCAATAGGTGCGGATTCTTGGTTCGCAATTAAATAATCATATTGTGTTAACATCTCTTTTACAGGTTC
Organism: Caryophanon sp.; assembly: GCA_018384745.1. Lineage (GTDB taxonomy): Bacteria > Bacillota > Bacilli > Bacillales_A > Planococcaceae > Caryophanon. The sequence goes on along the minus strand of JAHAYH010000063.1, from coordinate 6,484 downwards.
AAAAGATGGTGTGTAATCATCATAAAGCGCGATGCCACGATGTAATAAAACATCTCCAATCATGGCGATGTTGACCGTAATTGGTGTCGGTTCAGGCTCAGGCGTAACGTCTTCTGTCGGAGCAGGTGTAGGGGATTCTTTTTCAATTGATTGATCCTCACTACATCCGGCTAGTAAAGCAAGTGATAATGTGATTGCTGTAAGTAATTTTTTCAAACTATCTCTCCTTTTCCAATTCAATCCATATTTAGAGTATCGGATATAGAGAAGAATAGCAAGAGGATTAAAATTCTAAAATTTTTCGCACGTTTGGCACGTATGATTGGCTCACAGGTAGCTCTAAGCCGTTTTTCAATACAACGATTAAGCTTGATGTAAAATCGCGTTTAATGCGCTGTATGAAGCTAATATTGACGATGTAGGAGCGATGAATACGCATGAAGCACTGAGGAAGTCGAGTTTGAAGCTCCTTTAATGTAATACTTGTTTTATACGCTTCGCGGTTCACGTAAAACCACGTATGTTTTTGCAAGCTTTCAATGTGTGAAATGGTGTCGATCGGCACTGGAATCCAATCGTCATTATGCTTGCCTGTAATGAATGTTAAGCTTTTTGGTGCTGTCGGTATAAATGATGCGTCGAGTACAATCATTAATGCAGCAAGGCGTCCTTGAAGCTGGATTGGATAGCCTAAGCAGTAGTATGGTGTGCCAAAAATTGTTTCATCCATTAATGCCTCTGTTTTTTCTTCAGTCATTAATACGCGTGCGGCAATGCTGTTTGGATGAATGAGTGCCCCCACTTGTAAATGAATCGGAATGGCATTAGATGCACAGTAAATATATTTGCCATCTTGTGCAACAACAATTGTGGCATTTTTTGGCATCCAGTCCCCTAACATTTGCGTATATTGCTCAATTTCCCGTTTTAACGTTGCTTCAGCTGTTGTATTCATGCTTCGTCCCCCTAATGTTTTATATAACAGTGAAAATCCCCCATTTATCCGCTCTATTTTTAGTTTATCGTCTTTAATACCGCATTTGTCGAGAAATATAGCGAATTTTTCTACACTGTTATATATTAATTTACAACAAAGCAAGCTGTTATGGAACAGTTTAGGGGTGAATTGTTTCGGTTTGTTTGTAAAAAAGTGAAATTTGGGGAGGAATTGTTCATGGTAACACGTCAAGAACGCATTGAAGCAATTGAGAAAGATTGGAAAGAAAATCCACGTTGGGCTGGTATTGAACGCTCATATTCAGCTGAGGACGTTGTAAAATTACAAGGTTCATTCGTAATCGAGCAAACATTAGCGAAGCGCGGAGCAAAACGCTTATGGAACTCTTTACACACAGAGCCATTCATTAACGCATTAGGTGCTTTAACGGGTAACCAAGCAATGCAACAAGTAAAAGCTGGCTTACAAGCGATTTACTTATCAGGTTGGCAAGTAGCGGCGGATGCCAACTTAGCAGGTCAAATGTATCCTGACCAATCTTTATACCCAGCAAACTCTGTACCACAAGTAATTAAACGCATTAACCAAACGTTTAAGCGTGCGGATGAAATCGATCAAGCAGAAGGAAACGAAGGCTTTGACTGGTTCGCACCAATCGTAGCTGACGCTGAAGCAGGTTTCGGTGGGCCATTAAACGTATTTGAGTTAGTAAAAGGGATGATTGAAGCTGGTACAGCAGGTATCCACTTAGAAGACCAATTAGCTTCTGAGAAAAAATGTGGTCACTTAGGTGGTAAAGTATTATTACCGACACAAAATGCAGTACGTAACTTAACAGCAGCTCGTTTAGCAGCTGACGTAATGGGTGTTGATACAATCATCATCGCTCGTACAGATGCAGATGCAGCGGACATGGTTACATCTGATATCGATCCACGCGATGCAGAGTTCTTAACAGGTGAGCGTACGCCAGAAGGATTCTACCGTACAAACCCAGGTTTAAAACAAGCAATCGCTCGCGGTTTAGCATACGCGCCATACGCTGACTTAATTTGGTGTGAAACATCTCACCCATCATTAGACGAAGCACGTGAATTCGCAGCAGCAATCCATGCGGAATTCCCAGGCAAAATGTTAGCGTACAACTGCTCACCTTCATTCAACTGGAAAGCAAAACTTTCTGATGAAGAAATCGCAGAGTACCAACGCGAGTTAGGGAAGCTTGGTTACAAGTTCCAATTCATCACACTTGCTGGTTTCCACAGCTTAAACTACTCTATGTTCGAGCTTGCGCATGACTACAAAGATAACGGTATGGCTGCATACTCTAAGCTACAACAAGCTGAGTTCGCTGCTGAGCCTAAAGGTTACACTGCAACTCGTCACCAACGTGAAGTAGGTACTGGTTACTTTGACGAAGTATCACAAATCGTATCTGGTGGTACGTCTTCTACAACTGCAATGTCTGGTTCTACTGAGACAGAGCAATTCGTATAAGAGATCCGCGAACTCTCTTATATAGAGCATGTGTATATGTGCCGAATATGCACATCGCTCTATTTATAAAGCATTAGTCAGAATGCTTGTACACGTATAGCGATGCCGTAACTATGCGTGTTCCGTCAGTCGCTTACAAAACAGTTCTGTTCCTCCATAACATATGAACGTTGAACGACGGAAATTAAATTGATAATTTGCCATAGAAAAGCCGCTCCGAAATGCCGATTCGGAGCGGCTTTTTGCATTGTTATTGTAACGATAAATTGAGCCAGCGCTGCGCTTCTTTGTAATCTTGAGGCACGCCGTTTCCTTTCGTGTACAGCATACCAAGCTGGTGCTGTGCTTTTTTATGTCCAGCCGTTGCCGCTAAACGGTAATAGCGCGCAGCGGCTTCGAAGTTTTTCGGCATACCTTCACCTTTTGCATGCATTTGTCCAAGCTGGTATTGCGCTTTTGGATGTCCTTGCTCCGCTGCTTTCACAATCCATTTCGCTGCTTCAGTAAAGTCTTGTGTCACACCGAGCCCTTTATCGTATAAGTTGCCGAGTTGATACTGCGCACCGATATGTCCAGCCGTTGCCGCTAAGCGATAACAGCGTCTTGCTTCCTCATAGTCAACCTTCATGCCAAGACCTTGCTCGTACATAAGACCAAGCTCGTATTCTGCTTCGACATGTGTTTGATCTGTCGCAGCACGTAGCCAGTGTCGTGCCGTTTCGTAGTTTTGTGCAACACCAAGCCCATGTAAATAAAGAAGACCGAGCTCGTACTGTGCTTGTGCATGTCCTTTTTTGGCGACGCTTGCAAATGCATTAAATGCATGGTCATATTGCTGTTGTTCTTTAAAATGCTTGCCGAGCTCGTTCGCCGCACTTAAATGTCCTTTTGCAGCTGCGAGCTTAAACCAGTATAGTGAGCGCTCTATATTGTGCTGGGCTTTATATAAAAAGCCGAGCGAATACTGCGCGTTTGTGTGACCTGCATTGGCTGCAAGCTTAAACCATTTCAGTGCTTCCGCTTCGTTTTTTGTCACACCGTTGCCACTGTAGTAATTCATGGCAAGCTGAAACTGTGCATTCGTATGATGCTTTAATGCTGCAGCATGGAACCATTCATTTGCCTGCTGCATATTTTGCTTCGTGCCGCGGCCTTTACTTAACATGTAACCTAAATTGTACTGCGCGCTTGCATCGCCACTTTTTGCGGCTTCTTCAAACCAATATAGCGCCTGCTCGTAACTTTGTGGCACTCCTGTCCCATCATGATAAAGGAAGCCTAAGTTATTTTGTGCACTCGTATTGTCTTGTGCCGCGGCGCGACGGTACCAAATGGCCGCTTCTTCATAATTTTTTACAACGCCTAAACCGTTTGTGTACAGAACACCTAAATGATACTGTGCTTCAGCGTTGCCCATTTTTGCTGCTTTCGTATAGAGCGATGCCGCTTTTTCGTAGTTTTGTTCACCAGCTTGTCCCGTATGATAGAGGAGAGCGAGCGTTGTTAATGCTTGGGCATCATGTTGTTGTGCAGCAAGCTCATACCAATAAATCGCTTCGGCCATGTTTTTCTCAACGCCGTGCCCGTGCTGATAAAGCGTTCCTAAGTTGTACTGCGCGCTCGCATTACCTGCTTGAGCGGCATATAAAAACCATTTTGCGGCTTCCTCATAATCTTCGTGCGAATATTCCTGTTCAGGATGCAAAATGGGCATCGGTAGCGATAGCTTTTCATGCTGTTGTTTGTAGCTCGCGTAGTCGATTTCAAACTGTGGATCTTGTCGTTGAATAAACCATTCCATTAAATCGGTTAAATAATCGAATGTGAGCTGTAATGATTTTTGGTCAAGTAGCTCATTATTGCGGACAACCGTTTGTTTTCGAATTAAATCCATTAATAAAAAAATACGGCGCGGTTGAATTTTATCGGTGAACGATGAAGTTTTTAAAAAGGCAAGGAGTGAGCGCTGCTTTGGTGTCGTGTGCATTTCTTGCGTATATACTTCTTTGATCGTCTCTTCTAATATTTGGGCGCATCGCTGTAGTCGCGTCGCTGTTGGTAGTTTGATATTGACAGCGTCCGTTACTAAACTGGCGATTTGTTCGTAACCTTGATTGCGTAATATGGCAGTCGTTTGCCTTAAAATCGCCTCATGCATAAGTAGTACACCACCTCATTGTTAAAATATAACTATGTATTAGTGTATATATCGAAATTTTACAAATATTATAAAGGGACGTGTCATATATTTTTAGAAAATGAGGGTAAATAGTTGTAATAAAGCGCTTGAGTTGCTATCATTCGAACAATTTCAACATTCGAGGGGGATGAAACATGCTCAACAAATTACAACAGCAAATTCGTGCATCACAAACAATGGAAGTAGAGCTTGTATTACGCGGCGCACAAGTAGCCGATGTATTTTCAAGAAAATGGATTTACGCAGATATTGGCATTACAGCGGGGAAAATTGTCGCGCTTGATGTAAACAATCGCTTAGTCGGGAAGCAAGAGGAAGATTTTACAGGGCATTACATTACACCAAGCTTTATCGATGCGCACATACATATTGAATCATCGATGCTGACACCATCAGAGTTTAGTCGTATTTTATTGCCACACGGTGTAACGAGCGTCATTACAGATCCGCATGAAATTGCAAATGTAAGCGGTGCAGCAGGCATTCAATTTATGCTCGATGACGCCAAAGATGCAGACATGGATATTTTCGTCATGTTGCCATCAAGCGTACCAGGCACGTCACTTGAAAATGCAGGAGCGGTATTACATGCACGTGACTTGGCACCGTTTATGAACGATGCGCGTGTGCTCGGTTTGGCAGAAGTGATGGATTATCCAGCGGTGTTGCGCGGTGATGCTGCTATTCTTGAAAAAATTATGCTTGCGAAGGCACATCACTTACTCGTTGATGGGCACGGGGCTGGACTTGGGCATGATGTCATTCGCGGTTATCGTACGGCCGGTATTGAAACAGACCACGAATGCGTCACAAAAGAGGAGGCGCTCGACCGCGTCATGCAAGGTATGTACGTTTTAATACGCGAAGGCTCGGCGGCTAAAAATTTGCGCGACGTGTTGCCAGCTGTAACCGATGCCAATGCACAGCGCTTTATGTTTTGTACCGACGATAAGCATTTAGATGAATTGATGGCAGAAGGGAGCATTAACTACGCGGTACAGCTAGCAATTGAAGAAGGGATGGATCCGCTTTTAGCCATTTGTTTAGCGACGCTTCATGCGGCGCAGTGCTATCGTCTACATGAAAAAGGAGCGGTTGCACCAGGCTATGATGCCGACCTTGTTGTGCTAAACGATTTACGCACCATTCGTCCAACGCACGTCTTTAAAAATGGGCAGCTTGTCGCAAAAGACGGGGAGCTATTAGTCCCGCGTCATGAGCGTCATTTACCGAGCGAGGCGATTTTACAGTCGATGCATATGCCGGCTGTGACGAAAGAGCAGCTTCAAATTGCGTTTCCTGTTAGCAATCGTGCACATGTTATTGAGATCATTCCAAATCAAATTATGACGAAAAAGCTCATCACCGATGTGCCTGTTGAAAATGGTTATTTCGTGCCATCTGTCGAGAACGATTTATTAAAGCTTGCCATTGTAGAACGCCATCAGCAACTGGGACATGTGCAAGCAGCTATTGTAAAAGGATTTGGCTTACAGCGTGGTGCAGTCGCTACAACCGTTGCCCATGATTCACATAATGCGCTCGGCGTTGGAACAAATGATGCCGACCTTTTAGTGGCGCTACAAGCATTACAGCGCATGCAAGGTGGATACGTCATCGTCAATGATGGCGAAGTGATTTGTGAGTTGCCACTACCGGTAGCTGGGCTGATGACGTTGCAGCAAGCCGATGAAGCAAATGCATCGTTACAGCAGCTACATGATGCGCTTCATGTTCTTCATCCGACGATTGATTTTCATCTGTTTTTAACGCTATCGTTCATTGCACTTCCCGTCATTCCACAGCTGAAGATTACCGATACAGGCTTG
>JAHAYH010000052.1 GCA_018384745.1 Caryophanon sp. | reverse complement strand
GTGAATACTCAGATGACTCAAGTTCTAAAATTGATGATATTTTAAAAGTAGCTAATAGTAGAAATATCGACATCATAGTCAGCGACATAATGATGCCGGTGATGTCCGGTATAGAAATGGTGCAACAAATAAGAAAATCAGGAAGAATGAAACTGTTTTGGTTGGGTTTGATGTGCCTTTTCCCCATGCTGGGGCATGCCGAAGGGGACACGCTGCGGTTGGGTCTCGATGACTGCATTGCAATGGCACGGCGACAGAGTGTGGATGCAGCTGTGGCATTGGGTGAATTGAAGTCGGCATATTGGGAGTGGAGAAGTTACAAGGCAAATCTGCTGCCCGAAATGTCCATGTCGGCGAATGTGCCGACGTACAATAAACGATACAGCACGTACCAGCGAGAGGACGGCACACACTCCTATGTACGGAACGACTATATGGAGTTGGACGGTTCATTATATGTGAGTCAGAAAATAGGGCTGACGGGGGCAACATTGTCGGTGGAGTCATCGTTGGATTGGTTGCGGCAGATGAGTGGTGAAACAAGTGGAGGGCGCAATCAGTTCATGAGCATGCCCATAGCACTCACGTTGAGTCAACCGCTGTTTGGTGTGAACTCGCTGAAATGGGACCGTCGCATTGAACCCGTGCGTTATCGGGAAGCAAAAGCCTCTTTCCTTACCGAGACTGAGCAGGTGGCTATGCGTGCCATCAGCCTGTTATCCCCAGGGTAGCTTTTATCCGTTGAGCGATGGCATTTCCACTCACATACCACCGGATCACTAACTCCGACTTTCGTCTCTGCTCGACCCGTCGGTCTCGCAGTTAGGCTTGCTTTTGCGTTTACACTCTAAGGCATGGTTTCCGGCCATGCTGAGCAAACCTTTGAGCGCCTCCGTTACTCTTTTGGAGGCGACCGCCCCAGTCAAACTGCCCGCCTAACAATGTCCCCTGACCAGATTCATGGCCACAGGTTAGAATTCCAGCACTCCAAGGGTGGTATCCCAAGGCTGACTCCATCAAAGCTGACGCCCTGACTTCCCTGTCTCCCACCTATCCTGTACATGAAATACCGAAATCCAATATCAAGCTACAGTGAAGCTCCATGGGGTCTTTCCGTCTAGTTGCGGGTAACCGGCATCTTCACCGGTACTACAATTTCGCCGGGCGGGCTGTTGAGACAGTGCCCAAATCATTACGCCTTTCGTGCGGGTCAGAACTTACCTGACAAGGAATTTCGCTACCTTAGGACCGTTATAGTTACGGCCGCCGTTTACT
>JAHAYH010000138.1 GCA_018384745.1 Caryophanon sp. | reverse complement strand
TTTTTTGGCTCTTTTGCAAATCCTGTTGATGGATAATTTTAAGAAGGAATTAAGCAGCTAAGAAATAGCTGTTTGATTCCTTTTCTTTTATAATATTTTCTTCGAGTCTAATTCTAATTAATAAATGTTTGAAATTTCTATAGCCATAAGCAGTACGTTCAATTTGTTTAATCTTACGGTTAACTCCTTCAAGACAACCATTAGAATAAGTTGAGGTAATACCGTTTAGGACACCAGAATAATTACGTTTAAAAGTTAATAGAGTTTGATGCATTTGTTTACCAACATTTTGTTTTGAATGAAGTAGATGGATAACTTTCTTTTCATCGTTATCCTGAATAGCAGTCATAAAGTCCTGCATAACCCAATAAGTATTTTCTAAGGTTTGGTCACAATCTAAACCATCTAAGACAACATGTTCCTGTGTTAGACAGTCCTTAAAATGCCAGTCGTAATAAGGAGTAGTCTTATTAAGTTTGTCATATTTCATGAGATAAAGCTTCCAAGGGGACTTTAAAAGCTTATATTCACGGCTTCTTTTATTAAATTGCTTCATGATTTGAACTCTGAAAATATTAAACGATCTAGTAAGCATTTGAACCATATGAAAACGGTCAATAACTATCTGAGCATTTGGAAATAATTCTCTAGCAACTAAAGGATAATAACAATTAAGATCCATAGTTACTGTTTTAACCATTGCACGAGCTTTAGGAGTGAACTTGTAAAAATAGCGTAGAATATCAGGTTTGAAACGAGTTCTAAGAATTTGAACAACTTTGTGAGTATCACCATCTAGACAAATAAAGTGAAGCTTTTTGCCTACGCCCTTAAATTCATCAAAAGCTAAGTGTTCAGGGAGATGATCAAAGGCATCATAGAACTTAGAAGAGCAGACTTCTAATACTCTTTGAACCGTGTTGACAGATACATTATGTTCTCTAGCAATGCTGGTCATTGAACGATCTTCAGTAAGAGCAGAAAGTATTTTTCGCTTAGAAGTGTTAGAGATATAGCAGCCTTTATTAACCAGATTAGATTGAGCCATAGATCTTTTTAAACAGTCATTGCAGAGAACACGTTGTTTTCTTAATCTGATAGTAACGGGCTTACTAGCATCAGCAGTAATGAAACGAACGTTAGAGACGTAATGACCGTTATGCTTAAGATTAGTAGAACGACAATAAGGACAAGTAGGCTGGATCAGCTCAGCTAAATATATTTTGTAAATCTTACCGTTAATATTTTCATTTGAATAATCAGAAAAAATAATGTTTTTATCTTCAATATCAAGAGTAAATTTAATATAATCATTTAAAGAGGACATAGTTTGAATCTCCATACACTTAATTGAATTGGTCGAAGAAGGATTTTAAGTAAGAGAGGACTATGGCCTCTTTTTTTACGTAAAAAAATCCTGTCGATAGAATATCATAGATATTCATCAACAGGAAAAATTATACAGCCACTTTATGCAAGCATTTTCAATAAAAAAATGGTATGATATTAAAAGCAAACGTATACATTTATTCTGCTATAAAGTATTCGTGGAGATATTTTGATTAAGGGGGAAATCAAATGGTAGGAATTGTCCTAGCTAGTCATGGTGGCTTTGCTGATGGAATCTTTCAATCTGCTGAAATGATTTTTGGTAAGCAAGAGAATCTGGCTCATGTGATTTTAAAGCCTGATGAAGGTCCAGATGATATTAGAGCTAAGATGGAAAAAGCTGTTGCTTCTTTTGATGATCAAGATCAAGTATTGTTTTTGATTGATCTATGGGGAGGTACACCATTTAACCAAGCAAATAATCTTGTTAAAGAACATGAAGATACTTGGGCTATTGTATCAGGTATGAATTTACCTATGGTTATCGAAGCTTTGGGTCAAAGAATGGCAAGCGATAATGCTCATGATATTGCCAAAGCTATTGTTAAACCGGGTCGTGATGGAATTAAAACACAACCTGAATCTCTTATGCCTAAAGAGGAGACAAAGGCTGCTCCAGCTGCTAATGCACAACCACAAGGTGCTATTCCTGAAGGTACTGTTATTGGCGATGGTCACATTAAGTATGTTTTAGCTAGAATTGATTCACGTCTTCTTCATGGACAAGTTGCAACTGGTTGGACTAAGGCTATGAATCCAAATCGAATCATTGTTGTTTCAGATAATGTTGCGAAAGATAAAATTCGTAAAACAATGATTAAGGAAGCAGCACCAGCTGGTGTGCCTGCAAATGTTGTTCCAATCAATAAGATGCTTGAAGTAGTAAAAGACCCACGTTTTGGAAATACTAAGGCATTAATCTTATTTGAAAATCCAGAAGATGCACTTAAAGCTATTGAAGGTGGAATGGACATCAAGGAATTGAATGTTGGATCCATGGCATATAGTGATGGTAAAGTTAACGTCAATACTGTTTTGGCAATGGATCAAAAAGATATTGATACATATAAGAAATTAAAAGATTTGGGCGTTAAATTTGATGTTCGTAAAGTTCCTTCTGATGGTAAACAAAACATGGATGAACTTTTGGATAAAGCTCAAAAATTAGTTGATGAAAAGAAATAAATTACAGGGGGATTTATATAAATGAATGCTATTCAGATGATTCTGGTAGTGATCGTTGCCTTCTTTGCAGGTATGGGAGGAATTCTTGATGAATTTCAATTCCATCAACCTCTAGTGGCATGTACTTTAATTGGTTTGGTTACTGGAAACTTAACTATTGGTATTATTCTTGGCGGTTCACTACAAATGATTGCTTTAGGTTGGGCTAATATTGGTGCTGCTGTTGCTCCAGATGCAGCTTTAGCATCAGTTGCTTCAACTATTATTTTGGTTCAAGGTGGACAAGGTCAAAAGGGTATTGGTACTGCGATTGGTATTGCTATTCCTT
>JAHAYH010000014.1 GCA_018384745.1 Caryophanon sp. | reverse complement strand
TTGAATGCGTGTGTATCTACAGCAGTCTCAACTCCTTCACCCAAGTCTGTAATTGCAGCTGTAAGTTGATCAATACGAGTAGTCGTAGCAGTCTGATTATTATCAACCTTGGTTTCTAAAGAACTCAGTGCATTGGCATCTGCCTTACGAGCCAAGGTGCCTTCAGCAGTAGACATCTTAGACTGTAGCTGAGATATAGCAGAAGCCTGCGCAGTATTATCAGTTACCGCAGCATTGGCTGTATCAAGCGCAGAAGCAGCTGTACTCTGTACAGTACCTAATAGGTTATTGGTTTCAGTAAGGTCAGCCTCTAACTCATTAATGCTAGTTGCTTGAGAAGTAACTAGACCATCAATATCTGTAACTCTGGAATCCAGTGAACTTAGAGCAGATGAACTTGCCTTAGTTGCAATATCATCTTTAATGGCTTTAAGTGGCTGTGTCCATGCAGACCATGCAGATGCACTGGTACTACGGCGAACCATCTCCAAAGTAGGATCAGATGCTGAGATTACTCGCTGTACGATTGGACCATTGGCTTGAGCAGTAGAATATACCCGAGTCTCTAAATTGACCTTTGTACCTAAACCAGTAACACCAATGACAGTTGCAGACTTAACCTCATTAACAATACGCATTGGGTGATTAGCCCAGTACCAAGAAGGTAGCTGATTGGATGGAGTCTCTGCAATTGTAATGGCATCTAGAGCTTTAGTTACGTTGTTGTTGGTAGTAACTAATTCGTTACTCAAGTCAGTAATAGAACTGGAGTTAGTTTGTGTTAAGCCATCTAATCGAGTTACTTCTGTGTTGGTCAGCTCTAACGCTGCAGCAGTAGCCTTAGTTGCAAGATCACCTTGCACCAGAGTCATATTACTTTCTAAAGTGTTTACACGGTTAGCAGTGGTAGCGTTGTTAGTAACAGCAGTGTTCGCTGTGGTCTGAGCATTAGCAGCTGCAGTATTTGCAGTACCTGCTTTTGTATCTACTAGAATTAAGCTTGCATTCAGATCTTCTATAGAAGTGGCTTGTACAGTTAACTCTCCTTCAATGTTACTAACATCAGTGAGGATACCTGATACCACATCTGCAGAAGCCTTAGTAAGTAGGTCACCTTCTGTAATGTCTAAACGACCTTGAAGTCTACTGATTTCTTCTGCTTGTGCAGTGTTAGTAGTTACAGCCGTATTGGCAGTTTCCTGAGCACTAGCTGCACTATTAATTGCAGTATCTGCTTTATCATCAACACTGCTAATAGAACTATCTAAACCAGTAAAGCGAGTTGCAGTTGCTTCCTCGAGGGAAGTGACAGCTTCAGACACATCAGTAATGGATGACTCTACTTCAGTAAACTTATCCGAAGTACTAGCAGTTAAGTTGTCTATACGTGTGCCTAAAGCACTATCTGCATTACTACGTGCAGTAACTTCAGAAGCTATGCTAGAAGTGTTCTGAGAAACCTTACCATCTAAACCAGTGAAAGAAGCAACTAACCCTTCAGCCTTTGAAGCTGTAGTTCCATGTGCTGTAGTAAGTGCAGTAAGGTCACTACGGATAGCTGCAACATTCCCATTGTTACTGGTTTTGTAAGCTTCAATATTCTGCAGCAGTTGTTCGTCTTCATCTTCCAAGGAAGTAAGTCGAGAAGTAACTCCAGTCTCTATTTCTTCAATACTAGCTGTAAGCTGATTATTAAGGTTAGTGACCTTAGCGTTATAGTCACTAGCTAGAGCAGTAGCCCGAGAGTCTAGTGCAGCAAGTGTGGTTGCATTAGTAGATACTATCTGGCTGCTTAACGCTGCTTGCTGATCCTGTAATGCTTGAGTACGGTTTGTTACTTCCCGGCCTAAAGCTTCTGATTGAGCAGTTAATGCATTACGCCGTGCCTGGGATTCAGCAGCCAGTGCAGCAGCTTGAGTGCTAATATCTGCAGCTCTCGCTTCACTCTCAAAGAGTAAAGCTTGCGCCTGGTCAGCAATCATCTGGTTACGTTCAGCTACTTCTGAATTAATACGTTCTGTGATGGCACCAATATTTTGAGTGACTTCGCCTGTCACTACACCTAAGCGTTCTGATATTTCTGCACTACGATCTAGAGCCTCCTGCTCTAACATCTCCTGACGTGCATTCGCCTCCCTTACTTGGTTCAAAGTAAGGCTACTTAAACCTTCCTCTAAGGTTTCTTTAAGTTCCTCTGCTCGTTGCTGGCTTTCGGTTAGCACACGTTCAGACATTTCATTGATTGCAGCAGTACGGTCTTGAGCTTCTTTAACCAACTTCTCGTTAATTAATTTAAGTTCAGTTACGTTGTCCTGAATAATCTGATCTAGTTCTACAATGGCAGGAATGCTAGGGATCTCATCAATAACAATAGAGATCAATTCCTCCGTAGATGGGAGTGCTGTTTCAATATCCTCAATACGATCTTGGAAATCTTGACTTACTTCTGTCTTAATGTTCTTGAGGGATTTAATAATCTCAAGATCCCATTCACGTGCTTGGCTTAAGATAGTCCAGGCACCTGCACGTAACTGGCCATTGTCTAGACGGATCTGACTACTATCCAATGTGATATCACTTAGGATAGTCAGGTACTTTGATACATCAGAAACCAACTTGTTATATCGAACATCATTGGCTTGTAGATTAGTAGTAAGTAGATCACTAAGATTACGTACTTCATCCGCAATGGCATATCGAATACCAGAAACAAACTCACGTACCGTATCGTAATTAAGATTCTGACTGTTCTGGAAATCCATGTAACGATCAAGTTCTTCTGACTTACTGTTAAGTAATTCCTGGATATATCCTTCTAATATTCGTTGAATTACCAGATCACCTTCGCTACGATGCAGTACCTCAGTTGTCACTGATTCTTGCGTACTTTGTAGTTCTGTAGTTACGTTATCCAGTCTACTATTTAATGCTTCATCCCCAGCGATACGTTCAGTACGCTCAATCCCTAATGGGCTGGTATCTACAATATCTGACATTTTGAGAACCTTCGATTTAATTGCGTTTGATTATATCTTTGTTTTATTTGGTTTAGGCACATCCGTGCCTGTTTTTGCATTATTCATTAACTAGGAGTAGTCATGAGCTACGCTGATCAACAATATCACACACTGCTACAAGAACTTGTAGACCTGGCAGATTCAACACCTGCTACCAATAATCGTACAGATACTGATGCTTTCACTTTATTTGGGAGACAAATGCGCTTTGACTTAGCTCAAGGCTTTCCGTTACTTACCACGAAAAAAGTACACTTTAATTCTGTACTGACTGAACTGCTATGGTTTCTGAAAGGGGATACCAACATCAAGTATCTTCTTGAGCATAACAACCATATCTGGACAGACTGGCGATACAAAGCGTACCTGCAAGATCACGCCAAACGTACCACACCAAATTCACCAGAGCCCTTAAGCATGGCAGAGTTTGAAAACCTTATTCTTAATGACTCATCCATTGCAGAAGCTTACGGAGATATTGGCAAAGGTTATGGCCATCAATGGCGTAATTTTGGTGGCATGCCTTTATCTAAGTTACCTATAAATACACCTGTAGGGCGTTTAAACGATAAAGGTATAGCAAATGGATTTGATCAAATCGCTTGGGTGATTAGTGAAATCAAAACAAATCCAAAATCAAGACGCTTAATTGTCACTGGCTGGAATCCACATGAAGTAGATAAGGTAGACCTTCCACCTTGTCATACTCTGTTCCAGTTCCATTTATCACCGTTACTTGAACAAGAACGCCTGGAACTGCTAAGACAAAAAGCGATAAAGGAAAAGTGGCAATCAGATGAAACTGACCGTACTAAAGAAGAGTGGTTAGGTTTATGTGATGACTACGGCATCCCACGCAACAAGCTTTCATGTCAGCTGTATCAACGTAGTGCAGATGTATTCCTGGGTGTTCCATTTAACATTGCCAGCTATGCGCTGCTTACACAGATGATTGCTCAGGTATGTGGTTTAAGTCTAGGAGAATTTATCTGGACTGGCGGTAACGTACACCTGTATGAAAATCACCTTACTCAGGCAAAAGATCAGCTAGTACGTAATCCTACATGGCATGAATGTCCTAAATTAACTATAGACACTGAAGGTAAAACCATCTTTGAAATTACTGAAGATGATGTACACCTGGAAGACTATAACCACTTCCCTCCAATTAAAGCTCCAGTAGCGGTATGAGCCTAGGCCAGAGGATGATGAGTTATGAAAACGTATACTTACGTAGTATTTTTACGGCACCCAGAAACCAAAGAAGTTCAGTTCGGAACTGTGGAATTTGACGTTGAAGGTTTCTTATCCTGGGATCAACTGGCGAATTTAATATGTACTTCACCTAAGCTTAAACAAGAGCTAGCTGCCGGATACACGCTGATAGGACTTAATATCAAAGATGTAAAGGATAGTATAGATGACTAAGGAACAATTACGAAACACGTTAGCAGTTATGGAACGTGGCAAAGGCATTGCTTACTTTAAGTATAACGTATGGGTAACATTCAACCAGCATGGTGAGTTCAACGTATTCCGTGATACTCAGCATGTGAAACACTCCACAACAAAATCCCTGTCTCAAGCTGTACATCACTTGCAGATAGTTTTAAACAGTTAATACAGGAACAACACTATGAGTGAGTTTATCTCAGTACCCCGTGCAATGGTGGAAAACCACTTGCATGAAGCTGCATACGCAGAAAACGCATATGTGTATGGTCAAACTAATGAACCTTATTTAAGAGCCGTATGGGGTTCTTATAATTTTGATTCATTCAAGTTTCATGCCTTATATGAACTTCAGCCTGAAAGCTATACAGACCGTATATTACGGCGTAAACATTATAAGTTGGTATACGTACATAACCCTATTTTAGGATCTCAAGGCACTATACCAAGTAGCGCAAACCTATCTGTTACTAAGGTAAAAGAATTTGCCAGTTTAGCCCTTGAAGTAAATTACGCAAACTACAGGACTTGGAATAAATGAATAACATCAAACCATCCGACCATAAACTACATGTACGTGTAGATATTCTTTTAAACTTATTTGCTAATAAGTTAATACATCAAACTTCTAAGTTAGGTTACACCCATGTAACTAACACAGAAAACTATACGAACTTTTATGTTTACGTGGATAAATCGGTAGATCGTGAATCAGCTCAAAAAGAGCTAGAGGCAATCTTTACCAACGCAGGGTACATTTTAAAATGAAACCAAAGCTAGTTCACATTGTTGCTATGGATCAGAATCGCTGCATTGGTATTGGGGATAAACTTCCCTGGCACCTGCCTTCTGATCTGGAATGGTTTAAAGCACAAACCACAGGTAAGACTTCTATCGTAGGTCGTAAGACTTTCGACAGCTTACCTAAGTCAGTTCAAAATGATGTTAAGCGTACATTCATTGTATGTTCACGTGGCCCACAGGGTAATGACCTAACTGACGTATGTAACTTCCCTGTACCTCATCCAACAACTTCACAAGAAGTAATGACCATCATTGGTGGTGCTGATGTGTACAATCAGACTCTTCACTTAACTAATGAATTATTAATTACTGAAGTTATGCTTGAAGTTGATGGGGATAAATTCTATCCTGCGTTTGAAGATACCTTTAAATTAAAAGAATTTTCACCTTGGCAGGAAGAAAACGGTATAACCTTCCGCTTCACACGATGGGTAAGAGCTTAGGCTTTTACCCTATTTTTCACCTCACTTAGAGATCACAATGCTAATCAAACCTGATTATTCCAAAGATAGTCTGATGACTAAATTTGGCTATGAAACAGTGACTGACCGTTATTTACGGGGTAAGGAACAGTCACCACAAGAAGGCTATGCACGTTCAGCAACTGCGTTTGCAACGGATCTAGCACATGCTAAACGTATGTACGGATACATTGCCAATCAGTACTATGGACTATCTAGCCCATCTCTTTCTAACGCGCCAGTGCGAACAAAGTTTGAAATAGAATTTAAGAAGAATTTTCACAAATCTCTTTTTGAATCAATTGAAGGTCCACAGCCCATTTCGTGTTTTACGGGGTACGTTCCTGATAGCCGTTATGGTATTGCGGAACAATACACGGAAGTTCTCTGGTACTTATCTAACGGTGGTGGATTCCAGTCATGCTGGTCTGATGTGCGTCCTATGAACGCTGTGACCTCACTAGGGAACAAGACTGGCGGTATGGTTAGCTTCTTCCACGTAACTGATGCTTTGGCACCAGCAACCAACCAAGGCTCAAACCGTCGTGGTGTCAATGGTGGTGAAGTTCGTTGTGACCATCCAGAGATTGAAGAGTTCGTTAAGTCACGTCAGGATGGTGGGGATCCAAACCGTCGTAGCCATAACGTGTTCCAAACCATTTCAATTACCAATAAGTTTATGCGTCAGGTAACCAAAGGTGGTAACTGGCACCTGAAAGATCACCTGGGTAATGTGGCCAAGACAATCAAAGCCCGTTACTTATGGGAGTTGATCCTGGACTTAGCAGCAGAAACTGGTGGCCCATTCCTTCACTTCATTGATCAGTCAAACCGTCATTTGCCTGAAGCACAGAAGAAGCTAGGTCTTAAAGTGAATAACGTAAATATCTGCACAGAGATTACGTTAGCCAATAATAAAGATCGTACAGCAGTGTGCTGTTTAGGTTCTGTAAACCTTCTGCACTTTGATGAATGGTCTAAAGATCCTCAGTTCATCCCTGACATCATTGAGTACTTAGATAACATTCTTGAATACTTTATTCAGAATGCAGTGTACTCATGTACCCGTGATCTAGAACGTGATCCTATTGCTCGTACCATTATGGAGTACGTTCCATCAGCATCGCCAGAACAAGTGCAAGCACTCGTTCACGCGCTGATTGAACGTCATATCATGGGTGCCAAGAAAGCAGTGTATTCCGCTTCTCAGGAACGTGCTATTGGCCTTGGTGCTATGGGTCTGGGTTCATACCTGTTACAGCGTGAGATCCCTTACGATAGCCGTGAAGCTCTTACGATTACTGACAAGATGTTTAAACACATCAAGACAGAAGCAGTGAAGGCATCTAAGGCATTGGCCATTCAACGTGGCGAAGCTCCAGATATGGTTGGTACAGGTATGCGTAACTCGCATCTACTGGCAGTAGCACCTACTGCAACCAACAGTACTATCAATGCTCAACGTGTTGAAGGTACTGATCTATCTGGTGGTTTAACTCCTGCACTGGAGCCACGTTATGAAATGGTTTATACCCAGAAAACCAAGTCAGGACGCTTTAAGGTAACTGAGCCTAAACTGATTGAAGTACTCCGTCGTCATGGCCAGGATAAACCAGAAGTCTATTCTTCTATCTTTGACAACCTGGGTTCCGTACAGCACCTGGATTTCTTAACAGATCATGAGAAATCATTCCTACGTACTGCACGTGAATATAACCAGAAGTCAGTAGTTGAAGTTGCTGCTACGGCTCAAGAGTATGTGTGCCAAGCTATCAGCTTAAACCTGGACTTCCATCAACATGTACCACGTAAGTATGTAAATGCTGTACACATGCACATGTGGAAGAAAGGGATTAAGTCACGCTACTACGTACGTATGCCGGCATTGACTAATGCCAACGTATTTGCCAAGTCTTATGAAAGTAAGATCACGATTAACTATGATGCTGACGATCTGTTCAGTGGATGTGAGGGCTGTGAATAACTATGGCTAAGACTTACGAAAAAGTAGATGGCAAAGTGAAGATGACTAAGAGCTACAATCAGTGGTTCGATATGATCCAACGTGCCACCTCAAGTCGTGTCAAAGCTTCCAGACCTAACTATGCTGAAACTACCATTCACGATGATTGGTTAGATTTTAATGTTTGGCTTGCCTGGGCTGAAACCCAGGTAGGCTTTAACGAGTTAGACAGTAAAGGTAAGGTTTTCCAAATAGATAAGGACCTTAAAGGTGGGAGTACTAATCACTACTCTCCAGATACCTGTGTGTTCTTACCTGCAGAAATAAACAAAGCCCTCATAATTAGTTGTAAGGGTTTTCAAAAACTACCTAATGGTAAGTACCGTTCCGTAGGATTCTGTAAGGGAAAACAAAAGTCTTTAGGATGTTTTGACACTCAAGATCAAGCTGCAATGGCTTTGGCTGAATACCGAAAAGATATTCTTCTAGAGCTAGTTGAAACCTATAAACCACTATTGGACAGTAATACTTACTCTTTACTTATTGAGTATGACTTCTTTACTGTTATTCGGGGAACCTACTAATGTCATTCAATCAAACCCAACATGAGGCATTACGCCTTACTGATGAACGTGCTTACTATAAGCCTTTCCGTTATCCACAGTTCTACGATATGGCCACTACACATCAAGAACTTAACTGGAACCGTAAACACGTTAAAACTTTGAACGAAGACTTGTCTGACTTTGAAGCCATGTCTGCAGAAGAACGTGCACCGTTAGAAGCTATGCTGCTTTACTTCACTATGGTTGATGTTGATGTAGGTGCTTCTTACTTCAAGAACTTAGGACGCTTCTATAACCATCCTGAAATCTTGATGTGGATTGCCCGAGTACTTGACCGGGAAGCAACGCATACAGATTGTTATGACATGCTGCCAGAACAGTTTGGTTTACGTCCTGAACGCTATTCGGAAATCCTGGAAATTGAAGCCATCAAGGATCAGCATATTTACATGTCTGCCAAAGGGCATACAGGTGAATTGTGGGATCGCATGTCTACACTGGTAAAACATATTGCTGGTGAAGGTATTGGGATCTATGGTGTCTTCCTGCCACTGGTGAACTACTCACTGTATGGTCGTATGAAGTCAGTTGGCTTAGAGATTGTCTCTTGGTCAGCACGTGATGAAAACGAACATGTAGTTGGTTTGTCTGAGTTATTCAATATTGAAGCTCAGGAAAACAGTGAAGAATACACTGAAGCAATGCGTGAAACTTTACGTGTCATGTTAAAAATTTGTGTTGAAAATACTGACAAGGTAATTGACTACTTTTACTCTTTAGGTATCATCAAGCATCTTACAGCAGACCAGGTAAAAACTTCACTACGTCAAATTGCGAATGCTCGTTCTGAACACATTGGCTTGGGTATCCTCTACCCAGATGTAGTTGACATTGCACCAATCGAAGCTATGCAGATGCTGTTTACAGGATCTGAAATGGCCAACTTCTTTGAAACAAGTAACACAGCCTATGGCTTCTATTCTGGTGAATGGGAATATCCAAAGGAAGGTGAAGTAGTTCCTGATTGGGAATTATCTGACAATCTTCTGAATGGTTAATTCTATTCAATATGAAAAGGTAGCTTAGGCTACCTTTTCTTTTTGGAGCACACATGAAACTGTCTTTATTAGATCGATATAAGATTGTCAAGCATGCAGTGAAAGCTGCATTCAACCCTAAGATTAAAATGATTCTATCCTTTCGTGTAGAACATGGAGAACCTAAGCTGCAGATCTCTGGTGTCTATCCTGATGGGTTTAAGTACGTAGATCCTATTGCTCAATACTACATGGAGATAGGCGCTAATGCTGATTCATTAGAAGAGCTGAATAGACGTGTAGCAGGTTTCAACAGCATGACTGTAGATAAGTACGCTGAAGCCCATGGATTAGATCGTAGTAACTTTGGTGTACTGTCTAAGCCTGTACGCTACTTACCTAATGAAACACCTATTGAAGAACAACTTACAATGGGTATCGATGTAAAACTCTGATAAGCCCTTCCGTGCTTGTTTGCCCTTCTTTTTAAAAACCATTTCACCAACAAGGAATATGAAATGAAATACTTTATGGTATGCATTAACCCTGAATGCGATCAACCTTTACACGCTGTTTCAGGTGGGGAACTCATCGTAGTTGCTAATATGGGCGTTCCTGTAATCACATCTATCAATGGTGATGAACCACCAGTAGAAGCTGCAATTACCGCGCTTGAATGTTTCTTGGAATCTGATCCAGAAGATAAGATGAAAGATATGGCTTATGAAAAACTTAAGTCCCTTCAAGTTCATCCTACTGAAGAATGCACATGCCCATCATGTACTGAACCTAAAACCAGTGAAAGTATGGGTGGCATCGCCATTAGCCCTACAGCATCTGATGATTACTACCAATCTGCTGAATACAAAGCTCACCGTGTACGTATGGAAGAGCTAGAAGTAGAACGTACAAAAGCTGAGATCCTGAATCAACAAGCACAAACACAATTGGTAGAAGCTAAAGCCCGATTAACCAATGCAGAAGCTCGGAAGATCGAACTTAACTTTCCGCCAGAGCAAACTTCACGTCGTACTTCAGAAACCAACTAAGCAGGTATAAGCATGGGTTACGAAAACAGATCCAACCTCCCGTTACCCATTGCCTTATTTCTAGCAGCAGATGATTACAACCATAATCCAGATGTTGTTAGTGTCACCAAATTCATTAAGCCGGTACGTGAGTTAATTCTTTCGGACCGGGTTGAACAAGCAAACGTAATTGTAAAAGATCCTGACGTACTCGATATGTACAAGTCACGCTTAGGCTCTGCTACACATGCGCGTATTGAAAGCCTATGGCTTAATGAAGACATACGTAATAAGGCATTGGAAGACTTAGGCGTACCGCCTAAATCCATCTCTAAGATCAAGGTCAATCCTGACGAGATCAACAAAGGAGATATTCCAGCATTCTTCGAGAAGACTGGATTCAAAGTAATTGATGGTGTCGAGTTCCGTGGAACTGCAGACTTTATCTTTAACTACCGTCTGGGTGACTTTAAACAAACCTCTACCTTTTCCTATAAGGATAAGGGTAAAGAGTTTAAGTACATGTTGCAGGGCTCTATCTATCGTTGGATTATGCCTGAGCTCATTAAAGAAGACTCAATGCACATCGTAGAGATGTACCTGGATTGGGTACGCTTTAAGTCTATCCAGGATCCTGTCAACTATCCACCCGAAGCCATCGTAGTTAAGGACATCCCTCTGATGTCTGTTAAGGAAACTGATCGCTACATCCGTAACAAGATCAAGATGATTGATGAGTTATACGATGCCCCAGATGATCAGTTACCAGAATGCGATGACATGGAACTCTGGCGTAAACCACCAGTATTTAAGTATTACAAGAATCCTGAAAAACGTGATCGTAGTACCGGTAACTTCGACAACTATCCAGATGCTCTTGCCAAGAAGCATGCATCCGGTGATGTAGGAATTATCGTAGAAGTGAAATCTAAAGTAGGTGCATGCAAGTTCTGTAACGCATTACCTATTTGTGGTCAAGCCAAACGCTATGCACATTCAGGGGAACTAGAACTTTAGGAACCAATATGTTTAACCTAGATAAGTTTAAGTACCACCCATTGGGTGAGAAAATTGCCAACCATTTGAGTACTGTCACTCAAAACCCGAATAAGCATTTATTCCGGGTAATGCTTACGTATTACTTTGGCATGCTTACCTCGCAGATGCGTGTGGGTATTCATGGTTGGGGCGACAGTGTATTACCGGTAAACATCTATGCAATCTGCCTGTCCGAGTCTGGTACAGGTAAAGGCTATACGATGAATACTTTAAACACCCAAGTTATTAACCGCTTTCGTGAAACCTTCCTGGAGGAAACCTTTCTTGCAGCAGCAGAAGAAAACATTGAACGCTTGGCCAATGAACGTGCACGTCGCCGTGGATCTGTAGAAGCCAAGGAGGAGGAGAAACTTCTCAAGGAGTACAACAGTGCTGGTGAAGTATTATTCCAGTTCAGTAAAGGTACACCTGCAGCAGTCAAACAGTTCCGCCATAAACTATGTCTAGCGAAAGCAGGATCCATCAACTATAACGTGGATGAGATTGGCTCAAACTTCATTAACCAGCAAGACATGATTGTGTTGTTCCTGGAACTGTACGACACAGGACGTATCGAAGATAACCTGATCAAGAACTCTGCCGAGAACACCCGTGTAGAACGTATTGAGGCTGCTACACCTGCTAACGTATTACTGGCAGGTACTGCAAGTTCTTTACTTGATGGTTCAGAAGCTGAGAACAAGTTCTTCAATATGCTTGAGACCGGGTATGCCCGACGCTGCTTCTTTAGCTATAGTCGTGAGTCTACCAAAGTATCTGAAATGTCAGCTCAAGAGCTGGTCAAGAAGATGTTCAATAAGCATGCCAATGCTGATATGTCTATTATTGCAGACCACCTAGAACAGTTGGCTTGTATCTCTAATCTAGAGAAAGTAATGGAACTTCCACATGATGCAGCCATCTACCTGATGGAATACAAATTGTGGTGTATCAAACGTGGTGAGCAGTTTAAAGAACATCAGAAGACTCTCAAAGCTGAGATGGACAACCGCTTCTTCAAGGTACTCAAACTAGCTGCAGCGTATGCCTTTGTAGACTTACAGGATGAGATCTCTATCACCTATCTGGAGTATGCAATTAAGCTTGCTGAAGATAGTGGTCGTGACTTCCTGGCACTGAACAGTCCTGAGAAAGACTTCATGAAACTGGCCAAGTTCCTAGTAGATTTTAAAGAACCTGCTACCTTGGCTGATCTTGATTTACTTCTCCCATCATTCAATGGATCTAAATCCAAGAAAGATGAAATGATTGCCAATGCCATCTCATGGGCCTATAAGAACAACATCGTGATCACCAAGCAGTTCACTGATCAGATCATGTTCTTGAAAGCTACTGTACTGGAAGAAACCAATCTAGATGAGATCATCGTATCTTCATCTGATCATCCAAGTTATGACTATGAACCTGATGTGGTTCCTATCGAAGCCATTGAAGCATTTGGCCAACGTGCAAACTGGCAGTGGTGTAACCATCACTTCGAGAATGACTACCGCCATGATGACAATGTAATCCCTGGCTTTAACTTGATTGTTTTAGATGTGGATGATGGTACGCCTATCGCTGCAGCACAAACCATGTTCCAGGACTACTACCACATCATTTATGAAACCAAGCGTAGTACACCTAAGCATAACCGCTACCGAATTATCCTGCCTACCAGTCACATCCTGGAGCTGAATAATGAAGACTATAAGCAGTTCATGCAGAACGTAATTGAATCACTACCATTTGATATTGAGGTTGATGAAGCATCCAAACAACCTTCTAAGAAATGGATTACCTGTGACAAAGGCGTATTGGTGAATGACACTGCATGGGTCAATGGTAAGGAAGTAGATCCTAAGTTATTTGACGTACTGCCATATATTCCTAAATCTGCACGTAATGAGCAGCGTATCCGGGAACGTATGGAAATGGGTGATCTAGATAATATCCAGCGTTGGGTAATTGAGAACACAGGTGAAGGCAACCGTAACAAGCAATTGTATAACTACGGCATGATCCTGGTAGACATGGGTGCAGACTATTCAGAAATTGAAGAAGCTGTACTAGATGTGAACTCTAAACTCAAAGATCCAATTGGCGATAAAGAAATCAAGAATACCATCTTGCTCTCTATCAGTAAGAAACTTAAGTAGTGCGGTCCCCGCACTACTTTGAATATTCAGGAGATGCTGTATGGCTAAACATATAAGCGAAACAAACCTTCATCAGGTCTGGCTTGCGGATGAAGAAGGTATCTTTATCTTCTATGACGAGGTGAATGAAACCTTTTCTTTCAGCCCAGATAAAGTTGGGATCAATTTAATTAATGATATTCCAGCATCCGTTATACGTGAAATTGCTGATGATATCTTGGACTAAGTAAGGACAGTTTTATGTCAAGTAAGAACAAGCGTCTCGTATTGATTGTTGGTTTCCCGGGTTCGGGTAAGACCGCTTCATTACGTGATCTAGAAGATCAGGAAGGTGTACTATTCCTGAACTGCGAATCAGGTAAAGACATCCCATTCAAAAACAAGTTCCAGGAAGAAATCATTACAGACCCGTATGATGTACTGGAACTTATTGCTGAAGCTGAAGACAATCCAAAAATGCATACTGTAGTGATTGACTCACTAACTATGATGATGGAAATGTTTGAATCCGTTCACATCGTAGGTGCCAAAGACTCACGTGCAGAATGGGGTAACTATAACCAGTTCTTTAAAGAATTGATGCAGCAGTATGTAGCACCATCCCGTCTTCGTTTCATCTTTACAGCACACATTGATTCAGATCTAAATGAAGAATCTGGATTAAAAGAAGTATATGTTCCCGTGAAAGGCGCATTAAAACGTAATGGCGTTGAAGCATACTTTTCTGTTATCGTTGCTGCCGTGAAAATGCCACTCAAGAAATTGAAAGGCTATGAGAATGATCTTCTCGTTATCACGCCACGCGAAGAGAAGTTAGGCTTCAAGCATGTATACCAAACTCAAACCACAAAGGATTCTTTAGGGGATCGTCTACGTGGTCCATTCGATATGTGGGAAATTGAAGAAACCTATATCGACAACAATGGTCAGAACTTACTGAATGTTCTTGACGACTACTACGAGGCATAACATGTACTATCTTCTCGAAATCCTTGTCTCTGTATTCATGATTGGACTCACCGTAGTAGTTCAATCTTTTTATCAACCTTCGTTTAAATATTTATAAGGAACAAACATGTCTGGATTCTTTAAAGGCGTTAAAAAAGCCAAAGGTGTTGAAAAGCCAAAGGACAGTTTAGGTAACTTCTCTAATACAGCATCTGATGTTTATGATGTAGTGATTACTGCAGCATACGGTTTAGATTCAACCAAATCCGATGCACAAGGCATCAAAATTGAAGCAAAGATCCCTGAACTAAATGACCGTAAACTATTCCAAAACTGGTGGATTACTACTGGTGAAGGCGAAGTATTCAGTGAACGTGACGGTAAGAAAAAGTACCTTGCTGGCTTCCTGAAAGCTGACGCATTAGCGCTACTGGCCACTGAAGGCGAATGCGGTATTCTTGATCTAGAAACAGAAGAGAAAACCATCAAGGTTAAACGTGACGGTAAGGATGTGAATGAAGTTGTTGATTCATTCCCTGACCTGATTGGCTTCAAACTTAAAGTAGCAATCATTGATACTGTTAAATTTAAACAGAACAATGTTGATGGCAACTATGTTGAAGTAGATGAAAAAGTTCACTCTGCTGAATGGCATACCCTGTTTGATGAAGATGGCTTTACTGCCAATGAACTCGAACAGGAAGCAGAAGAACCTGAGTTCATGGAAGAATGGCTTAAAACCTGGAAAGGTAAAACCCGTGACTTCACTGAAGGCAAAGAACCAAATGGTGGTAAATCATCAGGCGGTAAAGGCCGTAAGAGCAATTCTGAAGATGGTCCGAAATCTCGTACTGCCAATCGCCGTAGCATGATCCGCAAATAATTCATTCACAACCCGGGGTGTAGATTACCTGCACCTCACCAGAGGAATACCAAATGTCAGAACAGAAAGTAAACCAGGAAGAAGAAGCAGTAGTCGAAACCAATCCTAACTTGGTGCATGAAGATGCTACCGAAGATTTGGAAGAGGTGAGTAATGTTGCTCAATTCGCTACCGGTATCTACAACTGGCATACCGATCTGGTTAATCAATGTATCCATGTAGTGAACATGCCAGAACGTCGTGATGAAGATCCTGCATTCATCCAAGTTAAAGTAACTGCTAAAGGCCATCCTGATGCAGATCCTGAAACTGGTATGCGTGTTCTTAAAGCAGATGAAATTCCATCATTTAAAGCTGGTGTCCAGTATGCACTCGACATGCTACAGGAACTTCCATTTAAATTCTTACCTACTGATGCAGATCAGAACGTAGTTCCAGAGTACGCTTCAACTGGTAAAGATGATGCCGAAAAAGAACTATCTTAAAATAGTTTCAATGGATCCCAGTATGTCTAACTGGGGTCTAGCTATTGCTTACCTTTACCTGGATACAGATGAAATTGAAGTAGATGAGCTGCATGTCATCTCACCGTATAAAGAATCTGCAGCCAAGTCTGTACGACAAAATAGTAAAGACATACGTATCGCTGAACAGCTGATCGAAGGGATTATTCCACACCTTGAAGATGCAGATCTGATCATTGCTGAAGTACCTGTAGGAAGCCAAAGCTCAAGAGCTATGGTTTCCTACGCTATGTGTGTCACTATCATTGCTGCCATTAACAACAGCTTCCTTAAGGTTATTGAAGTTACCCCAAAGGACGTTAAGTTAAATGTCAACAATAACGCTACTAAAGCTGAGATGATTGCTTGGGCATCCAAGAAACATCCTGAAGCACAGTGGCAGTACAAAACCATTAAGGGTAAGCGTAGTATTGTTTCCTCGCATGCAGAGCACGTAGCAGATGCCATAGGCGCACTCTATGCTGCTTTAAAAACCTCCGAAGTAAAAAACCTTATTAACTCCATTAAGAGATTAACTAAATGAAAACTGCCGTTAAATTAACAATCGAAGATATCCAAGCTGCTGTAGCTGCATACGTTAAGCCTAAGTTCCCTGGCGTTAAAGCCAAGGATGTTGAACTTAGTTCTATTGGCGAAACCATCGTAGCTGAAGTTGAAATTGACCTTGATCAATTAGGTGCTGGTTCTAATACAGAAGCTGAATCAGAAGATGAAGAAGCACCAGCTAAACCAACACGCACTCGTCGTAGCCGTACAGCTGCTGTAGAAGATGCTCCTGAAGAAGCAGAAGCTGAAGACGAAGTGGAAGAAAAACCTACCCGTACACGTCGCCGTAGTGCAGCACCAGTAGAAGAAGATGATTCTGAAGCTGAAGCTAAACCTGTACGTTCACGTCGTAAAGCAGCAGAGCCAGCTGAAGATGAAGATGATGCTGAAGTAGATGACGATGCTGAAGTAGAAGATGAGAAGCCTGTACGTTCTCGTAGTCGCGCTGCTCCAGTGGAAGCGGAAGATGAAGTAGAGGAAACTCCACGTCGCTCACGTCGTACTTCTAAGGTAGAAGAGCCTGAAGAAGATGATGCTGAACCGGAAGAAGAAGCTCCTCGTCGTCGTCGTATCTTTGGACGTAACAAAGACTAATGGGTAAAGGCCAAGTATTCTTAGCATTACTTGGTGCCTGTATTGGAACTATGTTTTTCCTATGGATCCTTTGGTATCTGGCTCCGTTTCTAATCATCATCATTGGATTCATAGGATTTTTCATGCTTATCGGCTACATTGTCGAAAGCGCCAAATCAGGTGATTAACCATTCAACCATGCCCTGTAACAAGGGCATTTTTATTGAACTTATATCAGGATGAGATCTTAAATGAAAACACCTCAACCTATACCAAAGCGTATTGAAGAAACGATACTACGTGTCAAACATCTGGAAAATGTTGAGAAACAGCTGAAGGAACGTGCACAGGCTTTACAACGTGAAGCCAAAGATCTTGAATCTGAACGTCAAGGTCTACGTAAAGTTATTCAGGAATTTATGGAAGATCATAACTTCACTAAGATACGCAGCCCCAACTTTATTGTGGATTATGTTCCTGGCAATCCTAAGCTGATTATCGAAGATGAATGGCTTGTACCTAATGAATACAAGGTATTTACATCAACTGTTAATAGACGAAAACTTCTGAACAGTAAAGATATCTTAAATATTCCCGGAGTAGCTTTTGAAGAAACCAAAGTAATCATCATTAAACAGATTAAATAGTTTATGGAATCTCCCGAGTTCCAGAAAGTAATTAAACAGTACCAATGAAATAAGGCTCCCGAAGGAGCCTTATTTTTATTGTAGAAGTTTTATTGGGAATGGTTCATCTAGTACACCCAGTAATCCAAATGCGCCATCACGGAATGGCATACCAATCTGATTAAACACAATTGGGTCAATACCTGGTGGTAGTGTGCTGAATTGATTCATCAGGAATGCCTGAGACAATGCAGAAGCAGGGCGTTCAGCAATCAGCTTGAACATGGCTTTCTGAATACGTAAGTTGTACTTGGTAAACATCAAGATACCCATATCGTTTGCATACTGCATCCAAGGTGATGTTGGTACATCATAGTTAATGAAGTTATTCGATGCTTCCTGTATAGCAGCTTCATGGCTTAACTTCTTCGGTGCCTTTTCGGTGTAGTACTTATACAGCACATACTTAGCAGAAAAATCACTATATTGAGTAGAGCTGTGCAGAAACTGATACAAAGGTGTACTAGGGGTAACGAAAGCATACTCAATCCCTGTACGCAACATCTTAGGAAGCTTCTCATATTTACCTTCAAATTTGCGCTGTAAGCTCGACTGGTACGAGTACATATTCGTAGATGGATCAATATCCTCTACGATCCCTGAGAACATACCAGCACTAATAAACTCATGCATTGGATTCTGCTGCATACGGTTACGGATAATATTGATCTCGTTCTGCAATTGAACTGGATCACCGATACCTGAACGCTGACGACCTTCCAACTTGGTAATCATGGCCAAGTCTTTACGATGCTGAATACCTCCCAGAATACTATCCTTGGTATGCTGAATAATATCCCCTACCGGTACACCATGCGCTGACAGTAAGAAAGTATTTGCTGCCACGTTCATGAACAATGTTGTCACGTTTCTGATAACAATAAAGTTCTTGGTTAGTGCCACCATCTCTTGCCACATACGCTCAGTCTTTGCAGCGTAAATGCGCGAATTATCCTTAAACAAGCCACGCATCATAGTGACATACAGTTCCTCACCAATCCCTCTATAACCATCAGTCTTGTCAAATGCTCGGGTAAACAGTGACTCTTTCGGATGACCAAATACAGTCAAGAAAGTTTCATTAGAAACCCACATACCGTACTTACCCCAAGTCTTTTTAACTTCCTCTTTGGTGTCATGTGACAAGCGATCCCAGGCTGCATATGCAACTGGATCAGTACTTTCATAAGATACGTAAACAAACTTCTTACGATCCCATGCAGTCGAGTTCTTATAGATATCGTGCAACGCATTAACGATCTTCTTGTTCTGGGACTTATTAGCCAATTTGGTATAACCCAAAGAAGTAAACGTACCAATTAAATCAGAGAAGTCGTTATTACGTTCCAGATACTTATCCCGAGTACCTGCAGCCATTTCATAACGGTATCCAGTAATATTACCTTTGGTATCGTACTTAGGAATCATCCCATCTACACTATCAAATGGATTGTATTTAGGATCATTGACTAGACTGCTTCTGCCAGCATTAATAGCATTGGTCAGTTCAACGGTATCCATGTCTACATCACGTCCTTTACTTCCGTTGTTATACAAGGCAATGGCACCAGAAATAAACTGCTGCTTACCCGCATCTTCGGTATAGAACATGATAGGTGTGAACTCAGATGGATCAGCTTGACTACGGCTTACCGGTCCGACTTCAATGTACATAGCACTACGTAAGCGATCTGCATCTGCCTGGGTATAAGCTACAGTCACATCACGATATGAGTTGGTTACTTCAGGTAAATAACCCTTAGTAACATTCAATGGATCACCTTTAAACAAGGTAGCTTTAGAGTCATTCACCAAACCTTTGTGATACTTGATCAAGTTCTCCAGGCCACCATTCTCACGTTCCTGCTCAACCACATTGGCCAATTCTTTACGCATATCTGAGTTCATGTACTCCAATGAGTATAGTGAAACCAGATGATCAATACGTTCAACCAATGCAGGATCTGGATTCATATCTGGATTAGCTAGACCAGCTCCAGCTGCAATACCAAAGGCATTCTTCACCAGGATCTCGTTACCTTTACCGGTCTGCATATAACGGGCCAGATCTTTCGCACGTTGTACATGCACAGAACTTAAACCACGTTCAAGTAAACGGATCTCAGATTTACGTGCACCATGGCTTTGAATGTATCGTGCTACATCATTCATAGAGTACTTGGTACTGAGTGCCTGCAAGTCTGTACGTAGTACACCGTACGTAATTGCTTCTCTTTGCTCCTTGGTGAGGTTTTTACCTTCATCCTTGAATAGCTCCAGTACGTCTTTCTTAATCTCCGTACGCAAGCGTTGAGCATTATTCTCATGCATCTTGGTTTGACGTAACAGGGACTCAACTACTTTACCGTTCTCAGTAACATTACCTACTTCCTTAAGTAACTCTCCACCAAAACCAAGTGTTGTATTTTGATTCTCCTGGTTACGCCAATCCTGCAATACATCAAACACTGCCAGAGGTTTACCACTGAAAGTCTGAATCGTAGTACTACGTACGATCTTACCAATCTGTGATTCTGGATTAGTTGATGAAGCCAGATCAGATAGTTTATGCCCTGCCTCAATTACAAGACTGTTGGCCACGTTATCTACCTGTTCCATAGCTGCTTCAATCTTCTCCAAAGCCTTGTTACGGTTCTTGTGATCAATATCAATAAACTTCTTGGCGATTAAACCAATACGATTATTGGTACGTTTACTGGCACCCGGGCCTAAGTGCTTATCTGTCAATACATCAAATGCTGTATCCAGAAATGAAGCAGCCTTACTAAACCATTCGTTATCTACTTCAGGTACACGTGCTTTACGATCTACCTGCATATTAAGTAGGTTATTGACTTCCTGGTTTCCTAAAGCCATGGCCATAAAGCGTGACAAGTAATTAGGATTAGCTGTATCAAACAGGTAATCATACTTCTGCTGTGCTTCCGATTTCTCCTGCTGATCCATGTATTCCCAATCACCCTTCGTAAAATCCTCTACTTTCAGGTTCTTCTTCGCAGAATCGAATGCCACACCCAATTCACGATATGAAGCACTTAAGGATTTATCTTTAAGGCTTTCTTCTAAGGCCAGTTCAATAGCTTCTACAGCAAATTGCTCACGCGCCGTCATACCAAAACCATTTACCAAAGCATCAGTAACATACGGCTTCTCACCAGACTGGAGTGCATTATTCCAAATCTGTTCTGGGGAATACTCAGTCCCGTCGTACGATGTAGGCAAACTACCAAAAGCACGATCAGTTACGTTTCTCATTACATCCTTAAGGTGAGCGTCAAAAGACGCATCACCTGTTTCTGGAAGTACATCAAATACTTCAGATGAAGTCATCTGAGATACTTGGGTGTGAGCGCGTTCCTGCGGTGCTCCTAGCAGTTCCGTTAAACTGGGTAAGCTCCGAAGTGCAGGTACATCTTGTGTACGCTGAACAAACTGTGCAGTATCAATAACCAATGCTTCATAGGCTGTAAGCTCTTTAGCACTGTATTTTTTACCTGGTGCAAAGAAACCGTAGAACAGGCCCATCAAGTTATCAATCATGTCCCGGAACAGGGAACCAGCTTTAGGTAAACGGTAGTCTAGATCTGCTGGTGCTGAGATCGTGGATAACTTCTTCATGAACTCAGGATAGGTCAAACCAGTGGCAATGAACTCGTCCAGGTTAGAGATACCATAGTTCTCGATATACACATCTGAACCGGTAACATTTTCCCGTACATGATGGTAAAGCTTTTCAAGGCGATCATAAGACTTCATAGCATCCTTGTACTTAGGTGGTACTTTGCCAGATGCTTTCATATCCTTTAAGTTCTTCAATGCAACACCTGTAGCTGCATGCATAAGCTCATGCACCACAACTTTAGCATCCACTTTCAAACCACTATCTAAACGGATATTGATCTGCTTCTTATCACCTACAGCTTTGAACCATGCATTAACATTCTTAATGTTGGCTTCAGTCACCCCTAACATATGTGAGGTATCTTCACCTTTGGTTACGATGTTGACTTCAAGACCATCCAGACTACCCATTGCTAACTGAAGTAGCTCGTTATACATCTTGGCGTTACCTGCTACTTGAGGTCGCTCATCCTTCAGGTATTTGGCCAAATTATGCTGAACAAACTTCACCAGACGCTTAGGATCCTTTAACTCATTACGGTATTTATATAAGTCTTGAGAGAATGTACTAGGTTTCTGTTCCTTAGCAGTTTCCTGACGAATCTCTTCAACTTCCTGTGCAGCTTCAGATTCAGGATCAAACTTGTTAGAACCTGTACCATCGGTATTAATCTTGGTTTCATCTTTAGAGCTAAGGAACTTATCTAGACCTTTGGCCAGATTAGCTACTTTCTTAAGATCTAAATCCCTAGCAGCTTCTAGACCTTGCTTACGACTTTCAAGCGTATTCTTCTTACCTTTGGTAATCAGGTACTCACCACCTTCTGTACCGTACTGGTTAATAGAATAAGTATCTAGAAGACTGTCCATCTTAGCTAAGTCTCTACCATACATATGTCGTACTAGGTTCTCTAAGACTTCACCAATATGCTCACGTCCAGTTATAAAATCTTTACCATCCGATAAACCTACTGCTTTACCTAAGCTCGATAATGCAGCATGTACTTGCATACGCTGATCAGTGTTTCCTGATACCAAACCATCTGCATACGCTTGCATAGGAGCCAGTACAGCCTGAACAAATGACTGACCAATATGAGACATAGATACTGCATCCAGAAAAGCCTCATTCTGGATCTTGGCCATAATCTCAAGGTCATGGGCATTGGTTGAGTTACTATCATGCTGGTTCTGTACCGTAAGTGCTTCCATCACCCGGGCAGTAACATAAGCATCATGAGCCTGAATGAACAAAGCTAATCCCGATACACCCGGTTCAAAGAACTGGTTATTTGAAATCGGAGAGAACATGTATTTAAAGCTACGGTTAAGTGCTTTTACTTCTTGTTTAAACGGCACCTGAATACCACGTTTCTCATTCCATACCCGAGACACATCAATCAAAGGAATGCCTGAAGTCTTACCATTACTTGACTGCTTACCCATAGCAACCTGAAGTGTAGGCATATACTTCTTGATACCATTCATGATCTCAGTACGCTCTTGTTTAGAGATCCCTTCATCCATGCCTGCTCGTACTTTGTCATTCTCCTGAATGTCTGCCAGGTACTGTGAAGCCATAGATTTGTATAAAGGCTCATACAAGTTAAACGCTGCATTACTTGCCAAGTTAAATTCATCACGTGCTTGAATGTAACTACTTAACTGATCTTTTAATGCATCCTTAATCACTGGCCCACGTACCGCAGTATCTACAGAACGGATAGCTTGCTCTACCTGATCTGATAGTTTCAGATCCATATCTTTGAAGTTAGCCGGGTTAAGCGCAGGCACTTTACCTTTATGGTTTTTATTATAGAAATCCAATAGCACATTAATGTGGTTGATAGTAGTACTTACTTTCTGAGTATTACCTTCATTAATCGCATCCTCTAAGGTATCGTAAATACCTTCTAAGAACTCACGTCCATTGGCTTTCACAATTGCCTTATAACCAGCACCATAGTTAAATGGAATGAGGTCACGCTTGGCGCCATTACGTCCTGCGAACTTACTATCCAGCGCATCAAATACGTATCGAAGATCTGGATGTACATCTGCAATAGTCCACTTCAATTCCTTGATTTCACCCAGCAGCTCGTACATGTCTTTACCGTTTTCAATCGTACGGTACTGTGCAAGATTACGGATACCATTTGGATTATTGCGGAAGATACCAAAAGCTTTGGACATAGCAGGTGTCAGCGTACTCATCATCATGTGAGTGAATGCCGGTCCGTTGTTTGTACCATCAGATTCAGGAGTCACTGAAGTAATGAAATTCTTACTCTGACTACGCTCTGCTTTATGCATTTCACGGATAGCATTCAGGGCAGATAAGGTTAATGCAGATTGGCCAACATCCCCATCACCCCATTCAGCAATCAGATCTTGTACAAGCTTGATATCGCCTTTTACTTCCTTACCACTCATGATACGGCCTAAAGCATTAGCAGCATCTTCTACAGGCTGAGAGTGAATGTACTCATCCAGTTTAGGTAGGAAGTCAGCATTGGTATTCTTATCTAGTCCTTTACCATTGACTACACCCGGAACCTTAACACCATCCATACGGAAAGCCAGTGCACGTAAGAAGTTCCCATACGATGTAGTTGAACCATCATTCTTAGCAGTAAAGATAGCCATACTGTTTAGATCAATCTCAGCACGTTCTTCTGACAGTGAACTGAATGCACGGTGAATCTTATCGCCTTGTGGATTAAATGCCGAGTCAATACCCATACGCATGTTAGACCATACAGTATGCGGTAAATAGAATGGCTTACCTTTAGAGGTTTCCATAGTACGTTCAATGATAGAAAGAGAACGGGCAATACCATCATTAATAGATTCTACAGACTTCTTACGGATACTTAGTTTAGTTGAAGGATCTACAGCACCAAGTAACTTAACCAGTGTGCTTCTACGCTCTGGTGAGGTTGTGAATGCTTTAAGGATTGCAGACATTCCCTTATCTAGTTCATACGCTGTCGCTTGTTGCTTTGCAACTACTCCAGCTTGGAACTTAGATACACGACTTCCGAAACCATTGAATGT
Source organism: Caryophanon sp. (assembly GCA_018384745.1). Classification (GTDB taxonomy): domain Bacteria; phylum Bacillota; class Bacilli; order Bacillales_A; family Planococcaceae; genus Caryophanon. The sequence continues at coordinate 50,781 of JAHAYH010000014.1, read as the reverse complement.
CTGTGGGGTTGCTTCAATAGGCTCAAGGCTGACATCTTTATAGGCACGTTCTGTATTGAACATGTCTTTAATTACATCATTACCAAAATCACGTACAACATTCTTGGCTTCATTGGCTAAGGCTACTTCACCATTTTCATTCTGGATAAGTGCTGCACTAATGAAGTCTGAAGTACCATTTGGATTACCAAACTTATTGTCACGGGTGTCTTCTTTACCATTGGTATATTCAAGTACCTGTGCCTTCATGTCACCCAATACACTGTGCTTAAAGGTAGACATTTCAACCATACCTTTTTGCATCATGTAGTTTAGAGCCACTGTACCTAAAGCCTGGCCTAGTTTGTCCCGACGTGCTTCATCTACTTCTGCCAACTGTTTAAGTTGAAGAGAAGCCATGATGCTTTTACCTAACTGTTCGGTAACGTGTGGACGATACTGGCCTACATGTGCAAGACGTGTCTGTACCTTATTTGGCAGATACTTAATATCTTTTAAGCCAAGCATCTTAGAAATAGTACGCACGTCTGCAGCATCATCTGTTGCATTCTGTCCTACCCAATCTAGTGAAGCAGCAACAATAGCTGTAGCTACGTTTTCCTCAAGCACACCATCTTTCATTGCGTAATCAATGAAGGATTCATGAGCGAACTTCATGCGTTCAGGGGTACGGCCATTAACCATGTTCTGTACCATAGGCACATCTTGACCTAAACGATAGAACAACTTAGCTGCAACTTCTGCTTCGTATTCTGAAGCTTGTTTACCCGTAGATGCGTTATACATAGCTGTTGCTAAAGCTTTAGCACTATTACGAGTGAACACCCCATCTTCTTCATATTTACTGGTTAATCCGGCAGCGTAGCTAAAGAAGTCTTTCACTAAAACTAATGGACTGTTTACCCCATCAATTACCCGCTGTACAAAACCAGTCTTCACCAAGTTCTGTTGGTCTAATGGCTTCTCCTTTTCTGCTGCAATAGCTTCCTGATAAGACAAACCATTGGTATCTAAAGCATCCAAGGCACCAGCCGGGGATGCGTCTACAGAACCATCAGCTAATGTTTTAGTGTCCACATCTGTAACTTCAATATTGCTGACTTCATCTTGGAGAGCAGATTCAGTATCTTCCTGGCCTGTTAATTCAGTATCACTGGTTTCGACAGTCTTAGTACTTTCTTCATAAGTCTTAGCTTGTGCATTACGGTTTTCCTTAAGTATCTCGTTTTTGGCTGCCTGTACTGCCTTATTACGAGTCACTGGTTCACGGATAACATCACCAGTTACTTTGTCCGTATTAAGGATTGTTTCTGTACCATCACCATTGTCTTTAGAGTACTTAATAGATTTCGTAAGCTCAGTACGTTTCCACCCTTTAGATGCAGGATACTTACGCGCATTGATTGCCTGCTCATCCTGAATATCATCATCAATGGCAGCTTCACTATCGGCTACGCCTTCGCTCACTGCCTGCTCTAATTGGATCTCAGGTTGTGTTACTGGAGCGGGATTTTCTGATTCATTATCGAAGCTGTATTCTGGCTGAATGTCTTGGCCTGTGCCTTGTACATTCTCGAACGGATCTTCAAGTCCCAGATTACCAAAAGGATTACCAGTAGTAGGATTGGAACCAGAATTATCAATTAAGTCACCTTCATTATTTTCAAATGGATTTTGCGTAGCTGGGTTAGGCTCTACAGTACGTACACCCGGGTCTGTATCACGTGCAGTAGTATCACGACCATTAGCGCGTTCATCCGCATTCATATCATCCATAAGCTGCTGGAAAGCTAACTCTGGATCTTGTTGTGCTGCTTGTTGACGAGGTGCTTTAGAACTATTCAGAATTTCATCTAATGCCAACTTGGTAGACCGGATAGCTTCCAGGTTTACTTCCATTGCATTACGGGTTACGTCTGCACCAACAGTTCCATCTGCACGATGCGGATTCACTGTAAAACCATTGTTTTTACTGTACTGCTTACGGCTTACTTTACCTTCAGTATCAGCAAACCATGTTCCATCTTCATTACGAACAACACGGATCTGCTTCTTAACTCTATCCGCTTCTTCCTGAGCTACTTTAAGTGCATCCAACTTAGATGCCATCGTGGATTCAAAGTTATTCAAATCACGGGAAAGGATACGCTGCTGTGCGCTGTCACCTGACTGTACTGCCTGCTGCATTTCAGTAATGTATTCAGACATGCCACGGTACTTCTCAGAACCTTTATTGATATCTTTATTTACATCATCTAATTTCTTAGCCTTGTTTTCTGCAATCAATGCTTCTGAAACCACACGTAACTTATTACGCACATCTTGAGGAACAGACTCATCCGCTGCCAGTTCTTGCATACGTGTTACTTCACCAAAACCAGGAGCACCTAATAACTGAGTAGCTTCTTCTGTAGGATTGGCAGGAGCTGTTTGCGTGTTAGCAGTCTTGGTTTTGTACCAGTCATCAAATTGTTTATATGACTTAGTGGCGTTGTCGTAGAACTCTTTGTCTTCTCTGTTACGTCCTTCAAGATCTGTGATCTTATCCTGATTTTCTTTAGCTGCTGCGATACGGACTTCAAAAGATTTAAGCATCTTATCGAATGCGTCTTTAGCTTCGTCGTAGCGTTCAGGTAAGCGTTTAGCCAGATCCTCTAACTGGGTTGCATAAGATACTTTCTTTTCCTCATACAGCTGCTCAAGAGCGCCTAGACCCTTGGCATCTTCAACTGCTTGCGTAGATCTATCGTACGCTTCCTTAGTGGCTGCGTAGTAAGTATCAACTTTGGCTTTAGATTCAGTGATAGCTTCTGGAGACATTTCTTCTTTAGTAGAAGTTGCTTTTAAGATTTCACGGTTAATTGCTTGAGTAGGATTGTACTTAGTACTTGAAGGATTAATTAAATCGTCTTCAGTGGTGTCTGCTGCACCTACAAGTTCTTCCTGCTTACGCTGCTGTGAACCACGGAATGCATCAGCACCTGCCTGTACTGCAACGCCAGGAGCAGAGAGAGCACCACCCATCAAACCACCTAATGCAACTGCTTCAGATAATTGGCTTTGATCAATCGTACCTTGAAGGCCAGCATTCTGTTCAATAGTGTTCTGTACACCTTCCTGCAAACCTTCCGCTACACCTGCCACACCTACACGTGCAATAGGTACTGATGCACCTGCTGTAACTGCTGTAGTACCACGTACTGCTGCATCAAGGATTCCACCTGCATAAGGTGTCTTGGCAATAGTAGCTGCTGATGCTTGGTTTACTTTTTTACGTACTGCACCTGCTACAGAATCAACTACCTTACCTGTACCTTTGGCAAAACCGCCCTTAAGCATCTGACGCTCTAAACCACCCTGAACAAAAGATGAACCTGCCATGGCCAAACCAAGTGCACCAATAGTTGCGTGGTCTGCATTGTTGATGGTATGCCGATCATAGTTCTCACGGTACTCTTGTGTACCTCTGGCATATACTTCAGAACCTGCACCTGCTGCTGCGATAGGTGCCGTAACTGGAACCATATATGGAAGAGACTCTGCCAACATCTCAGGTACTGCACCCGGATTAGTTAAAGCATGCTCTAAGTAAGATCCGATACGTGTACCCCATGCACCAGCCTTATCCATGAAACCAGCATTAGGATCATTAATAGTTTTCTCAAACTGGCCTGCATCTTCATCTGCAACACGTTCTTTAATATTGTCTAGAGATTTATTGTTACCCCACTCAGAAGCGCCAGTAATAGATGCTGTACCGTTCTTAGGATCTCCACGTAGACGCTTATTGGTTACATCGTACTCATCACGAATGTTTAGAACATCCTGCCAAGTACCCATACCATTTAAGCCAGACTGTTCTTTAAGACGTGCCAGTTCTTGTGGAGTAGGTGGAACCACTGAAGTTTGCTGAGTCAGTTTTGCAATTTCATTATTAAGCTGTGCAATTTGCTTATCATCTTCTGAGTTATCACGAATATTACTAAGACGTTTAATTTCAGAGTTGATTGAATTTTGATTGATGCTTAATTTATGACGTTCACGAATATCTTTAATATCATCAGGAATTTGATTATTTAAAGTTTCCCGTTGTGCTGCTGCCCCGGCTGCTGAGATATTCTCAAAAGTATTTACAACTGTGCCTGCTACATTGGCACCAAAGTTAGCAATATTTGCTACACCCCACATAAACGGGTTAGAGCTTGTTAAGTTTTCTTCACTTAAAAAGCGTTCACTATCCTCTGCTTTACGTTTCTCATACTCAGATGCTTTGGCATCCAGGTACGTAGCTTCACGCATATTTTCATAGTAAGCGTCACCATACCCTACCGTGTTATTAGGTGTGAAGCCTTCACCTACTGTAATCTGTGGTTGCATTGCTGCATCTACTTTGGATGCAATACGTTGTACGGATTCCCCAACCTTAATAGTTAAATTATCCAGGTTACTTGAAGTACCGGTTTGTGCGAGTACTTGATCTAGAATAGAACTCATAGTTATCCCTAAAAGAATATAAGCGTGAATTAATCACGCTTATATTACATTGTTTAGGCTTACAGGTAACTACGATAGCTAACTCCCTTTCTTATCTTTATTAAGATTTGCGTACTCTGTTGCAATTTGCTTATCTACCATTTCCCGTGCTTGCTGCATGGTAATGTTAGGGAAGCGTCCCACATTGGCGTGGTACAGTTTAGTGGCAGCTACGTTTAATGCGGTGAATGCCTCCTGCTTCGCAGTAGCTGCTGCATCAAATTTACGGTCAGATTTATAGCGTTCTACTTTGGCTTTTACTTCTTCAGCAGACATGCGCCCAGCTAATCCCCAACCTTTCTGGTTTTCATTAGTCAGATACTCCATCAAAGCTTTCTTCTCTGAACCAGGCATATTATTGAACTCGCCAAAGTTCTTAAGCGTACCGTACAGTTCAGCATTGCGATTAAAGATCTCATTACCGGTATAACCTCCTTTAGCTAGAAACTGCTGAAACTCCGATTCCTGTACCTTAGATGGTTTGGCCTTGGCAATGGTGTTCTTGGCATTGGCAGCCTCTAGTGCAGCTTTCATAGATGCTTGTGCTTCGAGTACAGTAGGCCCATCAAAGCCTACACCAGGTAGGAACTTAGGTGGCTGACCTTTAGCTCCTTTGGTAGTTGCACTACTAGGTACGGCTACAGAACCGGGACTAACTGGATTAGCTACTTCCCCTGATGTATTACCTTTTACTGCAGCATCAATAGCGCCACCTGAACCGGAGATGTGGGAATGCACATTCTTAGCGTGGCTTTGACGTTTACCTACAGACTTACCATCAGATCGCTCATAGTACTTATCAATAAGTTCAGCAGCTTCTTCTGGAGTCTTAGCTGCTAAGATCATGTCACGTTGTTTAACAGTCATACCCGCTGCTTGTGGGTTCTCCATTTCCCATTGAACGAATTTCATCTGCTCATCAATAGTAGATTCTGTAGGTGACTTACCTATAATCTTTTTATAGTTAGTTAGACGTTCACCACGCCATTGCGCTACACCATGAGCACTTCCTCCATCTCCCTTAGCACCATCCCAACCCCCTTCTTGCATGAAGTTACCTACGAAACCAGATACGACATTATCATTCCAGCCTGTAGCACGAAGATTACCAATAGCTTTTGCTTGTGGTTCTGCAATATTGGTTTTGACCCCTCCACCAGCAACTTGAGCCAGGCTTGGTGTACGTGTAGTGACAGGATACGCTTTACCGTTCTCGTCATACATGATTACAGTTTCTTCCTTCCCTTGGTTTTCATACATAGACTTCTGCATATTGAAGTTATTCAATTCAACATCGGAGTTGTTTTTAGAAACCTTCAAACCAACTTCAATATTCTTTCGCTTGTTCTCCTCTGCTTGCTGCGCTGCAGCTGCAGCAGTAGCACGTTGCTGTGAAACCAAACTAGCAATAGGGCCCATGTACTCAGGCGTAATACCTTCCAGTTCTGAGCGCTCTTTAATGAACTCCAGATTTGTTGTGTTGTTCAACAAGAAGTCTGTTGCCATGGTATTTGCTTGCTTCGTACGAAGTGCATCATCCCGTGTCATAAACTCCTTCAATACATCAGCACCAGCTACTGTACGGTTAAGTGGATCAATACCGGCAAGGATGCCAGTATTGCCTAAAGCTGTAGGATCATTGGCCTGTGCAATCTGCATAAGCAGTGCATCAGTATTCTGTTTACGTGTGGAATCCGCAAAAGCATTCATGGCATTATTGAGAGTTTGAATCCCATCACCATAGCTTTTACTTTGGGTAAGTTGCCAATCAATATCAGCATTTACCGGATTCCACTTAAACCCAAAATTAGGTCCAGACATTAATTACACTCCCCATTTCTTCATGTAACTTTCTACTGATTCAGCGTTAGGATTGGCTGATACTCGGCGACGTTGACGCTCATACAAGTCAAGGTTTGTAGCCTTTTTAGCTAAACCTAAATCAGTACGGTACTTGTCCTTCTGGAAGTTCAGAAGATCTTTTTGCATGCTGTTCTGTTTAAACATGTTGTACGTATCAAAGATACCCTTAGCACCTGCTAAACCAAAGTTAAGTAGTCCTTGGTTTTGTGCAAACTTATTGCCAAGCTCATCCCCTGCAAACTTAAGCTGCTCACCAAAACCCGGATAAGTTCCTGGTTCAGTACCAAAGTTCATAAAGTTTGCAGCCTGTAGATCATTCCATGCAGCAGGATCTACGACTGCATTGGCCCCACCAAAGGTTTGGGCATAACTGTTCTTGAATAAATCACCAAACATTATAGTTACTCCGTTTTGCCATAAAGCTTTCAAAGCTTGGCAGTTGTAAAGAAATCAGAACATAGTTGTTAAGTAGTGCTGTGGTTGCTAAACCAGCATTCACCGATAGAGTACGCTCATAAAAGTTTACTGGGGATTCCCCTAAACGAATATCAGGTTCTCTGGTTTGTCTGGCTAACAAGGTGTAAACATCTACTTTTCCACCATCCTCTAATCCAAGTAGTTTACGTTGTTCTTCAATAGAATCCATCTCAGATTCCATCAAGTCTTTAAATTCTTCAAAGGCTTGTACTGCTCTTTTCATGTTCAGGGCAATGTGATTATGGGATACGCCAAAGGATACGTTAGAGATGGTCATTAACTGTGTAGCTTTCAAACCAGCTACTGTGGTTTTAGAAGCTGCAGCATAAGCACCTGTAGCAATAGCGATTACGGCCACAATAGCAGCCACGATAGACGCATCAATACCAAGTGCGGTAAGTATTGCGGATATGGCCATAACTGCAACCTGCGTCACTACAGCGATAGCTATGGCCTTAGCCAAAGCAAGATACCAGACAAGCCCCTGACCTGCAGTAAAGAAGCTGATGACGACAGCAACAATAAACATAATCACTTTAAAGATACCGGTCTGATACCACTTCTTCTTAACTACTTTAACTGTAGTAATCACCAATAAGAATGACTTACTAATTAGCCAATGCCTATCCTTACGCATACGCTTGGCAATCAATTCCATATCTACTGGTAGACATAGATTCTCATCTTCTCTACTGGCTGAAGTCCAGTGACCAGAACTAAGCTTCTGATCTATACTCAAACCATCTACGTAGTATTCACGATATACAGTTTCAGTAACTTGTTTTCTAAATGTATGTCTTGGGCGGTACATCTTATTCATTAAGCGGCCTGCAAAGCCGTCATACTCTACACTGGTGTAATCCGATTTGAAGGTGCCTACAGGCCCAATACTCCCAACAATGTCCTCATACCCTAGTGCAGTGAAATTGCAGTTTACCTGGCTAACATTGTCTTCTACAGAATAGGACATAGCTCCTAAAGCCTGCCCCTCAATGTACTTCATTAGAGTCTTACGCTCATCTGAGGACTTACGTTTAGATCCTGTGGTTTTATACATCTCCTCAAAGAAGTAGTAGAAGTACTCAGAAACCAAGGGATCCTTGGTATCGTTAGGGGACAGCCTAAATGAGATAAACATATCCTTAATGTCATTCTTATTTTCGATCTGATCCATGATCTGAGTACTGACACCAGCGTAATCGAACCCAAGCTTATTACAATAAACTTTAGAGGACTTAGCAGCTTCGTCCGTGTTCTCATGCAGGTCTTTACCATTTAAACGTAAATATACGTTAGGTACATGGATACCTAGATCTACATCCTTTCTAAATAGATTCTCTAGAAAGCTAGAGCTGCCGGATCTAAAGAGGTAGGTGAATAGCTTCTCTTCCCCTGTTGCCAGCTTATAACGAACCATGTAGTAATCAGGCTCACCTGCTGTAATGGTTTCAGTTAGTTCTGGATCATCAATAGTAGGATCTTCACCAGCTTCCGGGAGTAACTGCTCTCCCGAAAACTCATAAGCCAGAAAGTCTAAACGTACTGTGTACCGTGTATCTACAGTACCATTACGGTAAACCATAGTAGCAATTGCATAGTCTTCACTGGCATTTGCATCTTCCTGCCAAGGAGTGTGTGCTACTTTACGGTTCTCTACACGTGTGGCAGTCTTACCAGACTTGGCAGCATAACCCAATGGGTTTAAGTAATCTGGGTTAATCACATCCTGAATGGTTTTACTGCAGTAGTAAATCACCATGTCTTCAAGATATGTAGTAAATCCATTCCTTAAAGATTCATTAACAACTTCATTGGTTTTGATGTTAAAGCCAAAGTGATCTATAAGCTGCTTATAAGCAAAATGATGATTATTCAGTGGACCGAACTTTGCATAATCTACAGTGACTGGTTCACCTTCACTATTGGATAAGTAAGTCTTCAGCTCTTCAACTAAGTTGATATCCCCTTCAGCATAGGTGCTTGAAACCAAAGCTCCATAGTGATACTTCTTCTTGGCCCAGTTATGTAGAGAGAGTACTTTACTACCTATAGACTCTCTATTATGGTTATTGAGGAAATCCACATAAGAATCAGCAAGAGCGTCTACTCGTTTATTTTCACTGAGTACGTAGTCAAGTAGTGCTGCTTTGCCTACCGGAGTAATATCCTCATCTTCTAGCATACGTGTGACACTCATGTTTACGTATGTTTTCTTCTTGGAGCTGAGTAATCCCATAAAATTTCCAATAAAAAGGAGAACCTAAGTTCTCCTGATTATATAGATTAGATTAGCTTACGCCTAACTCTGAGAACACCTTCGTCATGACTTTACCCATTTCGATGTCTGTCATCTTGTTAGTTGAGTTCACCTCACGCTCCCCACCTTGATAGGTCACGGAGAACACATCTACCATAAGTTTAGCTAGACGGTTTTGAGCATCATAGGCATAACCTTTAACCTGAGCTTTAAGTACCTGGTTACTAAGATCAATTACAGAATCAGCATTTACCACGGTGTTATCCACTTGAGCCTTTTCAGTAATAACTTTCTGTTGATACAGGTCTGCCTGAGCATCTTGAGCTTTAACCTGTGCAGCTTTAACTTTAAGTTCTTCACGGCGTAGATCAAGTTCAGCACCAGCAAGTAATAGATTCTTACCTTGCAGTTCAAGCTCACCTACTTTGAGTTCATACTCACGTTCAAGAATAAGATTCTGTTTGGCTTTAGAAGCAATCTCTGCCTGAATCAGATCTACCTCTGCAGGGATCTTAGTTGCCTGTAATCGTGCTAGTTCTGCTTGGTTAGTTGTGAGTGCGGTTTCTACAGTAAGTGCCAGTCCTTGCTTCTCCAGATTTGCAATTTCTATAGGCAACTTCAAAGTGGTTTCACGTACGATGCGTTCAGTCTGAGCTTCAGTCTGATCAATGCTTGCTGATGTGGCATCACGCTGCTTGGTCAAGATTTCTAGCTCTACCGGAATCTTGGTAAGTTCAGTAGTGATCTGTTCAACCTGCTTATTCACCAAAGAGATCTGAGCATCTGCACGTAGAGATTCTTTACGCAGCAACTCTACCTCTACCGGTACTTTGGCCAGGTTAGCAGTCTCTAACTGATTACGTGTACCGGTCAAAGTGGTTTCTGCAATGAGCTGTGCATCCTGCGACTTAAGGATGTTGATCTCATGCGGAATCTTAGTAAGGTTGCCTTCCACCTGACTTACCTGGGCAGTAATCATTTCCAGCTCTTTAGGTAATACATTAGCCACTCTGTAAGTAGACTCTGCAACCTGTTGGGTAATGAGTTCACCTTGCTTGGTAATGTTCGCTACCTCTGCTGGTAATCTGCTAGTGGTTTCAAACTCTACCTGTTCCGTCTGGGCAATGATCATCGCAATTTCATGCGGGATCTTACCAAGTTGAGCTTTGGCAATTTCAATCTGAGCCTCTTTATACTTGGCATCATTTTGAAGATTGGTAATCTCATAACCTAAGCGTGATCGTGCAGTCACATACCCTAAACCAATCTGTAAAGTACTTTGGTAAAGTTCAATGAATGCCCGGGCATACTCTGGCCCGGTAATACGCTCTTGTTCCCACTCACGATCAAGGTTTAGTTTAAGGTTACGGATAAGTACATCTAGTACACCTACACCATCTTCCTTAACCTCAGTGAGTTCCCCAATATCCATTTTCGGGATATTAACTTCCTGAACACTGATAGCAGAAAGAGAGCCTGAGCTCTCTTCCAAAGTACCTTCAGTGCCAGTTGGATTCAACGGCTCTGTCATTGTGATTAGTCCTGCAAGGTAGCTTGTTGACGGATTTTAATTTCCTGGATTTCTTCTTCAGTTAGAGGATCCAGTACTTCAATAATGAATGCTTTCTTTTGACGGGACTTGGTGTGCTCGTTACCGTCTTTATCCTGTACTGTGTAGAACTCAGTAAAGGTACGATCCTTTAGAGTGTTATAGATGATTTCAGGAACATGGAAACCAGCTTCAATATTAAATGGAACAAATTTACCTGTGGTGCCAATGGCAGAGTTACCTGTCATAACCAGTTCACCATCTAACTGAGTACGGCGTGGATCCAGTGGACGCACAATGACACGTACAAGTTTTTGACTACGCTTACGCTCATGAGCTTTGTCTAGTTTCTTTGGCTTTGGTTTAGGTTCTTCTTCTTCTTCGTCATCCTGCTCAGATTCGTCAACTTCGTCTGACTCATCTTTTGCAGTTGACTCATCAGAAAGAACAGATTCAATCTTTTTGGCCAATGCAGTTTCACTAATATTGGACTTGTATTTAATACCTAATTTATCTGCTTTTGCTTTTAATGATTCTAAACGAGTAGGTTGTTTTAACTCCTGCTCATCTTCTTCCTGATCCAATTGGTCTTGATCTAAGTCTTGGTCTACGCTTGACATAAGGTTTCCTTAGCTAAATGTGGTAAAAATAAAGGGAAGTATAAAACTTCCCCCTATCCTACAATAATGAAAATTATAATTCTACAACTGTCTTAGCCAGTGCAATACGTTCTGGGCGATGAACCATGAAGCCGTACCACCATTGGATAGACATGAAACCACGTTTACCATATGGATCCGCATTTGATGCATTACCTGAACCTGGTTTCACATGAATGATTTCAAACTTGGTATTCGTACCTGTAGGGTGGAAACCAATAGTAGTAAACGCATCATCACCAACAACCAGCATTGGGTAGATATCGGCTTTACCTTCAGTTGTGTAGATGCCTTTATCGTCTGATACAGTCGCACCAGCACCTTCCCACTTCATCATTTCAGGGTTTACAACGATACGGAACTGATCCACTGTACCGATTTCACCACGAAGGATGGTAGTGGCATCACCGTACTTCTGAACTGGAATGAACGCAGCATCACCATGGTAATCAACCATTTTACGTAACTGCTGAATCAGGTCAGGGCCAATAAACATTACACGTGCTGCTGGAAGTGTTTTGGTATCAACCTTAACCGAACCAGTAATTACAGTAGTGTTTTTAGGTGTACGGGTGTTGTCCAATGCTACAGATAAACGTGCAAGATCTTCATAAGACACTTTAGATGTCTCAGTCATTTCTGCATCACTCTGAGCTGTACCACCATAGAAGATAGTACCTGCTGCGTTTAACAGGTCGATCTGCAAAAGGTCTTCAGTGATCTGCGATGCTGTAGAAATCATTTGAGAATGTACATACTGCTCAAGATCATTTTCAGTATCGAAGTCCAAAGAGTCACGGCTGTATTCAGTGAAGTAACCGAAGTTCTGCATAGTGCCTTTGATCTTACGACGCTTAAAGCCAACACGGTTTACACGCTGACCATTCTCATCAATCACTGGCATTTTACGAGTTACAGTACCTACGTCACGGCTAGAACCGTACAAGTTACCATCTTCAATTTTCTTACCAAGAGCGTTAATACCCTGGTCGTTAATGTTGCGGTCATCAAGCAATGGGATATGAACATAACGCTCAATGGTTTTACCTGAGTTTTTAGGCATCATTTTTACTGAAGCCAACTGTGTGAAGTACTGCTCTGGTGCAGCTTCTTCTACAGCTTTACGCTCAAAGTAAGCAGTGACAATCTGTTCCCCAATAGAACTTTCTTTACCATTAATTGGATCTGCATATACGCGCATAATTTACTTTCCTAATTTACGTAGAATATCTGGATCTAAGTTCTTAAATTCATCTTCGGACATATTAAAGATGTCTGCTGCTGAAGTGATTTTAAGTGACTTAGTTTTGGTTTTAGTACTGGCAGTAGGTGCTAAGGCTTTACGTCGCGTAGCTTCATCCACTGATTTGCGCTTAATAACAACACGTTCGGATTTAGCGGGTGCTTGTTTCTGAGGGGCTTGGGCATTACCACCATCATTTTCAGTTGCAAACATCGCTTGGCCTACACGATTGTAATGCTGCAAGATTGGTTCTGTAGTACCTGTGATGGCACGTTCCTGAATCACCTTAGCCATTACTTGTTTATATACGCCGTTATTTGCATGTGCAGCCAGGAGGTGTAGTACTTCAGGATTATTAACCAATGTGACTTGAGATTCGTTATCCCACTGACGGGCTTCGTTGAATACCGAATTAAAGTTCTCGTCGTCTTTATATTGTTCAACAATCTCACGTACTGTTACTTCTTTGGCCTTACCTTCAATATTGGCAGGTGTTGCCTGATAACTGTCTGCAACGTCATCCCCAAGTTCAAAGGTGTCTACCCCAGACTCCTTGATTAGACGGGCAATAGCTTCAGGTTTGTGGTTTGCAAGGTCTACTGCATAGGCAAGCTTTTCAGGATCAAGCATATCGTGTTCACGGAGAATTTCCCCAATACCACGTAGATGACTGATTTGCTGCATCTTGCGCGTGTAGTCTAAACCTTTAGATACAAGCTCACGGATTTGATTAGGATCTTCTAAAGTAAATTCATGCCCTGCTGCTTTTAAAGGTGCGGTTAGTGCTTTATGAAAGGTAGCTAGGCTCTCATTATCTAACTGCTTATCTTCAACAACATCTGGTTTGGCCTTGTCTGCTTTTTTGGCAGGGGCTTCTTTAACCTTTACAGGTTCAGATTTCTCTTTAGTTGAAACGTCATCTGATTGTTCATCATCAATGTCGTCTTCTTCGTCAGGAGTATCATCATCAGAATTAGAATCATCTTCCTCTAAATCATCTTCAGAGTCCGTATCATCAGGATTATTATCATCCTCATCTTCCGGGTTATCTTGATCGTGATCTGGATTATCGTTGTCGTCTTCTTCTGAATTATCTTCATCTGCTGGAGTAGATAAAGCGTTAATATCTAGTTTGCTAAATTCTTCATCACTTAAATTATAAATGTCTGAAGCTGATTTAAGCTGCTCGATACCCATTAATGATCTCCTGAATTGAGAATACGGTTTTTCTCTTCTACCGCCATTGGTAATTGATTAACCGTGTCTTCTACAAATACTTTAAAAAGCGCAATTGCTGTTAAACGTCTTGCAACATTATCACTATGAGTATCATCCTTTTCAAGTGTGCCAAGTGAATAAGTTAGCTCTAAAGGTAAACTTTCTACGTAATGCTTATAAATAATTGCAAAATCAGCGTTATTCATTAGGTTGTGCATGGCAGTACCTAATTTAATCTTTTCATCCTGTTCTGCAATTTGTAATAGATCTTCTTGAGAAACCATTTAGGTATTTACTCCAATAAAAAAGCGAAGGGATTAACCTTCGCTGTATTAAACCATATTAATTATGCAGGGCTAGTATTATTTGTTGGTTCGCTTAAACCAGCTAAATCATTCTTAGCACCTTCTTGTAAGATGGTTTGATTGTGTTTCTGCTTCTCAAGATCTTTAGTAAGATTGTGATACATCATATCCTGCTGCTGCTTAATTCTTGCTTTAGTTTCCTCAAGCTGAAGCTTCTCTTCCTGAGTAATACCGTTCGCCTCTTTATAGGTTTGGATATTATTTTTATCAGTTTGGGAAACTGTATTCTCTGCACGGGCAGCACGTACATTAATTTCTGCAAGATTCACTTGAGCTTTCGCTAACATTTCTGCAGCTCTTGCACGGATTTCTTCAATCTCAGCCTGCTTCTGTTGCAGCTCTAATTGCTGCATCTGTTCCTGGAATGGATCCGGTTCAGGTTGGTATTCATCAATGAATTGCTGCAGGTCTGGCATGTTTTTCAGACGTGCAATTTCAGAGAAGATCTTCTGAACAAAAGGAAGCGGGAATGTACCTTGTCCTGTTTGCATCATCATTACCAGGTCATCTGCTTTGGCTTGGTCAGATTCTGGAGTAGAGATATCAATGGTTAAGTCAAAGTCACCATTCAGGTTCTCAGGATCTACACGCACATATTCTTTATTGGTCAGGCGTACTACATCATCTTCAGTCAGTAGTTCAGCATTCATGGCTTGGAACTTGTAAGCCATTTGTACCATACCTTCTGCAATACGGCGTAGGATACTAGCATCACGAATAGCACTGGCATCCAGTGCGGTACGACCTGCTTTCGCGGTCTTCCCTAAACTGTCGCCACTAATTCCCTGGTTAAATGATTTCACACCAGAGAAGGCTTCTGCTTCATTGGTGAGGTAGTTCATCATTAGGAATACGGATTGAGGAATCTCAGTGAACTTGTGTGTGAAGATTGCAGCATCAGGGCGCATGGTACTGTTGTACGTATAGTTCTCACCCCGGTTAAAGCGTCCTAAGTTGGTCTGGTCCAGGAAACCTTTTGCTAAACCAGTCTGACCATTGGCAGATTTACCGAATAGGTCAATAGCACCTCGCATGGTTGCTGACATAATCAATTGGTTATCCATGATCAGTTCAGCGTCTGGTTCACCATATAGTGAATGTTTAACCGGGATAAGCGGGATAAAGATAAACGGTAACTTATTGTCTGGATGTGGGTTACGTTCTAAACGGATTAATGTATTACCTACCCAGGTGCAAACAAAAGAATAAAGAATGCCAGTACCATCAATATCGTAATATCCCCAATATTCGTATGCTTCAAGAGACTTTCTAGCTTTGTCTTTAAACTTGAAGCCTGAATCATTTGGTTTTGCTGTGCTCTGTTCATTAGAGATTACCTCTTTTTCCAAATCGTCTAAGTTGATGTAACGCCCGTCTTCTCTTAATGAAGCCAAGCAGGTATCAAAGCGTTTAACCACAAACTTAGCTTTATCAATATCTCCTTTACAGCTTGGATCTGCGAACACATCTTCTGTAGGAACTACTTCAGCAATTGGGTGGTTATTGCGAACCTTCTTTACTTCATTAATTTTAGTTTCAACAAAACGGTATTCAAGTACTACACCTTCTTCTAAGTACTTTTGTATCGCTAGTTGAATATTCTCTTCAAATTCTTGGAGCACATCAGGATTGTTTTGGACTTCTTCGGCGATCTGCATGATCTGAGCCTGATAGTCATCATCCGCAGTAGGGTAGGGTTCAAAGATGTTCTCTTCTTCTTTATAAACATCTTCTTTGTATTTCCACATTGGATGGATAACCACAGTGCCTTCAGTGGCCATAGTACGAACAATATCGTCCATCAACTTGACAGCATTTACTTTGGTTTTGAACTGATAGTTTAGGATAAGTTCGTTTTGAACTGCTGCCTGCTTATCTTCATAAGTACGTGGAGCCACGTTAAAGATCTTATTACTAGACAGGAATGGTTCAGTTAGGGAAGGGCAACGCCATTCAACCTGTTTACGTACTAGACGTACAGATGCTCTAGATCTACCATCTACTTCAGGTGCTTTAAATCTGCCGGTAGCATTAAAGGCATCAAGCCATTCTTCAATTTTCTTAAGTTGAGTTTCAGTCTGTTCTTTGGCAGATTGAAAGCCTTCTTTAAGTTCTTTTAGTGTAGGTGGATTCTTCCAGTCTACTGCAGCTTTGACCTGTTTATCGTGATCAACCTCATTGTTGATTGGATACCCCTGGCCTTCTTTATTAACTTGCATTGGTTCTACCTAAGTATGAGTGCACAATGCAAGTATGTTAAAAGAAAAAGCCTACATAAAGTAGGCTAAATCATTAAATAAATCCAGAATTTCTAAATACCTGCTGAAGGTCAGCTACTTCAGATACTTCGGTATCCGATCCCTTAAGTAACTCACATTCCTGTAAATACTTCCGGTAGTAGTTGTCCCCATCGTGGAACATGCTCTGCCCCAGATTCTGTGCACCTTTGGCATTCATCAATCGTGACATGGTGTAGTAGATCAAAGCCGTGCGATAGCTTTCAGGCAAATCAATAAGTACGCTGTCATAGTCGAAGTCCTGTAGTTCATCAGCAGGTATGTTTTCAATACGAGGATGGCCTGTACGTAAAGAAAGTACAAGTTCCGAATCATCCAGCTTAAGAGGTGTTCGGAGAGTACTATAACCAGAAGTATGAAAGCTGTGGCCATTATACCGTGCGGGAACATATCCATCAGTGAGTGTAAATTGGTAGGCTGCATAGTCTTTAATGTATTTATTCTGACGGTTTAAGGGCATGGTAATACCTTCATTCAAGGTACGTACATCTGTAATGGCCAATAGCTTAAATGGCTCTGCAGCATGCACATAACCATCTGGATTGGTATCCGGGTGAAAGATATGCTCATTATCAATCTTATAAATGCATAGATCCCTTTTGGTCTTTAGGATTACTTCAGTCTTCACCAGAAGGAACCGGGTAAACACATCAGTTAATGCAGCATTAAGAATGTTAATAATCCCATTCACTTTCTTGGGATTCAGTTGACCGGTAGAAGCAGTAACCACTGATGCTACCTGTGAACCTTCCCCATCTACGAGTTCATTCAAGAACTCACTTAGTAAAATCATTTGGCACCTATACGATGTAGTTGTCTAAGTAATGAACGTCACGATTATGTCTGGAGGATTTACGGTAAATACCGTCATCACCTTCTTCCATATACACTGGCTCATCCGGGAAGTATATCGGCATTGCACTGAGCATGGATACACCATCAATAGAGTCATCATTCTTAGACTTGAAACCACCTACACAAGCAAGGAACAATTCTGTTTTCAGTTCAGTCAGTGCTGCTTTATCATCTGCATTATGGACTTCACTAGGTAAGAAGATCTTATGGGCCTTGAATAGAGGAACCACCGTGTTAAAGCGCTGCATCTTGTTGGTATTAGGTCTGATCCCTGGCTTGTTGCTGTTGCCACTAGAAGCCAAGTTAAAGAACTGGTTACGCTTACTCATCTCCCGGTTGAGGAACGTCACAAAGCCTTCCTGCTGGCCTGTAACCTCCATACCTACACTTAATGGTTTATACAGGTTGTTCAGCCTGAATAGATCTTCAAAGGTCTTATCAATGGTTTGACGCTTACAGATACCACCTAACCAGAAGTAGTCACCGTTATAGTTGACTGCCCATACATGGATGATGTTGTAATCCGCAGACTGTTTATCAGATGTTGCAAAGTCAGTCGTAAAGTAGACGTTAAATGAATCCAGATTACGCATGACCATGTTTCGGTCATAGTACATGACATCTGCTTCTTGGATTAGACGGTCTTCATCAGACATAATCTTAAGCATCAATTCCTGGTTAAAGGAGCTGACGTTACCTGTGGCCACGGCCTTCAAATACTGCTCAAGTACATAATCATAACTAAAGCGATCTTCCCAGGATCCACGGAACTCATTACGTTCTACCGGGAAATCTTCACATACTGGGTATAAGTTGACTTCCCAGGCTCCAGATTCCACTGCCTGGTACAAAGGATCACCGGCATGGAAAGGAGTACCCATCCAAAATACCTTACGATTGGTAGGATCCAGGGCATAGGTAATGGCACTCTCTACGTTGGCTTTAATAGATGCGAGTACCGTAGGTGAACGAGCATCATCATCTGATAACAAGTCATCCAGAATAGCGATCTGTGGACGCTTACCCTGTTCACGTGTACCACGAATACCGGACTTAGCACCATAACCACGAATAACCAATTTGAAACCATGAGAGTTAGTCATCTCCCATCTATCTTCTGTGGTTTTAAGTTTAATGATCTTCTGCAGAAACTCTGAGTTCTCGTAGGTATGGTCAATATCACGACGCATTACCGAGATACCGTTATCCATACTATCCGATACATAGATTAGAAAGTTTACGGCACCAAAGTTAGGCAGCTCTTCATAAATGGCCAAATAGAAGAACAGGTATTTAATTAAAGTAGACTTACCGAAACCACGGTGCATCATGTTCACTACGAAGTTCTTATTGGTAATGAAGTTATCCAGCACCTTTAAGTGAACTTCAGGCGTGACGTTCTGTGTTCCTTCAACCCCATGGATTAACTGGATCATATCTACAAAACGTACTGCAAACTTAGAAGGTACATAATTAGAGGATTCTGAATAATCTACCTCCCTAAGCCAATCTTCTACTGTTTTGGTACTTTGCTTGGCCTGTTCAATCAAGTCATGTACCGATTTACTTAATGTTGTCTTTTTCATTTAGTCTTCCTTGGGTTCGTTGCTCTGGCCTTAAGGCCCCGCAACTTCCCCCCACCCATGAGATAACCTGCACCAAACGACACTCCGGCAAATGTCATTACTAGCCCGGCAATAATAAGACTATACATCCACAACATCTTTAGATACGCCTTCGATAATTCTTGTTCTTGCTATTTGTGCTGCTGTGGTTCTTCCGCTTCTGATGTCCTCTAACTGACCATCTACAAGACGATCTGTGGCATTACGTAGCTCAGATAAGAAGTCTTCACTTACACCAATGTCCAGCTTAACTTTATTGTCTACAGGCGGTGCCAGATGTGTTGCCAGGAACTCTGCTGCACGTTGACGTACATCTTCTCTAGAAGCATTACGCATTAACTTAGCATTGACGTTAATAGATTCCTGATACAAGTCCTGATTTAGAATATGGGTAGGGATAATGGCCTGTGCTGTTAAAGCCACGACTAACTTGGTTCTATTATACGCACTAACGAAGTTATGGATCTGGTCCATGGTTTTACCTTCACGAGTATAACGTGCCATCTTCTCGGGGAATGCCCGTTCAAATGCTTCAATATTAGTGTAGTTCATACTTTTAAAACTAATGTACATCACTGCACTAATATAATCAGAAACCTTATACTTACCTTCTGACAAGATCTTATTGTAGTTAAACAGATTCTCTTTAAAGCGTTCTCTAGTATCTTGATCTGCTAATGCTTCATTCACATAATCCACAACTGCACTGTTCACGCCTTTAGTGACATTACTTGGCAGCGCCGTAACAAAATCTTCTTTACTCAGTTTCATGGTCTTTCCATTGTAGTTCCTTGCATTATCACGTATTAAACAGAAACTACAGATAAAAAGAAACCCCTAAAGGCACACAACCAATAGGGGTTCAGGTCAAACAACCAAAACTAGAACATTACAGCGATCTAAGTAGGGCCAAAGATACCATAACGGAAATAGCAAATACAACTAAATAAATAATATTAACTAAAGCCAGATGTACTAACATCCCTTTTACTTTAAGTTTATTACTTAATAATGCTTGAGTACTTATCTCATCAATTCTATATAAATTATAGAAAACCAATATAAATACACTTAGTACATTAGCGGTTATTAAAGCTTCCATTTTCACCTATCCTGTAATTCTTATAAATATCACGACCACAATATTTGCAATACCACTTGGATTTAGCTAATCCAGTTTTCACATGATAACGCATCATTTCATCACCACCAATATTACGTACAAACTCTAAATCATTACTACCATGATTACAAAAGAATATCTTAATAAGTTGGATTATTCGCATAAGTGTTACCCCAAATAAAGTGGAGTATATAGCACAAATCGGATATGGGGAATTTTGCAAATTTGGTTCAGTTGTAGAAAGCGATATGTAGAAATTTATAAATTTAGTTCAGTTGCAAAACGGATATCTGAGATTTTATAAATTTGGTTCAAGTGTAGGGCTTAGGTGTTGGGGACACCCCCCAAGTAAATAGACCCCCCCCTATGTCCACTTACATTAACAATCCTTATTTACACAAGCGCTTCCGCTTTAATATGGATCATTTAACAACATAGGACTATGACCATGACTACTGCAAAACAAACTCAAGCACCTGTTAAACCTCAAGTTAAGGCTGCTATTACTACCCAACAAGTTGCATTCTCTGACCTTAAGAATGTGACCCTTGGTACTGCCATCTCTTCGCTTAATGCTGTCAATAATGCTGCACGATTAGTAGAGCATACTACCGGTATCTTAGCTGATAAAGCTGAACGATATCGTGAACAAGTGACCATTGCTGATGCCATCACCCATAATCAACTTATGGCTGACTACAACAAGCAAGCAGAAGAGCTAGGCATAAACTTCTAATACCTGTCCCACCTTCGGGTGGGCATCCTCTCATACTTAAGGAATAAACCATGAAAGATTTAATCATCATCGCTAAATGCTTACCAAAGATCTGCTTCAACCTAGTTAAATATGCATACCTAATCACAATGACTAAAGTAGATTCCAAGATTATCGACTACCGCATCTCTAAAGCTAAACGCATCAAATAAGGAATAAATCATGATCTACCTACTTGAAGATAAATACCAACTTGAACAAATGCTTGATAATGCAATCAAGAATGGTGATAACGAATTAGCTGCAGCAATCCAGAAAGATCTAGATGAATGCATCCAAGCACTCAACAACTAATAAATACCTCCTTCGGGAGGTTTATTAATGCTTACACATTCTACACATCTTACACATTACACAGATTACACAGGTCACAGTATTGGATACTTACTACAGTTATAAGTACAGTACCCTCACGTAGTGAGGTAGGTGTCACTCCGTTCTAATATGAAGATCATTCATCTACTGGAAACTCTATAGGGAAGTACAGTACAGGAGGTTAGAACTTAGTAGTTTATTTCCAATTATCTTAACTCTAACATTTACCTTATTTACTCTTACTTTGGTGACAACTATGAACAAATCTAACTTACAACTCATCCTATTCATTTCTATGATTGCATTAGCCATTAACTTTGTGACAACTATGGAGATTGATCATTACTACAACGTGATTAATCGAGAGATCTATATTGCTAAAGCTGTACTGTTCTTCGGACTAGGATGTCTACTTACATATTTATGCTATGAATAAAATAAGGAGCTATATGCTCCTTTTATTTATGGTGTGTTCTCCTGAACACTGGTGACAACTTGGGGATATACATACTTATACTTTATATAATACTTATAGTATTTATTAGTTATTCCTAAGTATTAATCTAGTCATTATATGACCCCTGTTGCGATGCATCGTAGGTTGTTGTCAATACCTTGTCAATGCATAAATTACAAAAGGAATACATTGTAATGTACCTATACCCTCGAAATATTCCCTATGTTCCTACCTATGTAGAGCATCTTAATCTTATTAAATACCTGCACTTAGCAGGTAACTTAGCACTACGTGACCAAGCTATTTATCACTTGTCACACACTAATCAACTGGACGTTTTACAAACTGTTTACCTTGGTGAACTGATTGGACACGTCCGTGTATCACGCATGCACTTACTTATTAAATTGTGTAAATCACTAGGAGTTTACTAATGTCTGAAGCACTTAAGAAGCTGGTAGAAATGCCAGAACACCTACGAGATATCCTCACTAAATTGCCTGATTCAGTAGCTGATATATGTATCGAAGATACGGATAAATTCAGCTTACACGTTGAATCACTTACTGAAATGTTAGAAGGTTTCGGCTTTGAAAGTTATGAACTTGAAGAGCAGATAGTTAGTGGCCTCATACAACACTATCAACCTGAACCATAACATCTAAAACTGGAATGCTATTTATACTGATACTTAGCATTCTTACCTGCACTACTTACAAGCTTATTAAGCTTATTTATACCTCCAAACAATGCTGTCGCTCCGCTCCAATGTGAGCTTAATTAGTAGGCATTACTATGCACACAAATATATCTAATCTACCAAACATGCATGGCCTATTGGCAGTAGGTAATACTAACCTTAAAGCCATTAATGTAAATGGATGCTTATATGTGGAAATACCGGATAACGTACTATTTAAGCAAGATCCAGATGTTATATCCAAACTTGCTATAGAGATGTGTGTTGCTGAAGTGAATTACAACTACAAAGGATTCACCTACGTAACTATCCTTACTAACCCTTGGGGTATCTAAACTATTAACTCCTTCGGGAGTTTTAGTTTTTTATACACGCTCGCTTCGCTCGGGGCTCGGTAGTATTTTCCTGTTCGGTAGCTCTTCTTTTCTTGTCGCTCCGCTCCAATGCGGAATAATCCAAACTTCAATTTTTAAAAGGTATATCACCATGACTACTCGTAACCAACAAGGCTTTGTTAATCCGTTTGCTGGCCAAAACACTCGTTCATTTGGTCGTCAAGCTCCGGCTGCACCTTATGGCCAACAACAGCAAGGCTTCGGGTTCCAGCCTGAACAGCAACAGGAGCAGGATGAGCGCTTCCAAGCACAAGCTTATTTGAAAATCAAATTCCATACCGCAGACGGAGTGAAAACTCTTAAGTGGAATGGCAAAGACAAACCATTGCGTGAAGCATCTGAATTGGAAAGCATGATCCTTGATCTTTGGTCTCAAGGCGGCGATGTAAACCAATTGCTTGATTGCATGGAACTTGAGGTGGTTGACGCAACACCGAAAGAGCGCGGATCAAATAGCTTCGTGCCACGTAATGGTGTTGCTGAACCTGCTCCGGCAAAAGCAAAACCTCGCGCACGTCGTCAACCTGTTCAAGAAGCAGAAGACGAATAATAATCAGATATAGGGTGCCTTCGGGCATCCTATGTCATTTAATTTTTTACCAATCACAGTACGGTTATTAATATGGCTAAATTTAAATTTAATATACACAGTTTAAACCAAGTTAATAAAGATAGGCTTCCTGCTTATTATAGTTTCTATAAGGTTAAACCAGATGATGAAGGATTTATTAATGCATCATTCACAGTACTTAAACTACTTGTATCGTTCTCTAAACTAAACAGAAACGCTGCAAATATACTAGAAGATAATGAAGAGTTAATAGCTTCAATATTATCTGAACGTACATTAACTAAGAGTGATATGTCATTTATTGCTTATGCTAATAATACTTATATTAACTCTATTCTTGCTTTAACAACCTAACAGTTTCGCTCCGCTCTAATATGTGGTTCGGGCTTGTCCTGTTCCGCTTGTTGTTCTGTTTCCCTGCTCTTCTCATATGGTGTTTGTTATGAACAAAACTAAATTGGATAGTGTTAAATACTATCTAAGTATCCGTGACATCTTAATATTCATGGCTAATAGAAATGAGCCTACATGTGCTAAGGATTTAACCGAGCATGTATTAAATACCAAACGACATAATGCCAGGTTAATCATGATTCACTTAGCTGAAGCAGGATTAATTATATGTAAAGGACGTATAGGATCTACCTATATGTACGTACCCTCAATTGAAACCATTCAAATGTATGCAAGGAATTAATTAATGAAGATGAAAACCAAACAAAAGTACATGCCATATTCTGGCGTGGGAGCGGTATGAAAAAAGAGTGTACCTTATATATCTATGCAGGTATAATCAAGTTTTAAATTGGAGTACCTGCATATGAAACCTTTCCAGTACTATCTAGATAACTTAAAGAATCTTTCCACTAATGAGTTAAGAACATTCAACAGATACCATCTACATCCTCTGGATCAGAGATGCTGTAACGAATGTTTTGAGATTAAAACAGGACGAGCTGAAAACTTCCACATTAAGAAATACGCAAATGGCATACCAATGTATAACGCCAAATGCTCAGATTGTTTTAATAAACTCTCACGTTTAAGGAATCTTAAAGACAGACACAACATAGACAAAATGATGCATAAAAGATGCATTCAAATTAAGTCTAGAGCAGAACTGACTAATCAGAATTTCAACCTTACTAAAGAGTACCTTAAGGAACTTTGGGAATCTCAAGAAGGGAAATGCTACTACACCCATGCAGACATATGCTTTACCCATGTTACCGATAGCCTTAAGTCAGCACACTATCTTCAACCAGCATTAGACAAAAAAGACCCTTCTTTAGGTTACGTCAAAGGTAACGTAGTGTGGGCCTCACACCTTATAAACACTATGAAACATGACTGCACAACTGAAGAGTTCTTTGAAATAGTTAATGTAATTAATTCCATACATAACGAGGAAAACATATGAAAGTTAAAAGCTCACAAAAGTATTTACCTTACAGCGGATGTGGCGCGCGTAATACCCCTGATGAAGTTCTAGAAGTAATGACAGAACTCGCAGGAACTCTAGAAGAATATGGATTCAGCCTACGTACCGGTGGTGCATTAGGTGCCGATACAGCATTCCTAGATGGCGTTACAAAGCATCCTGAAAAGGTAGAACTATATCTGCCATGGAAAGATTACAACGGGTATAGCAGTCCGTATACGGGCGTACATCCTAAAGTAATTGATATGGCAAGTACCTATCACCCAGCATGGGAGAACTGTTCACAGGGAGCGCGTAAGCTTCATGGCCGTAACATGCATATCGTAGCTGGCCCTAACCTAGCAGTACCTCAACCTAGTCTATTCATGCTTTGTTATACCGAAGGTGGTAAAGCCACAGGTGGTACTGGCATGGCCATAGCTATAGCTGATTCCTATCTGGTGCCTGTATTCGATTTCGGATTAGGTATCGATTACACCTTAAACCGCTTTGAAGAGTGGTTCACTGAACAAGGATTAGATAAATGACATTAGCAATATATCGTAAAGGAACAAACTCCTACGTACTACAAAGATCAGTGTTCCCAGGAGAATCCACTGAAGAACTATTCAGAGAAATTCGGAATAAGCGTGATCTATTCAGGATTAACGCAGACTACGAAGGAACTACTAAGTACCCCGCATTTACTATAGCCGGGCTGTCAGAAGACCTGAGAGTTCTAGATGCCGCACTTATGCTTTCTGGTCTACCTAGACTAGAGAGAAAAGTAGAAATGCTTATTGCAGATATCGGGGTATACCAAGGATCCATATGCCTTTCAATCATGGAAACTGATGTATTAAAGGCAAAACTACTTAACACTAAAGGTAAACCATAATGGAACTTACTCAAGCAAATCTAGAAGAAGTATTCTCCAAGAAATCTACTAGAGACTACATCTTTGAATTACTCATGGCAGAGCCAGCAACTCTGCATATGATAGGTGATGGTATAGACCTAATTACCAAATGGGCTCAAGAGCCTGCCACCTATAAAACCAAACAACAGCGTAAAGACTCAGTTCTTTGCATGGACATACAAGACATTGTGGAGAAGATCTTTATTGATGTTCTCCTGATTAAGGGAACTACTACCTTAGCCACTATGTCATCTCAATTAGGTCAAACGCTAGGCTTCGCAGATACACGTGAAGGTATCACACTGGCAGCTGAATTATTAGCTGTCATGTTACCTATTGGCTTATACGGCATTGCCCCTCTTTATGCTAAAGGCCAGTATCACGTTATCCCTAATATGGTACTTAACAATGAGCAGCGCCTCATTGCGGAAAGAGGAATGTACATTCCACCAAGTATCGATAAACCAAAGAAGCTTAAATCCAATCGTGATAGTGGGTATGAATCCCTTAAAGGTCAGTCCTTGATCTTAGGTGGAGCATACAAACATCATGAAGGTGATATCTGTTTAGCTGTACTGAACAGACAGAACCATATACCTCTATGTATCAATGAAGAGTTCCTTGAACGCCTACCTGAACAGCGTAAGAAATCTATGGAGGACATCCGTGATTCACTTATCGAGAAAGGTAAACAGGGTAAGGAACTTAACGATGCTTTACGTCAGGAAGAGTACAACTGGTATATCCACTGCGAACTGTCAGCTATGGTTTACAACCTGATGCTTGATGCAGGCAATAAATTCTATGTCTGCAACAAAGTGGACATGCGTGGGCGTATTTATAGCCAAGGCCATCATGTAAATCCAATGGGTGCAAGTTTCAAAAAAGCCATGATTGAACTTAGTAATAAGGAGAAAGTAGATGTCCCAGAAAACTTCTTTAAATAAAACTAATATATTTGGATTAGTCTGCGACAAATCATGTGTACCAGAAGATTGTGGATGGGAAGAAGCTCAAGAGCTCCATCAATACTATTTCCACTTCTTGTTACTAGACGAAGATGGCTTAATGCCTTTACGAGAATCAATTGATAATTGGATCTTAGTAGACTTTCCTACATTTGAACATTACTACGCCTTGTACCTACTTGGCATAGATCCTATCCATCAATACAAACAGGACATAACTTAAACCATGAGAGTAACCATCATGACAGACGCATCCGTATGCCCCACAGGGGCAGCAGGATACGGATTCTGGATAGTATCTGCCAGAGGTGGAACACCAGGAGGAGGGGCATTCAAAACCCATATTAAAGATGGGTATGAAGGTGAGTTCAAAGCAGTCGTAAACGCTTTATCTTACGGCGTAACCAATAACCTTATTCAAGCCAATGATGATGTACTCGTCCAACTTGATAACAAAGGTGTAGTGGATATTCTAAAAGGTAAGTGCAAACCAAGAGAGGATCTAGAAGCAGCATATTCATTGCTAAAGAATATCCTTAGTACCCATAACCTTAAGTTAAAGGCCCGCCATGTAAAGGGACATACCAGGGTAAATGATCAAAGATCTAAAGCCAATCGTATGTGCGACATGAGAGCCAGACTTGCAATGAAGGAAGCTAGACGTGCTAATACTCATAGCCAAAGCAAAGAAACAACTTGAGTTTGAGCAAGCAGAATCTGGTTATGACTACATTATCGTTGTTTACATTAACGGTAAAAGAAAACACGTAAGACAGCCTAATCTCGCTTATGCAGCGCAGCAATACCCTAAAGGGCATCTAACTACAGAAAGCAAGCTACAAGCTGTAGATGCCTTATACAAACTAACTGAAGATACTGAAATACTCAAAGAGTTCTGGGAGTCATTATGATCAATATTAAATGCATAGAAACAGGAGACGTATATCAACTGAGCGGAGATGATGAATCCTTCAATGTAAAGATTTACAGTGATCTAGCAGCAGCTCTAGATGGGATAATGAAGCAAGGTACTTTCATTAAAATGCATCAAAAGGATCTAGAGTATAGGATAGCTCTAGCTAAACTTACTGGGTTTACCTATGTATTCCATGCTCATGTAAGAGCAGTCAAACGTAATCAAGTATCTAAACATTCTACTCATGTATCACATAGTCTTTTACGTTTAAGTAAAAGCTTCTATGAAGAGTACGCAAGGAGACGTAATGAAGAACGCTTTCAGAATCCAATTATCTTTTCAGATGTTCCCTAGCCTACCTGGTTACAGATTAGATCCGGGAACACCTATATACATTTGCATAGATCCTGATAAGGAAATAGCAGAGGTATCCAACGATAACTACCGTATCCGCACTAAGTACCCTAAAGAAGGTAAACCACTTAATGTTGATGCCACTATCCTATTAACCGCAGCTATACGCATAAAAGGAGATGCATATGCAGCATATCAGGCTGTCAAATCGCTACTCTAAAGAGGAGCTAATGCATCTAGAGATACTTTCTAGATTACGTCCATTATCTACACTGAAATCCCTGATTGATTCTGTAGAAGTGAACAACTACAGCGCTACCTTTGCTATTGCAATAATGGATAGTAAAGGAGAGTTCACTGAAGATGATGTGCACTTCATAAGCATTAATCCAGAAATTGCTTATTATATCCCACTAAGCACTCGATCCCTAGATACTAATCTAAAAGGAATGCACATATTCAAGATTACAGAAACTGAAGTTAAAGAACTTAAAGCAGCGGAGTTGATATCCGGCTGTTTAAAGGCTGCTTTAATCCATCTAGTGAATGGTTTGGAGGATACTGAATGACACGATTCATCGTTACAGGAAAAATAAAAAATGCCATAGAGGAGAATCAGGGATTAAGTACCACAATCAGTTATCGAGTAATTTCGGTATACCCTAATGAAACATTTCTGATTGAGGACTCTGTTCCT
The DNA here is from genome assembly GCA_018384745.1 of Caryophanon sp. Lineage (GTDB taxonomy): Bacteria > Bacillota > Bacilli > Bacillales_A > Planococcaceae > Caryophanon. Next base: position 22,230 of record JAHAYH010000014.1, on the reverse strand, counting down.
TTCGCATCTCAAACATCAATACCTTTAATTAAGTTCTACCCAGAACAGCAAGAAGACTTCATCGCACTTCTCAAACTAACAGGTGATCTTTCAACAGCATTCTATCCACTCATTGAGTACATAGAAGACTACCTAAACAACCACTAAACCTAATCTATTTTAAGGAACTGACATGAATAACATGAGCGGTATTGAATACCTATGCGTGGATATTGCAAATTGCTATGGCCTAGACAAAGAAGTATTTGCAGATCGCATCAAATGGGTGAAGGATAACTTTGCCAATTTAGAAGAACTGGCTGACCAAGCTACTGAAGATAAAGTACTGTACATCAAATCCGTTATGGCTTTACGTGATGTATGCGCTGGAAAGCCAACTGGTCACTTAATCTCTTTAGATGCTACCTGTTCAGGTATGCAAGTATTATCTGCACTCACTGGCTGTATCAAAGGAGCCATTATCACAAACCTTACTCCAGAGCCTAAACGCTACGATGCGTACACAGAAGTAACTGCAGAGCAGAACAAGGTACTTCGTGAATGGCAGGTACAAGGTTTAGAGATCAGCCGTAAGGATGCTAAAGATGCGGTAATGACTTCACTTTACGGATCTAAGGCAACACCTAAAAAGATCTTTGGAGAAGAAGGCCCTGCTATTGAAGCATTCTACGAAGCAGCTATGCGTTCAGCTCCAGGAGCCTTTGGCCTACTGAATACTCTACTGAATGCTTGGCAACCATGGGCACTTAGCCACTACTGGAAAATGCCTGATGGTTTCGATGTAGCAGTAAAAGTAATGCAAACAGAAGAAACTCGTATTGAGGTAGATGAACTAAACCATCATAAGTTTAAGACATCGTATAAAGTCAATATGGGAAGTAAGTCTGGTATTTCATTACCTGCCAACGTAACTCACAGTGTAGACGCATATGTACTTCGCACCTTGCTACGCAAATGCTCGTACCATGCTCCTACACTTAAGAAGTGTAAAGCGATGCTCACTGAGTTCATGGATTCTCCAGTAACTGAATGTAAGTCACCACTACTTGGTATGTACTACTCTACCGGTCTGGTAGATCCAGTATGGTTTGAAACCATGGATAAAGAAGTTGCACAATCTATTCCTAAAGAATTGAAAGTAAAACTTATAGCCATGATTGAGGACATTACTCAATTCAAACCATTCCCGGTTCTCACCGTACATGATGCATTCCGCATACATAGCAACAATGGTGATGCCCTACGCTACCACTACCGTAACATCCTGGCAGATCTAGCTGACTCTACGTTACTGGATCACATTCTATCCATGATTACCGGCAAGAAGTTTAAGTACAAGAAACTGTCTAATAACTTAAGCCAGCAAATTCGTGAATCAATATATGGAGTCTGCTAATGAACCCTAAACCTAAAGTACCCCCTGTACTAATCCGAGTGCCAAGGCAGAAGTGTGGAGAACTGCACACATTAACCATTAATGGTATGAGGGTAGTAGTTGTTGGGGAGCCTAAGACAGGTATGAACTACGCTAGATTAGCTAAGATTGATGCTAAGGACTCCAGAGGATATATACCGGCCCTAATACTCATTCAAGCCATTGACCAATTTACCAATAAGGATCCTCTAATTATCTCCTATAGGCATATAGGAAACTTGGAGGCTACCTTACAGATTATGGGCTACAAGCTTGAGGATATGCCAAGAGTACAACTATGAGTTATACAACCTACTCGTACTATTAAAACTTTGATAGGGGGCTTCGCCCCCTTCTATGGTCTATTGAGCCATTGCCCTTACGGGTGATGGCTTATTTAATTATTTATTTGGAGATCCTTATGGGAACTTTAGGTCTAACTATTTCCGAAGAAAAACAAGTCGCTGCAATGTACCAGAAGACAGGATTCAACGGTAAACGCAAGTATACCCAAGAAGAACTGGCAAACCATTTTCATGTAGCGCCTATTACTATCCGCCGTGCTCTGGCAGAACAAGGCTTGGTTAAACTCGTTGGTTACAAAACCCGACGTGAAACTAAGTTACTTGAGATGCTGGCAGATGAAGACATTCATACACCTCAGCAACTGGAAGATTTAATTAATTATGCAGCCTCTTGTTAAAGCAACACCAAACCCAATTTTCCCAACAGATGACAACCTCGACATAACTTGGGCAAGAGCCAAAGCATTGCTTCCAATTACTGACGAGAACACGCTGTTCACCCTTTTACAAATCCATCAGAACACTATTCTGAAACAATTAGGTATTTCAAAATGACAGTACAAGTAGCTAACAACCCGTATGTAAACCTGGTTGATATTGCAATTAATGCAGGGGAAACTCCATTCCTACTTGGTTCACCAGGTATTGGTAAATCTGCATTCATGCGTGAAGTAGCCCGTATGAACAACCTTCTATTCATTGATGTACGTTTGGCCGGTATGGATCAAACAGACATTAACGCCTAACGGCATAGTGCTTCATAAGAGAAATCTTATGTCGAAAACTACCTAAACGGGGGAAACCTCTTGTTACGTAGGATATCCTAGTGCATACTAAGGATCCCTATCTTAGAGAGACAATCCCGTGCTAGATGTTAAAGTTAATTGGAAAGATATTGAAGGTTTTGAAGGCTATGCTCAAGTCTCTAATACAGGCTTAGTAAGATCCATTAGAACCAATCATGGTAAATACCAGGAAAGACTACTAAAAACTTATTTTAGATCTGGTTGCTTGTACCCTATGGTACAGATAACCAAGAATAATATAAGCCATAAATTTATGCTTCATAGATTAGTGGCTAAAGCTTTTGTAGCCAATCCTGAATCCAAACCAGAGGTAAACCACATTGACGGAGATAAGCTAAACAATAATGCTTATAACCTAGAGTGGGTCACTAGATCTGAAAACCTTAAACACGCTCATAGAACAGGTCTTAAAAATCCTGTAAAAGCGAGATTAGGTGAAAAATCAGGAATTACATCCAAGTATCACAATGTATGTTGGGATAAATCTAGATTAAAGTGGAAAGCTATAATCAAAAAGGATGGGAAACCTGTATTTCAGAAAAGATTCGATAATGAAGTAGATGCAGCGAAAGCAGTAGACAACTTCTTAATTGAAAACAACATAAGTGACAGATCTCTTAACTTTAGCTAAATGCCTAACGACTAGACAGCGTAAACATCGCATAGTACAGCCAAGTGGTTCCTAAATAAGTATGGATTAAATGGAAAAGGTAGTCACAGTGATATAAAGGATCACTCTATAACTAAACGGGTTATAGCCTAACGTAATAACGAGGGTGTTGATATAGTCTGTTCTGCATGGTGACATGTAGCAGTTACACTTTTAATAAAGTGGTGTAACGGTAGGATTCTAACGAAGTCCTATGAACATAAAGTGGTGGTATTCCAAACTTTATTGATGTACTTGATGCATCAGGTAATGTCGTCGGTAAACGCACATCCTACATTCCAAACGACATGTTCCCACTTCAAGGAATGGGGGACGAAAAACGTCTTCTTAAATGGAATAAAGATGGTTCACCTAAAATTGATCCAGCAACCAATAAGCAAGATTTCTATGATGGATTCCTAATCTGTCTAGATGAATTAACTTCTGCAGACGAAGCAGTACAAGCTGCAAGTTATCAGTTAATTCTGGATCGCCAAGTAGGGCAACATAAACTGCTTGATAACGTCGTATTAGTAGCTTGCGGTAACAAGGCTACTGATGGTGCCATTGCCGGCAAACTAGGCACAGCGCTTCAATCACGTGTGATTACGGTAGAAGTAGCAGTACATCATAAATCATGGATGGCTTGGGCATCTAAAGCAGGCATTAACCAGATGATCCTGGATTACCTGGCTTGGAAACCAAACTTCCTACATGACTTTGATCCTAACGTGGACCAGCTTACTTTCCCATGTCCTCGTACTTGGGAGAAGCTTTCTAATATTATGAACCTTGAAGGCTCTTACACAGATGATGTACATACTCTGGCACTAGGAACTATTGGTAAAGTAGCAGCTGAATTTAAAGCATTCGTGGCTTACTATGCCAAACTACCTGACATTAAAAAGATCCTTGCTGATCCCACTAATGCAGATCTTCCTACTGAAGTAGGCCAAGTGTACGCACTTACCGGTGTGATCTCACAGGCTATGGTAGAAGAAGTTGGTACAACCAAGATTGGCCCATTAGTGACTTATCTTGAACGTATGGAACCAGAAATGCAGACTGTAGCGATGGCTTCAGCTTTACGTAAAACCAAGAAGCTGATTTCAGACAAAGCAGTATCTAATTGGATTTCTGTAAACAAATCACGGATTACGGCAGCATTGTAATATGTCAGACATTAGCATGGATCATCTACGTGATAGTGCTTATGTGAATGTACCTCATATTTACACGGAACAACTCAAGGTTATTCGACCTGGGTTGTTTCATGTCCATAATCAGGATCCATATGACTGTCATACAGATCTACAACTGGACTCAATTAAATACGCCTTTTCCGAATTTAATTTATCGAGTACTGATGTAGAAGAAACACTAAACTTTCTGTATGAATACAACATTCCATTTCTGTTACGTCAAAACTTTACCGAGAACATGTACATTGATTATATGTACTTGTTAAATCCTTACAGCAGGTTTCAGGTACTTTTAGTAGAAGCCACTCATCTTATGATTGAGCCTAGAAAAGGTAAGTTGACTAAGTTAGCAGAAAGTGCCCGAGAACGTGCCCGTAATTCCTTACCTTCAGCAGGTTTCATTAATAACGTAATGAAACAGCAGATGGTGCTATTCAAACTCACCGGTACTATTGATACCTTAACTGAGTTCAAATACGAACCTATAAAAAGGAAAACAGAATGACCGCAATTATTCCTATGGCAGATGTGGATAAAGAAGCCAAAGAGAAGGTAAGTACCGCTAAGATTAGTCTAATGACTAACTCTGAGTACACCTTCTTTGCAACTGCACTTATCCGCTTAAACCTGTCATACACACGCAGTATTAAAACCCTGGCCACTGATGGACTTAACATGTTCATCAATCCAGATTTTGTTATCAAACTCAGTAACCGCCAAATTGCATTTGGTTTACTTCATGAAGTCATGCATGTCATCTACGAACACTTAAACCGTATTGGTTCACGTGACCATCGTATGTGGAATATTGCAACTGACTATGTGATTAATAACCAACTGGACAATATGGGCCTAGATGTAATCGAAGGCATCTGTCTGGATCATCAGTACGATAATATGTCTGCAGATGAGGTGTATGCACGTATCAAAGATAAGGAAAAGAAACAGCCAGGTAGTACTTCTGGTTTGAGCCCTAACTTTGATGACTTCATGCAAACACCTGCAGGCAATGACAGTAATGGCAATCCATTCCCATCTGTTACCCAAGACCAAGTTACACAGCAAGTCCAAGACATCGTAGATCAATCTATTGTGGCTTCACAACAAGCTGGATCTAAAGCCATGGGCAATGTACCAGGACAAGTGTTACGTGACTATCAGGAACGTACACGTCCAATCATTGACTGGAAGACTGCACTGGCAGATCAGATGTACGCCATTGGCCGTCAAGGTAGTAGCTTTAAACGTCCTTCAAGACGTGGCCTAGCACAGAACCTGACGTTACCAGGAAAACTAGGTAAAGGCTTAGGCCGTATTGACTTTGCTATTGATACCTCTGGTTCAGTATCGAACGATATGTTTACCCAGTTTGTATCTGAAATTGCACATGTATTTGATCGCTTTAAACCAAAAGAGATTGGCATCATGCAATTCGACCATGACCTTAAAGCACGTGATGTTGTTAAGAACACGCAAGAGTTCAGACAGATCAAGATGAAAGGTGGTGGAGGTACTTTAATCGAACCGGTACTACAGAAGCTACAGGATATTCCTAGCCGTGCATTGGTAGTACTCACTGATGGTTACTTTCATCTAACTAAATCCATGGATCCAAAGAAGCCTGTCATCTGGTGTATCTATGATAACCCTACATGGCGACCTACATTCGGATCTGTCATTCACTTTAAAGTTGAAGACTTAGGAAAGGGTAAATGACCTACATCTTAATACTCATATCATTCTTCCTCATTAACTATGACATGGAAGATGCTTTTTGGAATGCTTTAGCCAAAGCAGGAGGAAGCGCCTACTTATTTATGTTTATACTTAGGGAAGTAGGAGACTGGCTTCTAATTATTGTAAAAGCTATCGTTAAACACTAGCCGGGTAACTCCGGCTTTTCTTATTCAGGAAACCGGAAAATGTCATTAACCCAAGATCAAACCAATGTCCTTGAAGCAGCTAAACTTATGCTGTTAGAGGATCATCCAGTCCTCGTTGTAGATGGTTCAGCAGGTACAGGTAAAACCACACTAATTAAGGAAATCCTTAACTTGTGGAAGGATAAGCAGTGGGCTGCCACGCTTAGACTTACCAATACCCGCCCTAAAAAGATTGAGGTTACAGCAACAACTAACAAAGCTGTAGATTCCCTTAAACAAGCCACAGGCCATGAATGTAGAACCCTCCATTCATTCCTTAAGATTAAAATGCAGTACGGTAAACCAGTGTACCCACCTATCACTCCTATACTGAACACTCTGCTTATCATTGATGAGTACAGCTACATTGATTCAGAACTTCTGGATTATTTGATGAAGAGTATAGGCACAAGCTCTTCAGTTATTTTCGTAGGAGATCATGCACAACTGGCACCAGTAGGTAGTCGTAAGATTCCTGTAGCTGCCCGAGGATTCCCTACCATTGAGCTTAAGGAACAGGTACGACAAGAAACCTCAGTACTTAAAGAAGTAGCTGAAAGCTTAAAACAGTATGTACTGGATGGTGAGTTCCCAGAACTTAAACCAGATGGTAAGAGCTTTATTCATTATGAAGATAGTGAAAATGAAGCTTTCGCTGATGCCATGGTAGAAGCGTTTAAAAAAGGATCTGCCCGGTTCCTATCATTCACCAATGAGAGAACTTTAGAAGTATCGAAGTTCTTATTTGAAGAGCTGGAAAACCGTACCAGTTACCAAGAAGGTGACTACATGGTAAATAACAAATTCTTCAAAGGAGCCATGGGATCCATTAAGACGGATGCTACTGTACGCCTTACTCGGGTAGATCCTGGAATGTTTCATGTAAACCATGAAATAGATGGTATTACCGTTACGGATACTATTCCTGGTTTATATGTAGATACTTCAGGATTTAAGAACCTGTTTATCCCTAAAGATTATAAAGCCCACATCCACTATGCCAATGCCAAAATGCAGGACTCTATGCGTTATGCCATTGATACAACCTGGGTAGACTTCAGACCTCAGTACGCATGTACTGTCCACAAATCACAGGGGAGTACCTATGACCGTGTGTTCCTAGACCTCTCCGATTTCGCTAACGTATCCTCCAGCAAGTCATTGTCACGTTTACTTTACGTGGCCATGAGCCGTGCACGGAAGGAAATCCATGTAATAGGTAACTTATGAAACTCAATTCAACAAACTCTATGTGTTTACGGAATATCTTCATCTCTACATTTATCAAAGGTGTAGAGCAAGCACGTAACCAAACTTGGGATGCTATCTGTCAGGAGTATCTGGAAGAGCATAACGAACTTGAAGATAAAGAACTTATTGCCTTCCGTGTAGAGGGCAATGCCTACCCTCAAAGCGTAGTGGAATCTGTCAAGAAATCTGTATTACATCGTAAATCCGGTGAGCTGCATGAAGACCTCGTAGAGGGATTCAAACGCATGCGAAAGCGGTATGAAGATGAATGGGAATTAACTCTTCGCAGCTTTAAGAACATGATTTCGGTTGTATTTAGAGAAGCAAAAACCATTGAAGAAGTAGGTCAGGTTATCCCTGATCACATTATGAATATGGTTTCAGATGAGGTAGACTTCGTTTCTCTAAACACAGCCAAAGGCATAAGCCGGGAACGTGCAGATCAGATTATTGATCAGTATGCCCTGGCTTTTAATATTGAAAACTTCATTACAGTGAGCAAGCTTATATGAACCTATACAAGATTTGTGATAAAGGGCAGTCACAATTCGATGTAGCAATTCTGATTAAAGATACCTCTTTTTCTCAACGCATGATTGAAAATTATTATGCCAATCCAATGATTCTAGGAGGTATCCCAGACACCGCAATCATGGCTGCAACCTTGATGTATCACAATAATAAGGTCACAAAAAACCTTATGAAAGATCATGTAGAAGCCTTGGTGCCTGTACTACAGGGAACCGGGGTAAAACATATCTTATGTGCAGACAGTAACTACTATAAGTACATTACTAAACAGGCCAAAGCAGAAGCCAATCTGGATCATGCAGTACCTTGTACGATTCCAGGGCTAGAACACATCAATGTGGTTTACACAGTCAACTATTCTAGCCTGGCTTATAACCCAAACCAGACTGAGAAAATTGAACTGGCCAATAACACTATGATTGCAGCATATGGTGGCACAGTATCTTCTCGTATTAATCTAGAGTTCACTGATGAGCGTTACCCTGTTACGTATGATCAGATTCGGAAAGAACTGAAACGTCTGCACCAGTTTGAAGAACTAGGTGTAGATATTGAAACCTTCAGCTTACGATTAGGGGAAGCAGGAATTGCATCTATTGCATTCGCTACTTCTATTAGTGCTGGTGTGTCCTTTCTAGTGGACTATAAGCCCATTACACCAGAAGCTGGTATCTATGGTGCCAACATTAAGAACCATCGTGTACGTAAGCTCCTACGTGAGTTCTTCGATACATATGAAGGCAACATCACTTTCCATGGTGGTTCCTATGACTTAAAACAATTGGTCTGGGAACTTTACATGGACCACCCGTTAGATCACAAGAACATGGTAGATGGTGTACTCCATCTGACACGTAATTGGGATGACACACGGATGATTGCATTCCTATGCCTAAACAGTACGACACGTCCTGACCTGACACTTAAAGGCTTGGCCTATGAGTATGCAGGTGACTATGGTGAAGACAACATTAAGAATGTTCTGAAGATCGAACCATTCCAGTTACTTCGTTATAACTTGACAGATAGCTGCTGTAACTTATGGGTTAAGGATAAGTATTGGGATCAGATGTTTGCTGAAAAGCAGGATACTGTATATCAAGACTTCTTGGATATGCAGCGTGTACTTCTGGTTACAGAACTTCATGGCATGCCTATGAATGAAGAACGCCGTATTGAAGTAGATACTGAACTCAATACTATGCGTGAAGACCTTAAGGTAAAGATTCTTGAATCTGACTATGTATTAGCAGCTGAAGATATTCTGATTGATAAGGAGGTGGAGAAAGCCAACGCCAAACTGAAGAAGCTTCGTAAATCTGCAGATGACTTTGATGATCTGGTTTTCAATCCCGGAAGTTCAAACCAGCTGCAAGTACTTCTACATGGTGTACTTAAGTTACCGGTACTAAAGCTGACTCCAGCTAAGGAACCTAAAACTGATGCAGATACCATTAAGCTATTAATCCACCAGACAGAAGACATTGAAGTAAAGGAATTACTCCAGAACATCATTGACTATTCTGAGCTGTGTACAGTGATTAATACATTCATGAAAGCATTTGCTGAAGGGATGTTAAAAGCAGATGGTAGACGCTACTTACATGGCAGCTTTAATATTGCCAGAGTAAAGTCAGGTCGCTTAAGCAGTAGTGATCCAAACCTTCAGAACTTACCAAGTGGTTCAACCTATGGTAAAGCCATTAAGAGTATCTTCCAGGCACCAGAAGGTAAGATCTTCACCTTCTCAGACTTCAACAGTTTAGAAGATTATATCTCTGCACTCTTGTCTAAAGACACCAACAAAATGAAGGTGTACTTAGGCCATGAGATTTACCAGGTAAAAGGCGACAATGGCACCTATATCATGCGTGATGATGCAGAAGTAATCTTCCGTGGTGATGTCATCAAAGTAAAAGACTTTGCAGCAATACACTGTAAGAACAATGATGATGTATTTCCATTTGATAGTCAGTATGACAACTTACTTAAAACTTGTGAGGACGTGGGTAAATCCACTTCTATAACCAAGATTGGTAACTCAAGTAAGTATGATGGCCACTCCATCCGAGCATTCTCATACTTCCCTCACCGTGTACCTGGCATTCTTGATTGTGTTAGTTCTATTAACTCTATCAAGAAACTGTTTGACCCTGTACGTCATGATTCTAAGGCTCCAACCTTTATGATGACTTACGGCGGTTCTGAACACGGACTGGTAGAGAAGTTTGGATTTAGTAAGAAAGAAGCCAGAGAAATCTATGGTAACTATCATACCCTGTACATCGAATCAGATGAGTATGTTCAGCGCCGTATTGATGAAGCAGCAAACTTAGGCTACATCACATTGGCCTTTGGTTTACGTTTACGTTGCCCTTTACTGAGCAATACCATCCGTAAATCAAGCTATCAAGCAAGAGGAACCAGTGAAGATGAACGTACTTTAGGTAATGCAATTGGTCAGTCTTATGGCCAGTTAAATAACCGGGCTATGGTGGCATTTATGAACCATGTCTGGAACTCTAAGTTTAAGTATGAAATATTCCCGATTGCACCTATTCACGATGCATCTTACTACATCACTTATGATGACCTAGATGCCATCATGTTTGTAAATAAACATCTGATCACAGAAATGCAATGGCAGGAAGATCCGCTCATTGCACATGACCGTGTGAAGATTGGTGCAGAACTGGATATTGCATATCCTAACTGGGCTTACCCATTTACCATTCCAAATGGTGCAGATGCACAAACCATCCTGGAACTTAAAGAGAAGCACATTGCCTATCTTAAAGAGAAAGGAATCATTTAACCAAAGGGGCTTAGGCCCCTTACTTAATGAGGTAACTAATGTACCGTCATTACATGACTATCGAACGTACTAAATACACCTTCGATTATTCAAACTCACCCGCATTCAAAACCAATAACCTTCTTCACCCAGATGATGAAACCTTCTATTACGTACAGCTTGGCGATAGCCAGGCAGAGTACGACAAATTAGATTCTATGTACGAAGTAGATAAAGAGGGTTTCTATATCGTACCGGTTGAAGACGTAACTACTTTAGGAAGTGAACCATGCAATCAGTAAGACTTGAACGAATTATGGCAGTCGCCAACTCACTCATTGACGACTATGATGGTGTACCCATTAAGTATGATATTGATGATGACTATCCTCGGGACGAAGACGATAACGAAGATACATTCTCGGTCCAGTTCACTAAGGATGACACAGACTTATGCCGTTTATTCAATGATCATGAACTCTGGATAGATGGCAGCGCTATCATTCTAGAAGACGATTACGATAACGTACGTAGAGTTATTCCAAACTTCAGTATAGATGTAAGCCATCTGATTAAATCTAAGAAATCGGATCAAGAGATTCAGGACTTTCTGAAATTCATTCAATTACAGTTAATCAACTTTGGAGCAGATGATGAAGTCGATGAGTAGTGAAGACCTACTAAAACTTAAACCAGGTAATACTGTAGTACTAAAAGGACAAACCTACGTAGTAGAGTCTAGAGGATCTAAATGGGTAAAACTGAAGGATTCCCGTGAAGTCATCAGTATCCAAAAAGCACGTACCCATCATCCTAATTACACACAATGGGAAGTCAGTGTATTTAAGGATTTAGATCACTATCAGGCTTATGAAGCCTACTGTAAAAGTATTGATGATGCTAATGCTGTTATTCAGCAATTTCGTTATAAGAGCACCTCATCAGAGTTACTGGCAGTTGCAGACTTCATCCGGAACTTAAGAAATAAAAAAGAGGCTTAACGCCTCTTTCTTTTGGTTTACTGTTAAGGAGCTACAGGAAGCTCTTCTTCAGCAGTAATGATCATTGCACCGCCACGGTATAGTGGAAGCAGATCATTAGATTCACCAAGCAAATCACCAATAGTACGTGGACCTGTTTGGGCACCGAATACAGTACCTTCAGCAGAATCTACTGCACCTTCATTTTCAATCACTAAACTCATGTCAAATCCTCAATTGAGTTTTCAGGAGTCCCAATATTATCATTAATTTACTTATGCGATAGCTATTAAGTAAAAAAGATCATAAAATCTCTCAAGCATCAAATCTTGGGGAATCTTAATGTTTCATGTAGATCCTGATGCTTGGGCAAATCTTATCGCTGCTGTTATTGTATGTGTGAGCATCTTTAACAGCATTGTAAAAAAACTAGCAAGGAAGAAGAGTAAAGCCAATGCAATGTGGTACTACTCAGAAGTTAGTTCTTCACTCCTCGTTGCTTTAGTTGCTTGGGAGATGTACCCTTTCGTTACTCTGGTTCATGAGCTTGTACCTCAAAGCGTTTATACGGCAGTTGCCATTCATGCTGGTGCAAGATTCATCCAGAAGCTACAGGATAAAATCCAACCTTGAAGCATTAAAAATACCACCATCATAATCCCCGAAAGGGGATTTTTCACACTCTAGGAATAGAAGCCATGTCAAACAATCAAGACCTTATCCAAACATTGGAAAAAACCATTTCCGAATCTCAAAAGAACATCCGTGTTCTAAATGCAGTAAAGGATACAGATCACTTTATTATTGTATCTATTGAAGGTAACACCATTACTTCTACTACCTCCGATGGCATGAACGTATCTGGTGCTGTAGCAGCATTGTCTGCAGCTATTCGTTCATACTCTGAAAAGTTAGAACAACCGGAAGACCTTAATGCACTACTTAGTATTATTAATACAGAAGTGGATCAGATCTCTCGTCGTGTACAAGAGCTTGAAGAACAGGAACGCACTGAGTACGAAAGTCAGTACGAAAGCCAAATGGTGCAACCCGAACCAATAGATGCAACCCTACACATAGATGCACCTGCCCGTGCACGTCCTGCTACTAAAAGAGTTCCACGTAAATGATTATAGGTTTACTTGGTGCACACCGTACCGGTAAAACTACACTGGCCAAGGCTACTGCCGAAGCCAGTGGCATTCGTTTTATGCAGGTACAGTTATCAGAAGCACAACGCATTCTTGGCTTTGATTCATCAAAACAGGATTACACCTTTAAAGAACGTCGTCAGATACAAGAAGGTTTACTCAACTATATGGCAGAACTGCTGGCAGCATCTGCCAATGGTAATATCATTTATGACCGTACACCTCTAGATCTCATTGGTTATACAGTCTCACTGGCTAACTCTAATGTACTTGATCGTGATGATGAGCTATGGCTTCAAAAATATATTGCTGATTGCCATGCACTGACCAATCACTACTTTCATAAAGTATTCCTGGTACAGCCGGGTATTCCTTTAGAGCACAACCCTAAATCAGCTGCACCTCAACCCGGCTACGTAAACCATCTTAACTACATTTATCTAGGTGTAGTTTATGAACTTAACATGCGTACTACAGCTTATGTTATTCCTGTATGGATTACTGACCTGGACCAACGTATTAACTTTATTCTTAAAAACTCTGGAGTCTATTAATGGACGGTATCGTTCTTTGCATTCAACTTGCTTTACTGGCTACCTGGGGTGTGATCCCTCAAACAGGTAAACGCATGATTTCCCGCTTTAACATGAATTGGATTGAAGAGCAGCACTTTTCCTTCCATAAACGTAGTGAAGTAGATGGTAAAGATATGCCTAACTTTTCTAAAGCACTTAGCACACCGCAGGTACTTCCTTACATGCTGGTTAAGTATAAAGGCTCCTATCTGACTTATTCACGCAGTAAGGGAGCAGAAACACGTTTGCACGGTACACGAAGCTTGGGCTTTGGCGGCCATGTAGATGATACCGATGCTGAACCTGGTAAAACTATTACCCAAGTTATTCTTGATGCTGCCAAGCGTGAACTTAAAGAAGAGCTAGGTCTGGATCTAGAGAAATTCAGCCAGCGTGTAAACTTTAAACACTGTATTGTGGATTACACTAATACAGTAGGTATGGTTCACTTTGGCATTGTTGCTGTGATTGATCTGAATGATCAAGACATGGAAGACATGAAGCAATGTGCTGAAGAACTTACTGATGTTCAATGGCGTACTGTAGAGCAGCTTCAAGCTGATGCAGACCAATATGAAAACTGGTCCAAAGCTTTAATTACTGGTGAAGATGGATATAACTTCCAATAATATTTACTTAAAAATAAAGCCCCTTATTGGGGCTTTATTTCATTCAAATTTATATAAAGGCACCAATCGTATTAACAAGTACAAAAGAGATAAAAGTACCATCTGGTACATCAACTCTCTCGTCGGTATTCGGAGCAAACCTGCCCGTAACTTGGTCAAAAACCAACGGATGAACCTTGATGATAATGTCATTTCCTTCATAAGTAGGAACTCCACATATTCCCTGATTACCGTAGTTATCTGGTTGTACGTAGATGAAGTCATTATTAATCTTGATAGATCCAAACACCGTACACTTGTATGTACCTACACCTGTTCTAAAGAATAGAATCTCAGAATTTAATTCAGTTATTACGTGGGTCTTAGGTGCTGTACCTAAACCAACTGTGCAATAAGCCACAGGAACATATTTAAGCAACACTGGCTGGAAAGCCTTAACACCTTGGCTTACTACAAACTCCCTTGAAGATGCTTCACCAGTAGCACCTGTACCTCCTCTAGACTTAGGTATGGCCAGAGGCAGTTTTACCTGACTTTGACCACCAGACAAGAACATATAGATATCAGTTAGAGCATCTTCAATGTGTTGTGCACCTTCCCGTAGGATAAAACCATTATCATCATCTGCACTATATCCAAATTGAAGCTTAGTTCTTTCCATTTACCACCTTCCTCATCTGCTCATAGAAGTCTATCGTAGCTGCATGCTTTGCACTGCATTCACGTGCCTTGTATGCGTTGTCCATTAACAACTCGTAGATAACATCCCCTGAAGTACCTTTAAGTAAACCTGATGGTTTACAGGGCTCACTCAGGTTTACCGGTAACGGGGGAAGATACGAAGTTGTTGTAGTGCTGCATCCCGTCATCGCTAATGCACACGTTAAGGAAAACAGTGTCATGTTTAACGATGGTTTCGGTATCCCCTTTAATTTTTTCATAAATGATCTCTCTCTCTATCTTACTTTCAGAATATCCCTTCGATAATGCATTTGCTATTTCAGTAGTATCTACAATAACTTCAATCTTGTTCTCTTTATTCACTAGAAGCTGAGACTGAAGCATCATATTCTTAGTACCAAGCAATAAGCATATCACCCCTAAAATTACAGACAGTACAATAAAGAAGATCAGCACTAATGGCTGAATCTTCTGAAATGCTGCCCATGTCACCTTAGCGCCTATAGACATGATTACCTCGCATGTTTAATTAAAACTTCAGCAACTGCCTTAGCAACCAACCATTTCTTAGCATCCCACTTAGATAAGTCAGATGGGTTAGAAATAAAGAATAACTCTACGATTAAACCACCACCTGTAGAAATGAAACCAAGACGACTATGCTGACCTGATCCTTCAGACTTCCAACCACCAACACCACGCAATGTCAGATCTAGCACATCACCAATGGCTTTAGCTACCTCCTGTGCTAGAGGTTTATGCTTTTCACTTGCCAGCACCTCAACACCTGTAGCCTTACTGGAAGCTGCAGCATTACAGTGAAATTCCATAGCAATGTCATTTCGTTTAGCAACCTTAATAGCTTTAGCTAAAGGTTGGTTTACCCCATCCTCAACATCCGTTTCAAAATCAATACCCGCACGTTCCAGGTAAACAGAAACCATCTTTACCATATCTTGTACGATCTGCGCTTCTGTACGTTTACCGTTCACAGCACCTGGATCTGTACTGCTATGGCCTGCAGTAATTGCGATACTCTTACTCATTGTATTCCCCTAATAGAAGAAGGCACCTCCTAAGAAGTGCCTGTTAAGTTATCCTTGCGATACGCTGACATGTACTGGACTTGAACTATCCGTCCATGCCCATACTTTGACACCTACCCCGAAACCAATTTCACGAACTAAGTGGAATGCACTCACATCAGACACACTGGCACCAACATGAATCTTGAAATCCTGACCTGAGCTGGATGAAATCAATGCCCAGTTTTCAGTATTCACAATCTGCTGTGGTTGATTGGTTAATTGAATTTTAGTAGTCATTAGACTTCCTCTTGCACTATAGTTAAGTTTAATTCGTTTAATGTAGACTGCCAATTCTCTTGAGCATCTCCGTCTAGCATTAGGCGTTCATATAAATGCTCAAGTGAAGGTTTAAGTTCGTCAGGAACCACTTGATTACGTAGCTCTTCATTACTGAATAAAGCGTAATGCTCAGGCTTCCACCACGAATGACAGCCCCAATAGATGCCGTCTTCACCTTGCAGCTTTACATATAGATTGTTAGGACCACAACCATAAAGCTCTGCAATTTGATTGATCGTGTCTCTGTGATCATCGGGGATGATGCTGACGACTGATAAGTTAAATTTCATACACCAGCCCTCTTGTTGAGTTCAGAAGTAATGGCTGAGGTTTCACTAGGAGTTAAAGCTCTGTTAATCACAATCAACCCACAATGGACTGTATTGTCCTTGTAGGTCGCAGGGATTGTTTGACCTGTCAGTATTTGAGCCCCAACATTTGGTACAGAACGAGCCACTGTACAGCCTGTTAATTGAGTGGGTAGTGTGGTTGTGAGCTTGTCATCCACACCATCAAATTTAAGATAGTTTCGGTCTGTGCGATAGCCTGTAACGTGCTCTAATGAGATGTTGTCAATAGTGCCAGTACCGCTACCGTTACAGTATGCATATATGCGCGTTACTGAAGACGTAGCTACGAAAGTCACACGAGGAGCGTTTGAGTTAGGTATCGCAGGTGAAAAACCTGAGTTCGCGTACAGCATCACGCGAACAAAACCTGCCGCTCTAAAGTCTAACACATAGGTTCTTCCGACCACCGTAGGGATATCTTGATACACGCCAGAAGTTGAGCCTTGTCCCGTAATACTCAACACGCCTTCTGAGACGGAAGAAACAGCAGTACCCCACTGCACCCAATTTGCTAGACCTGCACTAAAATCACCATTTACAACTAGCTCAGTACCAAGTATAGGTCTTGCTGCTGAAGTAGATTGGTAGGCGTGGTTTCCATCTATTGAGGTTAAAGAAAGGCTACTTGCTGCCCACTCACCACCAACATTAATTTTTCCTGTGTACACACCAAGTATTGCCCCTGTTGTTTTTGTTGTGAAGCTAATAATGTGCTTACCTACACTTTTTGGAATAGGCACTTCAACACCGCCACAAAGAATAAATGGGTCTCCTCGCGTGTAACTTACAACGTCAATTTCCATCACATATCTGGTATTTGCGGAAACAGATACCCCTGATTGAATAACCCTAACGTTTGTAGTTGAGTTACACGATATTAACCCACCACTTACAGAAATTTTTGATGACTGACCTGACCAACTTGAAGGATTGTCAAAATTAACGTCCCTATTTATTTCTGACTTTATTAGACCCTTACTCTTATCCAAAATCAAACCTACAGGCTGCCCTACTGCTGTAACTGGATTAGTCCCCGCAGCATCCTGATACATCGTACTCAAATCATTAGGGTCGTAAAAGAATCCTTTCTCATCGTTACTAAAAATATCCCGAATAACTTTTGCTAATCCTTTTTCCTTGACACCAAGCATAGGAATCTCACCCATACCTGTAATGCCTCCACCTACCCACATTGCATTACGCATGTTTAATACCTTAGTTATGTAAAACATGAAGAATAATAACAGATAAAGTAAAGCCCCTACATGAGGGGCTTTACTATTTATAAATGTATTTCTTCAACTTCCTCTTTAGTTGAAGCAGCGTTTATTGCTGCTCTAGCTTCACGACCTCTATCATGCACACTAGCCACATGAGCTTGTAAAGCTTGGTACAGTTCAAGCAACTCAGAGCCAGTAAGAGTGATGGTGCTGTTACTTGCAGTTGTCCACACTTGTTCTACACCTGCAATCGCTGCACCCATAATTCGACCTTGAGAAACCTGATCTGAATCATAAATACTGCCTTCAAATTCAAAGCCCCCAAATTCAAGTTGGTCTCGCTCATACTTAATCTCAGCCCATTTCTGGGCTTTGATTTCATCCAAGTTTCTTGGGTCTGTCCATTTTTTCGTAACGTAGTCGAATACGAGATTGCTATCTTCAGGTACACCTACTTTAATAAATTGCTTCTTATTAAAGTCCCAATAACACTTAAAGCTAGGAGCTTCACACAGAACTGCAACCCCATTTTCGGGAGTGTTCATCTCAACCATAGCCTCCGAAACATTATGAAAATATGTTAGAAGCCTTCCTGTGTCCTTATCTACAACACATACATGTTCAAAATTAATCATTTCTTAACCACCAGTGCAAAGTAATTGACAGCTGCTTTTTTAGCAAGTGTGGGATACGTGTTTGCCATACCTACTATTTCTATTAGGGGGTTATTCACAGGAGCTGTGAAAAAGTAACTTGTAGAAGAAGTAGGTAGAACACATCTAGGAGATGTCCAACGAACCATGTACCCATCTGTTGGGGATACTGTTGTAATTTGTTCCGTCCTTTCATGCTGTAAAGTAGCGACCAGCGTACCGTTTATGCGTAATCCTAGTTTAGCAAAAGCATTAGTCCAAGTATTATTGTTAGTCGCGGTCATAGCTACAGCACCATTAGTAGTGTCTGCATCAAAAGGCATAGCGTTAAACATCAACAGAACTCGCTGACCTGATGAAATTCCAGCGAGCCATACTGAAGATATGGCATGCCAAGTGTTGGCAGCCACGTTGTCCCGATAATCTTCAGACATGTCTGTAATAGCCAAAGGTAGTGTTACAGCATTGTCTTTAATCTTCAGGGTATCTACCTGCAAATCTCCGATCTTTGCCGTCGTAATAGCTGCATTATCAATCTTAGCTGTAGTGATAGCAGCATCAGCAATAAACGTAGTATCAAGATAAGTGCCAATAGGGTAGCTAACTCCATTCACTGTACCTGCAGTAGTACGTACTACCAGTAACTTCTTACCTGTTGCTGGAGAACCTATATAGAAGTTATTTGCATTGATACCAAATACTGAGGTTACAGTACCATTAACCAATTCTGAGATTAAACCATATCCAGAAATAACTCCGTTGTTGTCTACTGAAATTGCTTTAACAGCTTTAATCCCGTTAATCACATGACTCTGTTCATCTATAGTTGTTTTAGCATTCCCCAGCTCAGAACTTACAGTAGACACTGCATTACTAATTGCTGTGTTCATGCTGGTAATTGTAGAGTAACTATTAATCACAGAAGCGTTTAGCTTCTGCCCTAAAGCATTATTCACTTCTGACTTGTAGGCTGTAATAGCGCTAGTCACTGCACTTGTAGTATCTGCTTTGGTAGAGTAATTAGATATTACTGAAGCATCTAACTTGTCTCCAAGTGCGGTATCTACTTGAGAGCTTAGCCTGCTAATAGCCCCAGAAATTGTATTGTCTACTTGGGTAATGGTGTAGTAAGAGTTCAAAACAGATGAGTTTACTTTAGTCCCTAGCTCGCTGGTCATTTCAGAACGAAGTGAATCTAGTGCAACCGTAGTGCTGGTAAGCACCCCATCAATATCATTACTCAGATCTGATACAAGCTTATTCACTGCACTGGTATTTGCTTTCAATGCAAGATCTTGATTTGTCACATTCAGTTCATTACGTAGTTCAGTAATGAGTTGTGAACTACTTTCTATAGCCCCGTCTACCTCATCTGACACATAAGTGCGTAACTCAGACAATGCCTGTGCACTGGCCTTAGTATCAATTTCAGATTTGAGTGTAGTCAGTTCATTACTTTGTAAAGTAAGTGCACCTTCCGCTTGTTCAATACGTGTCTCCAAACCATTGACAGCAGTAACAGTAGCTTTGGTTTGAATCTCACCATCCATAGTTTCCATAGTAGCTGTAAGGCCATCTACACGACTTGCTGTGACCTCATTAGCACTAACAGCAGTATCAGCAGTACTTTGTGCAGTTGCTGCATTCGTAATACCTGTCTTAGCTTCAGCGTCTACCTCAGTAATTCTATTAGACAGTGTTGTTAGGGATTCACCTACGGACACCAGTTCACCGTCAATCTCACCTACGTGACTGGTCACTGATGTGATTGCTTGTGCATTGGCTTCAGTAATTGAAGTTAAGCTATTAAATGCTTCAGTATAGTCACGTGGAGATGGACTCCAATCTGTAGCACGTGTACCCGCTTCCAGCTGTACTTTACGTACTTTAGGTATTAAACCAATAGTTACACCTTTGAACTCCAAACTACTCATAAGGTCATCTAAACCATATTCGTTATTTAGTTTAGGTGTTGTGGTTACTTCATACTTCGTCCAACTATCTGCTTTATCAGCATTAACCATAGCAATAAAGCTATGTGCTGACAGGTTGGCAGAGAGTACGTTCAGTATCCCGGCTACTGGTGTATTAATTTCAAAACTAATAGTAATGGCTTTACCTAAGTTAGCCTGGTAGAAGTCATATAACGCTTTGCTACGCTCATAACTTAAGTAACTACTACCATCCGTACCACGTTCAGCTTCTGAATCAAATAACTGGTTTACCCCACCAATAACTAGATTAGCGTCATAGGTTGCAATCTGCCCTGATGTAGCTTCATTTGCTTCAGCTTTAGTGAAGTAATCATTCAGTAGTGATGCATCTGCCTTATCCGAAAGCAGACCTGTAATAGTTGTGATTGAAGCACCTAATGTAGTGATGCTTGAAGAGTTTGCAGTAACCTTGTCACTAACATTATTCACCTGAGTTTTCAGGGTATTCAATGCGGAGGTATCTGCCTTGGTAGATACAGCAGCATTGGTTGAAGATAGATTTGATTTAAGTGTAGTGATCTCACTGGCATTGGCAGTTACACGACCATCCACAGCAGTGAGGTTAGTCTGTAGATTCTGTAATGCAGTAACATCAGCCTTCGTAGTGAGTGTAGTATTTGCCTGGTTTGCAGCTGCTAGAGCATCTGTTGCAACCTTATCACTTACCGGTTTCCATGCATCTGTCTGCCAGCGTTTAGGAGTGTTATTACCTCCAGTGGTATCAATCCATAAGTTCTGAATAAGTCTTTCAGAAGCAGGCGGTGCCGTGTTCTGGAAGAACACTTTACCTTTGCTTCCTGCAAGACTTGCAGCATTATTTGCAGCAGTTTGTGCATCCCCAATCAATGTACCTTGAGAAGATACCGTACCGGTCAGGCTAGTTATGCTTTGACCTTGTGTAGTAACTGTACCCTTAACTGTAGACACTTCATTGGTTAATGCCTGAAGTGCTGCAGAAGACGCTTTAGTTCCTATGGCTACCTCATTATCTTCAACCCGGTTCGTAAGTTCTGTAATGCTACTGCTATTGCTACGTACCTCTCCTGAGATACCTGTAACTTGGCTAGACAGTGCAGCTACTACACTAGAATCTGCCTTAGTGGTCAGTGCCGTATTTGCAGCATTCGCATTACCAAGAGCTGTATCAGCAGTATCACTTACCCCATCTAAACGAGTATCTGTCTGTTCCAGGCTGTTGTTTAACGTGGTTAGCTGCTTACCTTGAGATGTTACTGTACCTTCAAGGTTTGAGAGGTTAGTGTTAAGTACGCTAAGCGCATCAGCAGAAGCTTTAGTAAGCAGAGCTGTTTCGGCAGTACCAATCCGAGAGTCTAAACCATCAATAGCATCTGAGTTATCGCTAGCTGCATCCTGTGCATCAGAAGCTACTGTACTAACTGTAACTAGATCAGACTCCATAGAATCGAAAAAGAAATCGATTTAACATTATATGATGAGGTTTTTGCCTTTGGCGACACTTCTGGCGATAAAGCTATGTTTGAAATTGCGTCTAAAAGTTTTTACAAACATTTTAATTAATATAGAAATATAATATAGAAATAATACTCCTAGGAGCCATTGCGAAGAAGATGGTGCCTTATGGACGGTCTCAGGAGGAAGAAGATGAACAAAAAAGCATTAATAGCTATGAGTGGTGGTGTGGATTCCAGCGTAGCAGCACTCCTCATGCAGGAGCAGGGCTACGACTGCACCGGCGTCACCATGAAGCTTTTTAATAACGAGGATATCGGCCTAC